>JANQQD010000173.1 GCA_028285185.1 Anaerolineae bacterium | reverse complement strand
CCGCCATCTCGACGCGCGGTGCCGGCATCGGCTCCGGCGGCCCGCCGGAGCGGACGGCCACCCGCCGGGCCGCGGCGGGCTCAAGGTCCGGTGCAGCGGGCTCGACAGCGTCGGGGATAGCCTCAGCCGACGGCTCGGGCTCGCCGCCCACACGGTCCAGCCGATAGACGGCATCGCCGATCATGGTCAGCAGGAACGTGCCGTCCACCTTGTAGAAGGTGTCGAATCCCTGGCCGGCGCACAGAACGGCGATCTCGATCAGCGCCAAGCCTTCCAGGGCGAACTGCTCGTCTGCCCCTGCTTGCAGCGGCGTCGGCATGGCGCCCGTCTGCCCCACCTCGATGAAGGTCGGGGCGTCGCATCGGTTGCCGCGCAGCCCGATCACCCGGTCGGCGCCGATTTCCACAAACAGGCCCTCGAACGCCTGAACCTCGATCGGGTCCATGCCGGCCGGCGTGAAGCTGTCGGTCGATTCCCAGGTTCCGAACAGAGAGGTCAGCGTTGCCTCCCCAGCCGGGGGGCCCGACGGCGCCGGGGTCGTGGATGGCGTGGGCGCGCATCCGGCGAGAGTGACGGCACCGAAAACGGCACACGTGAACAAGAGCCTTGTCATGAAAGCTGCATCCGAACGGCGCCCTGGCAGTTGCGGGCCGCAGTCTACCTTCGCTGCGGCCCGGATGCGAACCCCGCATGTCACCGACGGCATGACCGGGCCCGAACCCGATGGGGCCTCAGCTTTCCGGCCTTTGTTGGGCAGACCCGTCAGCCGGTCACCAGGCTGCGCAGCCGGCGGCTGGCAACAGCCAGCATGGAGACATCGAGCGACGTCAGCGCCCGCAGCTCCGCCATCAGCTGATCGATACGGTCGATCGGCTGGCGCCTGCGCTCGATCCACGCGGCCATCAGGGCATCGGACGTCACCGGTGTTTCCGCCCCGTCCAGGATCCGCAGCGCCAGCTCCGCCTGCAGGGCGTTCAGATCGTCGATGGTCGCCGCGACCGCCTGTTTCTGCCAGTGGGTGCTGTCTGGCATCCTGGCCGCCTGGTCGCGCAGCCAGGCGATGCCAAGGCGATGGCCGAGGCCGAAATAGACCGACGCGATCTCAGGCAGCTCAACGGCGGTGTGCTCGCCGATGCGAATCAGATCGAGGCTGGCGCCGACGACGTTCAGCGTCGCGACCCGCCAGGCGAGGTCCTCCGGCACGCCGTCCTGCATCATGGCGTCAGCCCGGTTGTTCAGCACCGTGCGGGCCTCGGGATAGAGCAGCGTGTCGAGATTGGCGCGCACCGTCGCCACACCGGGCCGGAACCGCTCGATCAGCGCCCCCATGTCCAGATCCTGGCCGTGCTGGCGCAGCACCCAGGCGGTCTCGCGTTCGATCAGCCTCCGGATCGACAGCAGCATCTGCGTCTGAATGGCGGCATCGACCTTGTTGTCCAGCGCCTCGACCGCCAGCCACAAGGGCAGTAAGTCGAAGCTGTCGCGCACGATGATATAGGCGCGCGCCACATCGCTGGGGCCCATCCCGGTCTTGTCCATCACCTCGGAAACGAAGGTGGGACCGGTGCGATTGATCATGCTGTTGGTGATGCCGGTGGCGACGATCTCCCGCCGCAGCGGATGCTCGGCGATCTGGGCTGCGAACCGCTTGCGCAGCGGCTTGGGGAAATAGCGCACCAGATCGGTTGCCAGTGCCGGGTCGTCGGGCAGGTCGCCGGCAAGCAAGGCTTCGTAGAGCGTGATCTTGGCATAGGACAGGATCACGCACAGCTCGGGCCGGTTCAGCCCCTCTTTGCGGCCCTGGCGTTCGATCAGCTCTTCATCATGCGGCAGCACCTCGATGGCGCGGTCCAACTGGCCCGCCTTTTCCAGCGCCTTCATGAAGCGCGTCTGCTCGCCCAACAGGTCGAAGCCTTCCGACAGCGTCATGGTGATGGCCTGCGTCTGCAGGTAGTTGTCGCGCAACACGAGATGCCCGACCTCGTCGGTCATCTCTTCCAACAGCTTATTGCGCTGCTTGACCGTCATGTCCCCGCCGCCGACGATCTTGCCCAAGAGGATCTTGATGTTCACCTCGTGGTCGGAGCAGTCGACGCCTGCGGAATTGTCGATGAAGTCGGTGTTCAGCAGGCCGCCGGCGGCGTCCGCCCCATGGCGGGCATATTCGATCCGCCCATGCTGGGTCAGGGCCAGATTGGCGCCCTCGCCGATCACCCGGGCCGCCACCTCACGGCCGTCGACCCGTATGGGGTCGTTGGCCTTGTCGCCTACCTCGGCGTGGGTTTCGTCCTGGCCCTTGATGTACGTGCCGATGCCCCCGAACCAAAGCAGGTCGCACTGCGATTTCAGAAGTGCGTTGAGCAGTTCGTTGGGCGTCACGGTCTCGCGGACGATACCGAGCCATTCGCGCACTTCCGGCGACGGGGTGATCGACTTCGCCTTGCGGTCGAAGACGCCGCCGCCCTCGGAGATCAGGGATTTGTCGTACTGGTCCCAGGAACCGCGGCCCAGCTGGAACAGCCGTTCGCGCTCCTGAAAGCTCGTTTCCGGGTCCGGGTCGGGATCGAGGAAGATGTGCAGATGGTTGAAGGCGGCCAACAGGCGGATCTTGCGCGACAGCAGCATGCCGTTGCCGAACACGTCGCCCGACATGTCGCCGACGCCGACCACCGTGAACGGCTCGCTCTGGATATCCGTGCCCAGCTCGCGGAAGTGGCGCTTGACCGACTCCCAGGCGCCGCGGGCGGTGATGCCCATCTTCTTGTGGTCATAGCCGGCCGATCCGCCGGACGCATAGGCGTCGTCCAGCCAGAAGCCATAATCTTGCGAGACGCCGTTGGCGATGTCTGAGAAGGTGGCCGTGCCCTTGTCGGCGGCGACCACCAGATAAGGGTCGTCGCCGTCGTGGCGGACGACATCGCGCGGCGGGATGATGGTGTCGCCCGTCAGGTTGTCGGTGACGTCCAACAGCCCGCTCATCAGGATCTTGTAGCAGGCGATGCCTTCGTTCAGGAACGCCTCGCGCCCGCCCTCCCGCGGCGGGCGCTTGACCACGAAGCCGCCCTTTGAGCCGACGGGCACGATCACCGTGTTCTTGACCATCTGCGCCTTCATCAGGCCCAGGATCTCGGTCCGGAAATCCTCCCGCCGGTCCGACCAGCGGATGCCGCCGCGGGCGACCTTCCCGCCGCGCAAATGCACCGCTTCGACCCGCGGGCTGTAGACGAACACCTCCATCATCGGGCGCGGCAGCGGCAGGTCGTCGATCTTGTGGCTGTCCAGCTTGAACGAGAGATAGGGCTTGGGCGCGCCGTCGGCGGTCGGCTGGAAATAGTTGGTCCGCAAGGTCGCGATCATGAGGTTGATGAAGCGGCGCAGAATGCGGTCTTCATCCAGGTTCTCCACCTCGTCCAGCGCGTGCTCCAGTTCCACGACGATGCCGCCGACAGCCGTGGCGCGGTCCCGGCCCAGGGCCGGATCGAAGCGGGTGACGAACAGGTCGACGATCAGCCGGGCGATGTGCGGATAGGCGGCGAGCGTCGCCTCGATGCTGTCCTGGCTGAAGGCGAAGCGGGCCTGGCGCAGATACTTGCCGTAAGCGCGCAGGATGACGACCTGACGCCACGACAGGCCGGCTGCCTGGACCAGATGGTTGAAGCCGTCGCTTTCCATGTCGCCGGTCCAGACGCGCTCGAACGCCTCCTGGAACAGCTGCTTGATGGCGCCGAGATCGATCGGCCGGCCGTCCCGACTTTCCATGCCGAAATCGTGCATCCAGATGGGCGTGCCCTTCAGGTCGTGCGGCTGCACCTCGTAGGGGTTCTCGCTCAAGACCTTGAAGCCCATACGCTCCAGCATCGGCAGCACATCGGAGAGATAGACGGGCGCGCCCGCATGGTAGAGCTTGAAGCGGACATGGGTGTCGTCCGTCGCCACCGGGCGGTAGAGGTTGAGGCCGATCCGGCCGGTGCCGATCACGCCTTCCAGGCGGTCGATGTCGCCGATTGCGGCCCCCGGAAGATTGTCTTCCCGATAGGCGGTGGAGAAGGCCTCGCCATAGCGACGGAACAGGGCCAAGCCGGCCTCTTCGCCCTTGGCTTCGACCAGCGCGTCGCGCATGCGGTCCGGCCAGCCGCGGCCGGCCTCGACAAGCTGGGCTTCGACCTCTTCGGAGCGGATCGCGGGGATGTCGCCCTGCGGCGTCTGGATGATGTAGTGCACGCGGCCGTGCACGCCGTCGGTGAGCTCCGTTGAGAACGACAACAGCTTGCCGCTGTAGCTCCGCTCCAGGATCTCCTGGATGCGCCGGCGCAAGGCGGTGTTGTAGCGGTCGCGCGGGATATAGACGAGGCACGAGACGAAGCGCTGGAACGGGTCGACGCGCACGAACAGGGCCGTGCGCGGGCGTTCCTGCAGGTGCAGCACGCCGATGGCGTTCTCCACCAGCTCGTCGTCGGAGATCTGGAACAGCTCGTCGCGCGGATAGGTGTTCAGGATGTGGGTCAGCGTCTTGCCGTCATGGCCGCGCGGGTCGAAGCCGGCGCGGGAGAGGGCGCGCACCACCTTCTGGCGCAGGAACGGGATCTCGCGGGCGCTCGTGAAATAGGCCTGCGACGTGAAAAGGCCGACCAGCATGTATTCGCCGCTCACCTCGCCGTCGTCGCCGAAGCATTTGACGATCACCACGTCGAGATGGATCGGCCGGTGCACGGTGGACTGCATGCTGCCCTTGGTGACCATCAACAGCTGCGGCTGGCGCATGAACTGCTGGATGTCCGGCGGTAGAGCCGCGAACTGGCGCATGCCCTCGAACACGGACACTTCAGGCTTGCGCAGGATGCCCAAGCCGCGGTCGGGCAGGATCTTCAGGTCGGTCCGGCCCTCTTCCTCCCGAAAGCCGTATTCGCGATAGCCCAGATAGGTGAAGTGGTTGTCGTCCAGCCATTGCAGGAAGGCGACCGCCTCGGCCACATCCTCTTCCGGGACGGGCAGCTTGCGATCCTGCAGGCTCTGCAGCGTGTCGGCCAGGCGGGCCCGCATGTCGCGCCAGTCGTCGACGGCGGCGCGGACATCGGCCAAAACCTTGCGCAGATCCTCCGTGATGGCCTCAAGCTCGGTCGCCGAGGTCTGCTCGTCCACATGGACGTGCATCAGGCTTTCCGACAGGGCGCCGTTACCGCTCTCCAGCGGGTCGCGGATCGACAGCATGTTGCCGTCGGCGTCGCGCTCCACCGCCGCGATGGGGTGGATGATCAGATGAACCGTCAGCCCGCGTTCCAGCAACGCGTGGCTGACGCTGTCCACCAGGAACGGCATGTCGTCGTTCACGATCTCCACGACCGTGTGGCTGGTGTGCCAGCCATGTTCGTCATAGGTGGGGTTGAAGACGCGCAGCTTGGGCTCACTCGCATCGCGCTGCGAGCCGAACTGCCAGAGGCCGAGGGCGGCACCGTAGAGGTCTTCCGGCTCCTCCGTGATGATGTCGCGCGGGGGGACATGTTGATAGAACAGGCGCATGAACGCTTCGGCTTGCTCGGCACGCTCCGCGACGATGCGCGCCCGTACGGTCGTGGCGACCTGCTCGATCAACTCGCTCTTGTGCTGGTCTGCCTGCAGCGACATCTGTGCTCACCCTCCCGAACCCGGTACTCTGCCGGGCCGTCTTTGATTGGTTTCAGAGGTACAGTAGCAAATCGACCGGGGCGGGGAAATTGGCGGAAACGGGGGCACGAGGCTGGGGCCGGTGGCCCACGCGAGGGGTGCGGCAAGAGAGGCACCGGGACAGGGGCGATCCTGCGCCGTCGCTTCAGAGTACGATCAGCGAAGCCAACGCCAGGCTGATGATCAGCGTCCAGGCATCAAACAACAGCAAGGGCCACCGAAAGGCCCAGGTCTTCAGGAACCAAGGGGCAGGCGCGTGTATGATCCACGGAAGAGACCCCTTCGTTGTCCTGCAAAGATATCGCCTCAACCGGAACCCTGCACACGCCAAAAGTATGCCGGGAATCAGAAAAGGAAACGGCAATTCCAGCAGGAAAAACAACATGATTATTATGATAGAGCCAATCATGAATGGCGCCATTATCGCGCTAGCATCGTCCACCACCTCACCCGGCTCTATTGGGGAGTGACTTAAGGCAACTCTTGGAAGTCTTTGAGGAATTCGATAGAACGGCGGAAGGCCGACAACGATATTATAGGCGAGAATTACGTGCACGAATGCCGCGGCACTGAAGAATCCGGAAATATCCGAAAGTACCTCCATATTGACGTTTCTCAATCCCTCTGATTGCGATAATCGCTGATACGCACTATGCTAAAGTCACTTAACAAATTTCTGTCATCACCCTCGTCACCTCATTCACGCATTTCGAACTTAACTAACAAATCATCACATCTTTAGCGAGATCCGAGAGGACCGTCGTTGATGCAGATCGGCAATTCGTCCAATTTGGGGGCGCATTCCTATCTTCCAGCCATCAACCCCGGATCTAGCCCATGACCTTGACCGCAGATCACCGCCCGACCGAGCCCACTGGCGACAACGAACGCGACACCGGCGGCTTCACCTCGATTGCCGCGGTTGTCGGCGGCCTGTTCGCGCTGACAGCCGCCGGGGCGCTAGTCATCGTCATCTTTGGCTGTGTCGATCTGGTGGAGGCCTTCAACCGCGGCGCCAGCGACCTTGCGCTGGCGTCCAAGTTCCTGAACACAGCACAAGCCTGGGGTGTGTTCCTGGCCTGCGCCCTCGGCATGGTCATCGCCCGGGGCATGTCTGCCCTGGTCACGACGTCCCGGCGATAGTCACGGAGCCTCGGGATGCGGTGGAGGAGGCGCGCGTCGGTCTTCCAAGATCAGGTATGATCTTCTGCGGTGGGCATCGTTGCCGCCATGGGTCCCGGCGCAGGCGCACTTTCCGGAGGCCATTCACATGTCAGACGATGATCCGACCTCAGGTGCGAATGGGATTGCGTCGTCGGTCCGGCATCGTCGGGCAGAGGCGCCCAAGCTTGGCATGGTGTGCCTGGATGTGCCGGCGCCGGAATGGTGCGGCCGGTCGATTCTGGCCAATACCGGGACATACGGCTTCGAGCTGATCTACGAGACCGTAGCCGGGGCGTGGCCCGAGACCGTGATCGCGGGAGATCAGCACCTCGATCCGGCCTTCACGGCCGCGGCGAAGCGGCTCGAGGCACGCGGTGCCAAGGCGATCATCGGCGATTGCGGCTTCATGGTCGCCTATCAAACTCAGGTCGCCGAGGCGGTCCGGATCCCCGTCGCGCTGTCAAGCCTGGCGGCACTGCCGATGCTTTCCGGCGCTTGCGGGCCGGCCGACGCACAGCTTGGCATTCTGACATACGACGCGCGATCCCTGACGCGCGACCATCTGACGACAGTTTGGCCCGCCTATCGCGAAGATCTGGTGGTGATCGAGGACATTCGCGATACGGCCTCCTGGAAGGACTGGGCGTCCCGAAACCCTGCCTATGACTTCGAAACGGCGATGGCCGACGTCATGGCCGCCGCCCACCGGCTTTTCGACAGCGCGCCGGCCCTTCGCGCGCTGGTCATCGAATGCACCTGCATGGTCCTGTTCCGGACACGCCTTCGCAGAGAGTTCGGTGTGCCGGTCGTCGATATCGCGACGGTCGCCGATTTCCTGATGGCGTCGATGACGCAAAACGATGCGGCAGCCCGTTTCGATCGGGAACGGATGCCCGCCAATACCAGTTAGCGTTGATCAGCCCCCGTCGACCCGATGGCGGCGTCCGATGGAAACGATCTTCCGGGCTGGACTTGGTCCCATCCTATGAAGACGCGGCGTTGGGCAGTCTGGTGAACACGCTGGTGGGCTGATGCTGCGGCATCTGCCCCTTACGGCACCATCCCCATCCGCCGGCCGGTCTGGCGGCCCCGCCACGGGTCGTCGGTCGGCTCCACGTGCAGCGCTGCCAGGCCCAGCGCCACCGCCGGGCGGCCGTCGATCGCCTGGAACCAGCGCTTGACGTTGGGGAAGCTCTCCATGGCATGGCCCTGGCGGTCGATGCTGCGGGTCCAGGGGTAGGTGGCGATGTCGGCGATGGTGTAGGTGTCGCCCGCCAGGTACTCGGTCTCGGCCAGGCGGCGATCCATGGCGGTGTAGAGGCGGCCGGTCTCGCCGGTCAGGATGTTGATGGTGTCGTCGAAGCGCTCCGGCGCGTACATGCGGAAATGGTGCGCCTGGCCCAGCACCGGGCCGACATTCGCGATCTGGTACATCAGCCAAGTCAGCGTGTCGTATTTGCCGGGATGCGTCTGCGGCCAGAACCGGCCCGCCTTGTCCGCCACATACATCAGGATGGCGCCTGTGGAGAACACCGTGTAGGGCTCGCCATCCGGTCCGTCGGGGTCGACGATCACGGTCACCTGGCTGTCCGGGCTCACATTCGCATAGTCGGCGTCCAGCGCCCCCTCTTCGCCCGGATCGATGCGGTGGACCGTATAGGGCCACCCCACCTCTTCCAAGAGGATCGAGACCTTCTGCCCGTTCGGCGTCGGCCAGGCGAAAAGCTTGATCGGGGCCGTCATCGCATGCTCCTGTCAGGGGTCGGGGCGCGTGCACCACAGCCTGCCGTCCGTGCCCCCGGATATCGGATGCTGCCAGTCTAGCGCAAGGGAACCGGGGCCGCGACGCCATCGCCGCAACGGGTTGGCGCCAGGGGCGCCAAAGGCCAAGGGATAAATGGTTGACGCCCTCTGCGCCCAATTCCAGTCTGGCGCGCAAGGGCCTTGCAGCGGAGGATCGGGATCCGTGATGGCTGACCGTCGAACGCGCGGCGACCGGATGGCCTTTCTGTCCGCCCTTAGCCTCGGCCTTTGGGCCCCAGCGGCCGTTGCGGTGGAGGTTGAGCCACACCGGGCGACGTATGTCATCGAACTCACCGATCAGGAACCGGGCGCCGGCATCCTGGCACTGGAAGGCGAGCAGATCGTCCTTTGGGAAAGGGTGTGCGACGGATGGGTCATAGAGCAGGAGCTCGACGTCGACATTCTCTACGCTCAGGGCACGACCCTGCACTTTCGCGTGGACTATGACGTCTGGGAAAGCATGGACGGGCAGGATCTCCGGTTCAACGCGAGGGTCACGGTCAACCAGATGGCGACCGAAGAGTACAGCGGCATCGCGACCCTGTCCGGCAACGGTCCCGGAACAGCTCATTACCGGTTGCCCGGGCCGCGGCAACTGCCGCTGCCGGCTGGCACGCTGTTTCCCACAGGATTCTCCCGTGAGATGCTGAGACGCGCTAAAGAGGGCGAATTCCAATACGATTCCCTGCTGTTCGATGGTTCGGAAGGGTCTGGCGTCGAAGAGGCTCGGATTACGATCGGAGCCCCCATTCCTGCTGGCGAAAGCACGGAAGAACTGCTGGCTCAGTCGGTATCCTGGCCCATCGAGATGTCCTCTTACGCATACGAGGCCGACGGAGGCCGCGGCCCCCTGCTCGACGAAGTGCGGAGCAGGCTCCACGCCAATGGCGTGACGGAGTGGTGGGAAGCGGAGATGGACGGCTTTGCCATCCGTGCAGACTTGCGCAAGCTGGTGGCTCTGGACTTGCCTGCCTGCTGACCCCGAAGGAACGGCGAGTCGGCGAGAAGCCACCAGTCCCGAGACAGAAGTTTCGATTGCGAAGAATCGCGCTGCGTCAAAGTGATACGACAGTCAAGGCCCGCCTGATCGAACAAGCGTCGAACACCGGCTCTTCCCATGCGGCGAGTACCGGCGTCAGCTATGGCGAACAATTGGCGAAATCTGGGCCGATGTTCACCGTGTGTACCCGCACCCGGTCATTATCCTTAACACACCTGCTTGACTGTTAACGAATCCTACCGTTAGAAGCGATGCGGGGGACCATTGTCAGGGCAAGAACCTGTCTTCGCAGGGAAATCCGGATGCATCTACCGCAGATCAGGCTGCTGGCCAGCTGCCTCGTCGCCGCCACCTTAGCGGCCTGCGCCGCCGAACGGTCAGGGGGTGCTGTCAGAACCCATAGCGGCAGCGAGGTGGATGTGTCGACGGCGTGCGAGCCCGGGACGGCGAACGGGGATGTGATCGCGCAGCTGATCGCCACGGAGGCGGACGTACTGATGATGCCGGTCAACGATGCACCGGTCAGCTCCCATTTTGGGCCGCGCTGGGGGCGCTTTCACGCCGGCGTGGACTTCGACGCGGACTATGGCGCGCCCGTGGTCGCCGCACAGCGCGGCACGGTAGTGTTCGCCGGCCGGCGCGGTGGGTATGGCCGCCTGGTGGAGATCCGCCACGTCAACGGCGACGTCACCCGCTATGCCCATCTCAGTCAGTTCACCGATGATCTGGAGGAAGGGCTGAAGGTCGATGCGGGAGAGCAGATCGGCAATGTCGGCGCGTCCGGCCGGGTCACCGGCGCGCATCTGCATTTCGAGTTGCACATAAATGACGAGGCCGTCGATCCTGTGGAGCATATCGGCCGGCCGCTGGTCTGCCGCGAGACCTGGGTTTCGGCCAGGCCGGAGATGCGGCCCCAGTAGCCGCCCGGCGGCGGTTCGTGGCGGTTGCGATCCCCCACGGGGCTTGATCTGGCGTCGGCCCGCATGGTCCAGTGCCCACGGGAAGCGTGCGCCCCGCTGACCGGTACCGGCCAGCCAGACGCCACATAGCCAGGCACAATGCGGCCAGCAATACGACGATCCTGCCTTACCCTGATTGCGCTGACGCTCGTCGCCGGCATGATCGGGCTGCCGGCTTCGGCAACGGCCCCCAGTTTTCAAGAGGCCGAGGCGGCCTATGACCGCGGCGACTACGAGGCGGCCCTGGGCGGCTTCCTCGCCCTGGCGGAGGTCGGTCATGCGGACTCCCAGTTCTGGCTGGGGCACATGTACGAACATGGCGACGGTGTCGATGTGGACCCGGCCGCAGCAGTGCAATGGTATCTGCGCGCGGCCCGCCGCCAGCATGCGGAGGCCCAGTTCCGGCTCGGGGGACTGTATCTGAACGGTCAGGGCGTGCGCGCCGATGCGTCGGAGGCGCTGACATGGTACCGCCGGTCGGCGGAGCAGGGCCATGTCGACGCCCAGTACATGCTCGGCATCCTTCACCTGCAAGGCGAAGCGGTCGAAGGCGATATCGAGACGGCCGTCGGATGGCTGATCGAAGCGGCGGACAATCTGGATGCCGATGCTGCGGCGCTGTTGGGCAGCATCTACCTCCATGGCGACGGCGTTCCGGAAGACCCGGAACAGGCATACCTGTTCCTGTCCATGGCGGAGCAGGGCGGCAACTCGCAGGCGCGGCTCTTGCTCGCGCGCATGTACCGTGAGGGGATTGGCGTCGATCCCGACCCCGAACTGGCCTTGCAGCTTGTCCAGCGGTCGGCAAGCCAGGGCAACGCGCTGGCGATGGCGCAGTTGATCCCGCTCTACGGCGACACGGTGTTCCGCAACCGCTCCGGCCAGATGCTCTACATGACGGCGGCCCTGGCGATCTGGACGGAGGCCCACCGTCCGCAGCACCTTTCAGCGCAGGCGCTGCCGCCGGACATGATGGAGCTGGCCCAGTCGGTGATCCGACAGACGCAGCGCATGGTGCCTGTCAGTGTCCGGCGGGAAGCCGATGCTCTGGTCCGGGACTGGCAGGGGCTGCTGCAGCGGGCCTGGGTCGGTGAGTTGGAGCCGGGTGAAGGCAGCCTGCATGGCGGCCTCAGCGGCCCGCAGCCTGTCTTCATCCGCTATCTGGACGGCAGCTTCGCTTTGGCCGTCCATCCCGACTTCGGATTGCTGACGGTCGCAGCACCGGTTCCCCCGCGCATGACACCAGCGGAGATGGAAGGGATCGGTCTTAGCGACTACATCCCGGAGGATCCCGCCCCCGAACCCGAGACGACGCCCGGCGGCTGACACGGCCGGCCCTGAAGCGCACGGCCGTCGGCGGCGACGATGACAGTATCCGCCACGGCGCCGGGAGGGACGCCATCGACCCGCACGGGTGCGAACTGCTCGGTCCGCCCAAAGCCGTCGGTCTCGACCAGCACACTGGCGGTGCTGCCCACCCTTGAGCCGAGGAAGCCGGCCAGCGCCGCATCGCCGGACCGCCGCAGGCGTGCCGCGCGATCTCGCCGGACCGGCTTGGGCACCGCCGGCATCCGCGATGCCGGCGTGTCCGGACGCTCCGAATAGGGGAACACGTGCAGATAGGTCAGCCCGCAGTCCTCCACCAGCGCCAAGGTGCGGGCGAACATGGCTTCGGTCTCGGTCGGGAATCCAGCGATCAGGTCCGCCCCGAAGGCGATGTCGGGCCGGAGACGCCGTGCCCGCTCGCAGAAGGCGACGACATCGGCCCGGCCGTGACGCCGCTTCATGCGCTTCAGCACAAGGTCGTCGCCGGCCTGCAGGCTGAGATGCAGATGGGGCATCAACCGCGGCTCCTCCGCGATCAGGCGCCATAGCGTCTCATCGACCTCAACCGGATCGAGCGACGACAGTCTCAGGCGCGGCAGCTCCGGCACCTGTATCAGCAGGCGGCGGGCAAGCTGGCCCAGGCTCGGGCGGCCCGGCAGATCGCTGCCGTAGGACGTGATGTCGACGCCGCTCAACACCACCTCGCGGCAATCGGCCTCCACAAGCGTCCGCACCTGCCGGACAACCTCTCCCACCGGCACCGACCGGGAGGGACCGCGCCCGAACGGAATGATGCAGAAGGTGCAACGGTGGTCACAGCCGGTCTGCACCTGGACGAAGGCGCGCGTCCGGCGGTCGAACCCGTCGACGAGATGCCCCGCCGTCTCGCGCACCGTCATGATGTCGTTGACCACGACGCGGGCGTCCGTGGCACGCGGCCAGGAGGCTGGATCCAGCTTGGCGGCGTTGCCGACGACCTGATCCACCTCAGCCATCGCGGCATAACGCTCCGGATCGACCTGTGCGGAACAGCCGGTCACGATGATGCGGGCTTCGGGATGCTCGCGGCGGGCCTTGCGGATGGCCTGTCGGGCCTGGCGTTCGGCCTCTGCCGTCACGGCACAGGTGTTAACGATGACGGCATCGCCAAGACCGGCCCCGGCTGCAGCCCCGCGCATGACCTCGCTCTCGAAGGTATTGAGCCGGCAGCCGAAGGTGATGACACGGGGTGAGCCGGTCATGCCGCACCTGCGGCCGCCAGAAGTCGAGCCGGATCGAGCGCGCCCGTGAAGCTGGTGGCGACCGGCCCCGTCATTGCGACGCGCCCGTCCTCCTGCCATTCGATGGTCAGAGGGCCGCCGTCGAGTTCCACGGCCACATGGCGACCCGTCAGACCACGACGGGCGGCTGCGACGGCGGCTGCGCAAGCGCCGGAGCCGCAGGCCTGGGTGATGCCCACCCCGCGTTCCCATACGCGCATGCGCAGACGGTCCGGACCGGCGACATGGCACACCTCGATGTTGGCGCGCGCCGGGAACAGGCGATGGGTCTCCAGCGCCGGGCCCACCCGCGCCAGATCGACCGTCTCGGCATCGGTGACGAAGAACACCGCATGGGGATTGCCAATGGCGACGGCGACCCCATCGGCCAAGGGCCCTTCCGACACCGGCAGGTGCAAAGTGTCGACCGGATCGGCCAGCGGGATGGCAGACCAGTCGGTCTCGGCAAGTCCCATATCGACTGTGACGCGGTCACCATCAGCGCTGCAGGACAACTGGCCGGCCCGTGTTTCGACTGAGACCGTATCGGCGCCGGTTTCGCGCATCAACAGATGGGCGACGCATCGGGTTCCGTTGCCGCAGGCCTCAGCCTCGGTTCCGTCGGCGTTGAGGATGACCATCCGCACAGCTGCTTCGGCATTGTCGGGCTGCGTCAGCAGCAGGATCTGGTCGCAGCCTACTCCCCATCGCCGGTCGGCGATGGCCTTAGCGATGGCCGGCTGCGGCCACCAGCCGTCGACACGCGTGTCGATCACGACGAAATCGTTGCCGAGGCCGTGCATCTTGGTGAACGGTATGGTCATGACCGAGGTTATATGGACGGAGGGTCGGCCCTGTCCAATGCGGGAATTGAGACCCCGCGCCGACGGCGCTTCCTTCAGCTCGGCCCGGCGGCCCCGCGCCGCGGGCGCAGCCCCTGCACGCCGGAAAGATCGGCATCGTCCAGCCTGCACCCATCGACCTTGGCACCGGTCAGATCCGCGTTCTGCAGATTGGCACCGATCAGATTGGCGCCCCGAAGATCGGCACCGGCAAGGTTGGCATAGGGAAGCTGGGCACCGCGCAGATCGGCTTCGGTGAGGTCCGCATCGTTAAGGCGCGCCCGAAGCAGGTTCGCCTGCCAGGTGAACGCGTTACCGGCGGTGATCCGCACCGGCGACAAACGGGCGCGGTGCATCTTGGCACCCGACAGAGACGCACGCTGCAGGCTGGCCCCCCTGAGATCGGCATGCCGCAGATCGACGTTACGCAGGTCGCAGAGCGTGAGATCGGCCATGGCGAAACCGACATCGCGCAGATTGGCCCCCGTCAGCTTGGCATGCCGCATCACGGCAGCGGCGAGATTGTGCCGCTCGAACGAATGGCCGGAAAGATCCAGCGACGAGAGGTCGGCCCGCTCACCGGTCTTGCCGTTGCTGTCCACCCAATCAGCGTGCAGCCGCAGGATCTCGTCCAGCGGTCGGCGCAGGCTCTCAGCCGGCCGCGCGACCTTGGCGTTGGTCGTCACGGCCGAGTCCAGCAAGGACGACTCATAGATGGCGCCGACAAGGTCGGCGTTGGTCATGTTGGTATTGACGATCCGCGCACCCGTCAGGTCCGCGCCGCTGAGCACGGCCCCTGTGAGGTTTGCTTCGGTCAGATCCGCACCTTCCAGAATGCACCCGGTCAACACCGAATTGGTGAAATTGGTCCTTACCAGCTTGGCATCCCGCAGGATGCAGTCGGTCAGATCGGTCTGCATCACGAATGCATTGGCCAGCTTGGCGCGAGTCATGTTCGCGCCGTCGATCTTTGCGCAGGTGAGTTCCGTGATGCTGACGTCAAAGCTTATGGGCTTCAGCTCTCCTTCTTCTCCGGGCGTTACGATGACGCCGTCGCGGAGATCGGTGTTGATCATCGTGGATTCACTGAGAACCGCGCCGCGCAGGCAGGCACCGCGCATATCGGCATTCGACAGCTCCGCCCGGCGCAGATTGGCCAGCCGGAGATCGGCCCCATAGAGATTGGCCATCGTCAACTTCGTGCCGGTCAACCGGGCACCGAAAAGCTTTGCTGCAGTGAAATCCGCCTCACTGAGGTCATGGCCGGAAAAGTCTAGATGAGAAAGGTCATACAACCGCAAGCGCGCCCGATTGCCGCCTCGCCGCGACAAGAAATTGCGATGATGGCGCAAGATTTCATCCAGCTCTTGCTGGGTTATTCTCTCACGTTTGGGCTCGCCGGACGGGCTGCTCGTTTGGTTCATCACTGCGATCGGTTGTGCGGAAGAAGGCGCATCATCTGGTCATTACGACAACAATTGGTTAACGAAGCCTTGTGCGTTAAGACAGATATCCATACGGAAGCGAGGTGCTGCACAAGTCAGGGCAGCGGCGCAGCCACGACCAACGCCCAATAGTGGCCGTACCGCGCACGCCCCGAATCCGTGGGCAGGAAAACATGGCCGATGCCGGCGTGAACGACCTCGGGGCGCAGCAGATTCTCGCGGTGTGACGGGCTCTCCATCCAGGCGGCGACAACGTCTTGCGGGGTCGGGTGGCCCATTTGCAGGTTCTCGCCGAACAGCCGGACGGGATAACCGGCGCGTCGGCCACGTGCCGGCCCGAAGCTGCCATCCGAACCGCGGTGGCCGGCAAAGTCGTTCGCGGCCATGTCTTCGCAGTGGGCTTGGGCCGCATGGGCCAACCGGCCGTCCAGCGTCAGAGCCTGCACGCCCATGGTCTCTCGCACGAGATTCACTTCCGCAAGCATGATCAGAGCAACGTCCGACGGCGTGTCACCGTATGCGCCGGTGTCGGCCCACAGGTGAGACGGCGCTGTGAGGCAGACCAGCACCGCGCCAATCGCCACCACACGACGCGACAGGCGGCTAGCGGTGGGGCAAAGCCAACGCATGGACCTTGATCCTTCCACGCTCTGGGCCGTCGGAAGCTGTGCCGAGACCGGCCGCGCCGGAACATGGGACATCGGCGTCAGATGATGGCGAAGACATCACCGGGCGGAGACGCTACCGCAATGGATTCGCCGGGCTGCAGGGTGATCCGCTGGTAAGCGCCAGAGGCGTCCCGGTAGTGGACGGTGATCGGCCTGTCTTCCACCCGGCTGCTGATGATCGTCGCGGCGGTCCCGTCGACGATGTCCGAGCGCACGGCAATCGACGCATCCCACCACTGCGGCCCGCGCTGCGGGATGTCGGCCGTCCAGCGATCCGAGGGCACAAGCGCGACGCTTGGCCATAGCTGCTCCGACTGCTTGGCGCAGGCGGAAACGGCCATTGCCAAGAGCGCGCAGACCAAAGATCGTCGCCAGCCTACCGAAAGCCGCACCGCCATTCCCTCGCTCCCCGATGCCATCGCCCACAGTCGATCGGAGATTACACTGCCTTCAGGGCAAAGCAAAACAAACTGCCCACATGTTTCAAGATCTGGAATGGCGCAGGCCCACAAATCTTTAACGACATTTTAGCGAATTCGGGACGACACTTTAAACACGTGCTTCCAGGGAGGTCTGGATGCGTAATTGGCTTGCTGCTGCATTGCTCGCTACGGTCGGTATGACGGGTGCCGCTCTGTCCGCCGGGGCAGCTGAGGATTTGAGCTGTGACGCCCTCGCGGCGGCCATTCGTCAGACAACGGAATTGCTGGCCCAGCATCGGATGCAGCTGCTGAGCTATAGCCCGGCGGCAACGCAGCGCGCGGATAGCGCGGAGCGTCTCCTGGAACTCCACCACCGTCTTATTCTGCTTCATGTCCAGCAGGACTGCGGAACGCTGCCGATAACCCGTCGCTTCTGAACTCGCTTAAGGCAGAAGCCCACGTGCCTACTGCCCTGGCAGAACCGCCAGAACAGGTTCGGCGAACGTTCGCGCTGGCACGGCCAGGCCGACCGTATCGCCGCTGATGGTGGCGACGGCGGAATGGACCGCCAAGACGGCCGCCTCTCCATTGTTGTTAATCAGCAGAGGTGACCCGGAATCGCCCATGGTTGCATCGCACTGGTGAATGATCAGCGCGGGATCTTCCACCATCCGCGTCACGCGGCAGGGGCCGACGACGGTCGGAAGATGTGGTCGATCCTGGCTATAGCCGACCCGCAGCACCTGTCCGGCAACCGCCGCCTCAAGCAGCGCGTCGGCGGCAATGACCCGCAGCGGCACCGGGCGAATGTCAAGCTCCCGATCCAGCTCTACGACGGCCCAGTCGCCGGCAATACGGTCAGGGTTCACATCGGCTGCAGGTTCATAGTCCGACGCCGTCAGTATGCTGGAGGCCAGGGCGTGGCCGCGATATTCGCCCCGCGCATAGCCGGCGACAAAATGCAGATCCGCCACCGCAGTCCAGCGTCCCAACCGATCATCCCACAGGCAATGGGCCGCCGTCAGGACGTGACGAGGCGATACCAATGTCGCCGTGCAGAAGCCGCCGGTCGCTCGGTTGATGCGCCCGATGGCAGTCCATGGCCACTGGTCCGGTTCCAGCATTCGGCGATCATCCTGGCCGGCGATCCCAGGCAAGCGGATGTCCTGAGCCAGCGCCGACTGACCGGATGCAAGAGTCGGTAAGAGTGCGACCAATAGAAGTCTCAGGCCGAACCGCAAGGGTACTCTAGATAGTACTCTTAACATATGACTTCCCATATTGAAACCAATTGGAAATCTTTGGCGGCCTATCCTCTTGGCAGTCGCCGTTTGGTTCGGGCCATGAACTGGCGCGGATCGAGGTTCAGTCAAGCATCGCAGAACAGCATCGCCACACAGCGGCCTCGCATTTCCGTCGCGGCCGCTTGCCGTCGGACGAGTGTGAGGACTGAGATGCAGAGTGGCCGACATCGTAACAGGAGTCATCCCCATGCGTCTCGCTTCCGGCATGCGCCATTTCGCCAACTTACGGATCGGGGTGAAGGTTGGACTGGGTTTCGGGTTCGTGCTGGCGCTTCTGCTTATTGTTGCCGCCATTAGCGCCTGGTCGCAGCAGGTTCTCAGACAGTCCATTGACGATGCCGTCGCAACCTTGGACGGCGCTGTCGACACCTTGAGCGGCGCCGTCGGCACATTGGACGGCGCGGTTGGTGCATTGGATGGCGCAAGCGGTGCGCTGGGCGGTGCGCAATCGGCCGTGGACGAGACGCAGAGTTCGCTGGAGGACTCGGTTGAATCGCTGCGTACGGGGCAGCAGTCGCTGCAGGATGCCGAACGCGCCTACGCCGAATACCGCGGAGTCACGCAGGCCTCTGACGCCGTCAACCGTGCCCTGGTGAAAATGCTCACCACGCAGCTGCACGTCCGGGGGTACATCGCCACCAACAATCCGGCGATGATCGATCTGGTGCAGCGGTCGCACGAAGAGACGCTGGCGGCGATCGATGAGGCCCTGGCCGCCGTCGAGAACCCGACACGCCAAGAGCAACTGGGGGCCATGCGCGAGCAGGTCAGTACGTACGGCGCGGCCTTCACCGACGTGGTCGAAGAGCAAGAGCGCTTCAACCAGATCTACGATGCCATTCTCTCGCCGCAGGGCGCAGCCGCCGAAGAAGCCTTGTGGGAAATCATGGAAAGCGCGCGGTCCGACAGCGACACCGACGCCTCGTATCATGCCGGGGTGACGCTGCGTCATCTGTTGTTGGCGCGCCTGTTTACGGCCCGCTACCTGGTGCAGAATGCGGAAGAGGATTACGAGCGGGCGCTGGTGGAGTTGGAGGCGTTCGAGGCCGCCGCGGACGAGCTGTCCGCCAACATCTACAGCGCGACGCGCCGGTCTCTCGCCCAGCGGATGATGCAGGCCGTACGCATGTATGAAGCCGGGCTGGAGGAGATCCACAACGCGATCGCGGCCCGCAACGAGCTTATCGCCGGCTCGCTCGACGTCATCGGCCCGGTTCTGGCGGCCGCCGTGGCGCAGTTCCAGACGGATATCGGCATCGACCGGTATGCGCTGGAGAGCGACGCGAGCACAGCGGTGCTGCAAGCCGGTGTCGCCATGACGGGCACGGATACCGCCATGGGCCAGACTTCAGAGGCCATGGTGGCGACAGTCGCGGCGATGACCGAAACATCCACCGCGATGGGGGAAACCACGACGGCTGTCGGAAACACCAGGATCGCGATGGACGATACCTCGGCTGCGATGGACGACACCACGGCCGCCATGGGGGCCGCCGTTGGCGACATGCAGCAGATGATTGTCGTCGTGCTGGTGGTCTCTGCGGCCGGGCTGCTGGCCGGCGTGCTGGTTGCAGCGCTGATCGCCAGGGGCATCTCCCGGCCGATCGTCGCCATGACGACCGCCATGGATGCGCTGTCAGGCGGCGACACCGGCATCGAGGTGCCGGCCATCGGCCGCAGCGACGAGGTCGGCCACATGGCAGGCGCCGTCCAGGTGTTCAAGGACAATATGCTGCGCAACCAGGAACTGGCGGCGGCGGCGGCAGAAGAACAGGCGGCACGCGACCGGCACGCGGCGCAGCTGGAGCAGCTTGCCAGCGATTTCGACGGCGAGGTGACCGGCGTGCTGCATACCGTCACCGACGCGGCCGGCCAGATGCGCGACACGGCCAGCCGTCTCTCACAGACGGCCGAGGAGGCCAGCACTCAGACAAGCGCAGTCGCGGCGAGCGCCGAACAGGCCAGCGGGAACGTTCAGAACGTAGCAGCGGCCGCGGAGGAGCTGGGGCGCGCCATCGACGAGATCGCCCAGCAGGTGGCGCACCAGTCCTCCATCGCAGGATCGGCCGTGGCCACCGCAGAGTCCGGCGACGCGAAGGTGCTGCAGCTGTCGGAGGCGGCGCGGCAGATCGGCGAGGTGGTAGCGCTGATCACCAACATCGCCGAGCAGACCAATCTGCTGGCGCTGAACGCGACGATCGAGGCGGCACGCGCAGGCGATGCCGGAAAGGGCTTCGCGGTGGTGGCGTCAGAGGTGAAGGCGCTGGCCAACCAGACGTCCAAGGCGACGGAGGAAATTGCGCAGCAGGTCGCCACCATTCAGGCATCGACCGACGAAACGGTCGAGGCGATCCGCGAGATCGGCGGCCGCATTCAGGAGATGAGCCACATCTCCGCCACCGTGGCGGCCGCCGTGGAAGAACAGTCCGCCGCCACGCAGGAGATCTCGCGCCATGTTGCCGAGGCGGCCGTCGGCACACAGGACGTCACGACCACGATCGTCAGCGTCACCGAGGCCGCACAGCAGACCGGTGGGGCATCGGGCGACGTCCTGAACGCCTCTGAGGCACTCGCGTCCCAGGCCGATACGCTGCAATCCGTAGTCAGGCGGTTCCTGGAAGACGTCAGGGCCGCCTAGAGAGATCGGGGCTTCCGAACACTCCGCCGACGACCCCAGTTCGGGGCCGCCGGCGGCCCGATTTCCGCAGCGGCTGAGAGACAGGGGTCGAAGCCCCGCTCCGAAGCAAACTATCCCGCCTGTAAAGGTGCGCCTTCCATCCGGTCGCCGCGCAGCGGATGGTCGAGCCGGTCGACCATCTCTTTCGGCACGACCTGCCAGAACTTGCCGACCTCCATCGTCCAGTCGTTCAGCAGCTGCGCCGCGAGCGGGCTGTGCGATTCCCGGCTGTGCTGGGCGATAAGGTCTTTCAGCACCCGCTCGTAGTGCTCCGTTTCGATGCGTTGCCAGACAACGCTGTCCGCATTCAGCCGGTACCGGAAGGTGTCGTCCGCGTCATAGACGAAGGCCATGCCGCCGGTCATGCCGGCGGCGAAGTTGTCGCCGACGGGCCCGAGGATCACGGCCGTGCCGCCGGTCATGTACTCGCAGCCATTCGACCCGCAGCCCTCCACCACAACGACAGCACCGGAGTTACGCACGGCGAAGCGTTCGCCGGCCTGACCGGCGGCAAACAGCTTGCCGGCCGTGGCGCCGTAGAGAACGGTGTTGCCGATGATCGTGTTCTCATGCGGCTTCAGCGTCGCCACGGGCCGCGGGCGCACGACGATCGTGCCGCCGGACAGGCCCTTGCCGACATAGTCATTGGCGTCGCCCAGCACCTCCAGCTTCAGCCCCTGCACGGCGAAGGCGCCCAGCGACTGTCCAGCAGATCCGCGCAGGCGCACCGTGACATGGCCTGGCTGCAGCGCCGTCATGCCGAACCGGCGCACGATCATCGACGACATCCGCGTGCCGATGGCCCGCGCCGTGTTGCGCACGTTGTAGGTGAGCTGCATCTTCTCACCCACCTCGAACAGGGGCTGCGCATCACCGATCATCATGGCATCCAGGGTGTCGGGCACCTCGTTGCGCCCCTGCAGCGTGCAATACATCGCATGCTCGCCCGGATCGGCCTTAGCCAGCAGAGGGTTGAGGTCCAGATCGTCGAGATGGGCCGCTCCGCGGCTGACCTGCGATAGCAGCTCGGTCCGCCCGATGATCTCATTCAGCGTCCGGAAGCCCAGCTGGCCCAGGATCTCGCGCACCTCTTCCGCCATGAAGGTGAAGAGGTTCACCACCTTCTCCGGCGTGCCCGTGAACTTCTCGCGCAGCGCCTGGTTCTGGGTGCACACGCCGACCGGGCAGGTGTTGGAATGGCACTGCCGCACCATGATGCAGCCCATCGCCACCAGCGAGGCGGTGCCGATGCCGTATTCCTCCGCCCCCAGAATGGCCGCGATCACGACGTCGCGGCCGGTCTTCAAGCCGCCGTCGGTGCGCAGGCGCACCCGGTGGCGCAGCCGGTTGAGCGTCAAGAGCTGGTGCACTTCCGACAGCCCCATCTCCCAAGGCACGCCGGCATATTTGATGGAGGTCTGCGGGCTGGCGCCGGTGCCGCCGGAATGGCCGCTGATCAGGATGTTGTCGGCGCCGGCCTTGGCGACGCCCGCGGCAATCGTACCGATGCCGCTGCGCGCCACCAGCTTCACCGTCACCTTGGCGTCGGGGTTGATCTGCTTCAGGTCATAGATCAGCTGCGCCAGGTCTTCGATCGAATAGATGTCATGGTGCGGCGGCGGGCTGATCAGCATGACGCCGGGGGTCGAGTGCCGCAGCCGCGCGATCTCGGCTGTGACCTTGAAGCCGGGTAGCTGGCCCCCCTCCCCTGGCTTGGCGCCCTGGGCCACCTTGATCTCGATCTCGCGACACTGGTTGAGATACTCAGCCGTCACGCCGAAGCGGCCCGACGCCACCTGCTTGATGGCGGAATTCCAGTTGTCGCCATGGGCGTCCGGCTTGAACCGGTCGGGATCTTCGCCGCCTTCGCCGCTGTCGGACTTCGCGCCGATGCGGTTCATCGCGACGTTCAGCGTGCCGTGGGCCTCGGGGCTGAGGGCCCCCAGCGACATGCCCGGCGTGACGAAGCGCTTGCGGATCTCGGTGATCGATTCCACCTCGTCGGTCGGCACCGGCTCCCGCTTGCCGGCAAAGTCCAGCAGGTCGCGCAGGCTGACCGGCGGCTGCTTGCGCACCGCTTCGGCGTATTTCCGGTAGACGCTATAGCTGTCCGTATTGCAGGCGTGCTGCAGCATATGGACAACGCCGCCTTCCAGCGCATGCTGCTCGCCGCCACGCCGGTAGCGGTAGAAGCCGCCGATGGGCAGCGTCGTCACCTCGTCATCGAAGGCGCGGGCATGGGCCTCACGCACCTTCTTTTCGATGCCCGCCAGGCCGATGCCGGAGATGCGGCTGGGCATGCCGGGGAAGTATTCGGCCACCAGCGACCGCGACAGGCCGACGGCCTCGAAATTGCAGCCGCCGCGATAGCTGCTGACGATGGAGATCCCCATCTTGCTCATGATCTTCAACAGGCCGTCGTCCACCGCCTTGCGGTAGCGGGTCATGCAGTCTTCCGCCGTCATGTCGCCGAACAGCCCGCGACGGTGGCGGTCGATGATCGCGTCCTGGGCCAGATACGGGTTCACCGTGGTCGCGCCGACGCCGATCAGGACGGCGAAGTAATGCGTGTCGATGCTTTCCATCGACCGGACGTTCAGCGACGTGAACGTCCTGAGGTGCTGCTTGATCAGATGCGTGTGCACCGCACCCGTGGCCAGGATCATCGGCATGCCGACGCGCGTCGGCCCGACCGCCATGTCGGAGAGGATGATATGCGTCGCACCACCGCGCACGGAATCCTCCGCATCGCGGCAGATGCGGCGCAGCCCGTCACGCAGGCTGCCTTCGCTGCCATCCGCGGCGAAGGTGCAGTCCAGCTCAGCCGCCGTTGCCCCCATGTCGGTGCGCATCGCGGTGTATTCCGCGGTGGTCAACAGCGGGCTTTCCAGCTGCAGCAGGTCGCACTGGGTCGCGTCTTCCGCCAGCACATTGCCGAGATTGCCGAGCCGCGTGCGCAGGCTCATCACCCGCCGTTCGCGCAGGCTGTCGATCGGAGGGTTGGTGACCTGGCTGAAGTTCTGCCGGAAGAAATGGTGCAGCCCACGATACTGGTTGGACAGGACGGCCAGCGGCGTGTCGTCTCCCATGGAGCCGAGGGCTTCCTTGGCCTCGTCGACCATGGGATGGAGGATCAGCTCCAGATCCTCCATGGTGATGCCGCAGGCGAGTTGCCGTCGGCGCAGCTCATCCCGGGTGAACAGCGTCGGTTCGCCGTCGGTCTCGCGGATGAAGTCGTCGAGCACGCGGATCCGCTCAACCCAGGCCGAGAAGGGCTGGCGGTCGGCCAGGAAATCCTTCAGCTCGCGGTCGCGATAAAGCCGGCCGCCATCCGTGACATCGACGGCGATCATCTGGCCGGGGCCGAGGCGGCCCTTCTCGACCACCTTTGCCTCGTCGACCTGGACCATGCCGGTCTCCGACCCTGCGATCAGCAGGCCATCGCCGGTGATGGTATAGCGCATGGGGCGCAAGCCATTGCGGTCCATGCCCGCCAGCACCCAGCGGCCGTCCGTGGCCGCGATGGCGGCGGGCCCGTCCCACGGCTCCATCACCGAATTGCAATAGCCGATCAGGCCGCGGTGTTCGTCAGGCTTGGTGTGGTCGGTCGACAGCGCTTCGGGGATCAGCAGCATCTTGGTCATGGGCGCCGGACGGCCGGCCTGGCACAAGAGCTCGAACACCCCGTCCAGCGCCGCGCTGTCTGAGGCTCCGGGCTGAATGATCGGCTTCAGGTCGCCCATGTGGTCGCCGAAGGCGTCATGCGCCAAGCGCGTCTCATGCGCGCGCATCCAGTTGATATTGCCCTTCAGCGTGTTGATCTCGCCGTTATGCGCCAGCGTGCGGAACGGCTGGGCCAGCCGCCAGGTCGGGAAGGTGTTGGTGGAATAGCGCTGGTGGTAGATGGCGAAGGACGAGATGAAACGCTCGTCCAGCAGGTCGGGATAGAAGGCGGTCAGCTGCTCTGCCAGGAACATGCCCTTGTAGATGATCGACCGGCAGGACAGAGAGCAGATGTAGAAGTCGTTGATCGACTGGGCGCGGACGGATCGCTCGATCCGCCGCCGGATCACATAGAGGTCCCGCTCGAACTGCTCGGCCGGCACGGCGCGCGTGTTGGCGACCATGATCTGCTCGATCTCCGGCCGCGCGGCATTGGCCTTTTCACCGATGATGTCGACATTGATCGGCACCTGGCGCCAGCCATAGATGTAATAGCCGAAGCCGAGGATCTCGCTCTCGACAATGCAGCGGCAGGTTTCCTGGGCCTCGTAGTCGGTGCGCGGCAGGAACACCATGCCGACGGCGATCAGGTCGTCCTTCGGCCGGTGACCGGTGCGGGTGACGTGTTCGGTGAAGAATTCCTGCGGGATCTGCACATGGATGCCCGCGCCGTCGCCGGTCTTGCCGTCGGCATCGACAGCACCGCGGTGCCAGACGGCCTTCAGCGCGTCGATGCCGGCCTGCACCACCTCGCGCCGCGGCTTGCCGTCCAGCGAGGCGACGAAGCCGACACCGCAAGCGTCGTGCTCGTCGGCCGGCGAATAGGCGTGCGCCGCTTCCAGGGCCGCGGCATTGGTCCGATAGGCGTCGGCGAAGCGCTCGCCCGCGTTGGGGGGCTGGTTCGTCATCGTCTCTTGTCTCCCGATGGAACGGGGTTATGCCGCGTTCGGCGCAACTGCGCCGACGGTATCGGTTATGGCGACATGCGCCGGATCGGCCGAAATGCGGTCGAGCCACGTGCGAATTGCCGGATAGGCCGCGAGATCGAAGCCCCCCTCAGCGGCCACATGGGTATAGCCATAGAGTGCCAGATCCGCGATCGACGCGCGGTCGCCGACAAAGTAAGGGGTCTTGGCCAGATGCTGATCCATAACGGCCAGTGCGGCATGGCCCTTGTCCATCTTCTCCGGCAATTGGGCCCGTTGTGAGGGCGACATGGCCGGCAGATGGTGCCAGAACCGCGCAACAGCGATGTTGGGCTCGTGTGAGTACTGCTCGAAGAACATCCACTGCAGGACCTGGGCGCGCGCCAACCGATCGTCCGGCAGCCACGGCGTCCCGTCGGCCAGGTACCAGAGGATGGCATTCGATTCCGCCAGATGGGTGCCGTCTTCCAGCCGCAGGACCGGGATGCGCCCGTTGAGGTTCTTCGCAAGAAACGCCGGCGTGCGCGTCTGGCCCTGCAGGATATCCAACTCGACCCATTCGAACGCCAAGCCCAGCCGGCACAAGAGCATCCGCACCTTGTAGCCGTTGCCGGACTCCCCGTAGTCGTAGAGCCTAAGCATGGCCCGGCTACTCGGCCGCGACGCCGGTTGTCACTTCCGGCGCCACGGCCGCACGGGCCTTGGCCTGCAGATAGGTGTGCATAGCTTCGGCAGCATCGCGGCCGTCGCGGATGGCCCAGACCACCAGGGAGGCGCCGCGGATGATGTCGCCGGCGGCAAATACGCCGTCCAGACTGGTCATCATTGTCTTGAAGCTGACCGTCACCGTGCCCCAGCGAGAGACCTTCAGCTCCGGCGCGCCGAACAGACCCGGCATGTCTTCCGGATCGAAGCCCAGGGCCTTGATCACCAGGTCTGCCTCCAGCGTGAAGCTGGAACCGTCGATCACCTGCGGTGTCTGCCGGCCCGTGGCATCGGGAATGCCGAGATGCATCTTGTGCGCGCGCACAGCCTGAACCGTGCCCTCGCCCAGGAAAGCCTCAGGCGCGGCCTGCCAGACGAACTCCACGCCCTCTTCCTCGGCATTCGCCACCTCGCGCATGGATCCGGGCATGTTGGCCCGGTTGCGGCGATAGAGGCACTTCACCGATTTCGCCCCCTGGCGCACGGCCGTGCGCACGCAATCCATCGCGGTGTCACCACCACCAATGACAACCACATGCTTGCCCTCGGCGTTCAATGACCCGTCGTCAAAGGCCGGGACCTCGTCGCCGAGCCCCTTGCGGTTGGAGGCCGTGAGATAGTCCATGGCCGCCACGATGTTGCCCAGGCCGACGCCGGGCGCCATCAGGTCACGCGCCTTGTAGACGCCGGTGGCGATCAGCACCGCATCGTGACGGGCGCGCAGATCGGCGAGGCTCGCGTCGCGGCCCACCTCGAAATTGCAATGGAAGCGGATGCCGCCCTCTTCCAGCAGCTTCGTGCGCCGCTCGATCACGTATTTCTCGAGCTTGAAATTGGGAATGCCGTAGATCATCAGGCCGCCGATCCGGTCGTACCGGTCGTAGACATCGACCTGATAGCCGCGCTTGCGCAGCTCTTCCGCCGCCGCCAGCCCGCCGGGGCCGCCGCCGATGATGCCGACCGACTGGCCGCGCTCCCGCGTAACCGAGATCGGCTTGATCCAGCCATTCTCCCAAGCGGTGTCGGTGATGAACCGCTCGATCGACCCGATCGTGACCGTCCCGTGCCCGGCCTGCTCGATGACGCAATTGCCCTCGCATAGACGGTCTTGCGGGCAGATGCGCCCGCACACCTCCGGCATGTTGTTGGTGGCGGACGAGATCTCGTAAGCCTCCTCCAGCCGGCCCTCCGCCGTCAGCATCAACCAGTCCGGAATGTTGTTCTGCAGCGGGCAATGCACCTGACAGAACGGGATGCCGCATTGCGAACACCGCGACGCCTGCTCTTCGGCCTTGGCGCGGGCGTAATCGCCGTACACCTCCAGCCAGTCCTGCCGGCGCTCATCGGCCAAGCGCTTGGCCGGCGTTTCCTGCGCCGTCTGGGTGAACTTCAGCATCCTCGCCATAGAGCCTGGTGTTCCTGTTCCCCTGGTGGTTCCGTCGTGGTATCTCACGCCCACGCACGACAACGCGGCAGTCGCGCCTTAATTCCGCACGCCGCCAGCCTTGTCGCCGACGTAATATGTCAAAGGCCCGCCGATAGCGAGCGGTAAATGGCCGCTTGGTCAGCATCGCTGACCCAATCTCCCGAATCCATCTCTCGATCCGGATGGCAACTCGCTCCAGAGTCCGCTTCCAGTGACTATTAGTTATCAAATCTGAACGATTTGTCTCGTGGGAACTGCAGGTGCCCATTGCCGCAGGCCTTGGTCATGACACAGATGACCGGCTAGGGTGCGCCCGCCCGGCGCCGTGGCGCCCGGCAAGAACCGCCCGCTACATTCGGCAGGGTCCATTGACGCTCTTGCAGCTCTTGGTCATCGCGCTCGTCCAGGGCATCACAGAGTTTCTGCCCATCAGTTCCAGCGCGCATCTGGTCCTGATCCCGGAAGTGACGGACTGGCAGGACCAGGGGCTGGTGATCGACGTCGCCGTGCATGTCGGCACGCTGGGGGCCGTCCTGCTCTATTTCCGCCGCGACGTGGCGCAGATGGCCATGGGCGGCTGGCGGCTGGTGACCGGCCGCATCGATCAGGGTGCCCATCTTGCGCTGAAGATCGCCGTGGCGACGGTGCCGGTCGTGGCGGCCGGCTATGCCGTCGACAGGCTGCTGCTGGGCGGCGAAAGGGACCTTTTCCTGTTGGCGAATGTGATTGCCGTGGCCTCCATCGTCTTCGGCATCGTGCTGTGGTGGGTGGACCGCCGGGCACGGTCTGAGCGGCGGACCGAAACCCTGACCTATCGCGAGGCGATCCTGATCGGCTGCGCCCAGGCCCTGGCGCTGATTCCCGGAACCAGCCGGTCCGGCATCACCATGACGGCGGCACGGTGGCTGCGGCTCACGCGCACGGAAGCCGCGCGGTTCTCGCTTCTGCTGGCCATCCCGGCGATCCTTGCCGCCGGCACGCTGAAGGGGATCGATCTGGCGGCATCCGGCGACGCGACACTGGGCCGCGATGCGCTGCTGTCCGCCGCTTTGGCGTTTTTTTCGGCGTTTGCTGCGATTGCGCTTATGATGAAGTGGCTGCAGCGCGCCAGCTTCACGCCCTTCGTCGTCTATCGGGTGGCTCTGGGTGTGGCGTTGCTGCTCTATCTGCACTTGGGACTGGCACCGGGGACCGTCGACTGATGCGCCGATTTCCCGACATCCCCGCGGGCCGGGTCGACGTGCTGACCGTCGACGGCCGTTCGCTGGCCGGCAATCTGCTGGGCGAAGCAACCGACCGCAAAGTGCCGGTCTGGCGGCCCCATGGGCATGATGGCGCCGGATTGCCACTGATCGTGAGTCTGGCGGGCTATACCGGCAGCGGCCTGGGACAGGCGGGCTGGCGCAATTTCGGCGAGAACCTGCCGGAGAGGCTGGACCGTCTGACGGCCGATGGCGCCCTGCCCCCGGTGGTCGTCGCCATGCCCGACGCCTTCACGCGTCTGGGCGGCAATCAGTACATAAACAGCCCCGTGATGGGCCGCTGGGAAGACTACCTGGTCGACGACATGCTGCCGGCGGTCGAGCGCGCGTTCCGCTGCGGCGGCCCGGACCGCCGCGGCATCATGGGCAAAAGTTCCGGCGGCTTCGGCGCCATCCAGCATGTGCTGCGGCGCGCCGAAATCTGGTCCGCCGCGGCATGCCATTCCGGCGATATGGGCTTCGAATGGGTCTATCTGCCCGAGATGCCGGCCGGGCTTCGGGTGCTGAGCCGCCATGGCGGCTCGATTGAGTCGTTCCTCAGCACCTTCGCCCAGACCGAAGCGCCGGACGGGGACGAGATCAGTTGCCTGATGATGCTCGGCATGTGCGCCACATACGACCCCGATCCCGAGAGCCCGTTCGGCATCCGCCTACCGGTCGATCCGGAAACCTGCGAGATCATCGCGGACAGGTGGGCGAACTGGCTTGCCTGGGACCCTGCCCGCACGGTTGAAGGTCAGCCGGGGCCGTGGCTGGACAACCTGAAGCGCTTAAGGGCGCTCTACGTCGATTGCGGTACGCGCGATCAGTACAACATCCTCTACGGAACGCGGCGGTTTGTCCGGGCATTGCGCCGGCACGGCATCGATCACCGGTACGAGGAGTTTCCGGCGACGCATTCCAACGTCGCCTACCGCATGGACATCAGCCTGCCGTTCCTCGCGGGTGCGCTTGGCAGCGCATGACGGCAAGCCTCGACGTCCGTACAGGGCCGTTCCCCAGCAGGCGCTGACGGCACGGGAGGCACCCATCTCAGTGTCAGGTTGATGGCAGTTGGCCGAACTTACGCGGCCGTCCGCGACGTGTCCGGCAATCCGGAACCAGAGTCCGCCGCTTGCAATTCGGTCAGCACCTGTTCGGAGGTGATCACGCGCCTCTTCGGAAAGACCAGAGTCGCGGTCGTGCCCTCGCCCGGGCGGCTCGCAATCTCCAGATCGCCGCCGTGTTCCAGCATGATGCGGCGTGTCAGCGGCAATCCCAGGCCCGTTCCTGCGTATTTGCGGGTCATGCCGCTTTCGATCTGTCCGAATTCCTGCAGTGCGATCGGGATCTGGTCCGGCGCCATGCCAATACCGGTATCGCTGACGGAAATCCGAACCTTGCCGTCGTCATCGCAATGGATCCCGGTCGTGATGACGCCGCCCGCTTCCGTGAATTTGACGGCGTTGGACAACAGATTGGCCGCTGCCTGAAGGATCAGGCCGCGATCACCGATCACAACCGTGTTGCTGGTGCCTTCGGCCCGTTCAAAGCGGATGCCCTCGACGGAGGCCTGCATGGACAGTTCCCGGATCGCATCCTCCACCAGGTCGGACAGCCAGATCTCGCTCTGCCGAAGTTCCATCTTCCCGGCCTCGATCTTCGACAGGTCGAGAATGGTGTTGATGATGGCGAGCAGCCGGTTCCCGCTGCGGTGGATGTCGTCTGCATATTCCTTATATTTCGCATGCCCGATGGGGCCATAGAGCTCGTGCCGCATGACTTCGGAAAAGCCGTTGACGGCGTTCAGCGGCGTCCGCAGTTCATGGCTCATCATCGCCAGGAAGTCGGATTTGGCTTGGTTGGCCGCAACGGCATCCGCTTCCGCCTTCTTCCTGCGCACGATCTCCGAGGCAAGCCACCGAGAAACGACCTGAAGCTGCTTCAGGCGCCGCACGATCATCCAGATGGCCCCCGCGAAGAAGATGGACAGGCCCATGGGCAGTTCGTCTATCTCATAGTCTTCGTGCTCCTCGGCGAAATCCATCCAGATCTCGTTCAGGTCCGTGGCGGATGCCAGACCGACTGCCGCCACGAACATGACGATCCCGATTGCGACATCCCGGATGATCGAAGGGATGGCCGCCGGCGGCCGGTCATGGGCTTCGCCATGGCGCAAGGTCTCGCCGCCCGGGCGTGGTGTGCCATTGCCCGCGGGCATCGCCGGCCTTCTGATCCGAAACGCAAACATTCGCCACGACTCCGATCACCTAGTGGCGGTCCTCTACGGTCCGCCCAGGCTTCCAAGCGGCGAAGGTAGATAGTCTACCTGAAGATCATTAAGAGTTTTCTACATCTGGACTCTCAATGACGCGGACTGTCACACCCTCACCGCCGTTAGTTCTCCGCATGGGCGGCCGATCAAGCGCCGAACGCCGAAGTCGTCGGTCTCTCGATCCGGCCGCCTACAGACCTCATCCCCTAGTCCTAGCCCCCGGACTCCCTTTCCATGCCGACCCAGGTGCCCGTTCCGCTGGCGCCCAAGCGGACAAAACCGTAAATCACATTGAAGAAAATTGCTGGAAATCGAAAACCATTCACATGTAAAGACGTAGTAATATATGTAACTGTAATGAGAATTATGGAATCGTTAAAGTCGTTCTGTTAACCAATAATGAACGATTCCACTATCAATAGGCACTCTCTCTGCCCGACAGCCATATAGGTGGGTATTTTTTCTGATTCAAGGTAGCCTCTTCACAAAATTTTTATATGCGCTTGCTACAGTGCATCTCAATCAGGGCGCTTTGGGGCTGCTGGTGATCACACGACAAAACGGGCATGAGAAAATGAGAACACTTCTAAAACTAAGGATCGGCGCCAAGATCTGGGCCGGCTTTGCCGTCGTGCTGTCGTTGTTGGTGGTGACCAGCGGTGTCGGCTACGTCTCGCTGAATGGTGCGGATGAGAGTTTCGGCACCTATCGCGGCCTGGCGCGCGCCACCAATGCGATCGGGCGTGTTCAGGCCAACATGCTGATGACGCGGATGAACGTGAAAGACTTCATCATCCGCGGCACCAGCGAAGAGGCCGACGAGGTCCGCCACTATGAGGAGCTGACCTCAGAGCTGATCGAGGAGGCGCTTCACCTGGTCGTGGAGGCGGATCACATCGCGCTCTTGGAGGCGATCAAGGCGGATCTCGCGCACTATACGGAGCAGTTCGAACTGGTGGTCGGACGTCAGGAGCAGCGCAATGAGATCGTCAACGGCCAGCTCAACCAGATCGGTCCGCAAATCGAACGCACGCTGACCGAAATCATGGAAAGCGCCTTCCAGGCGAACGACGCGGAGGCGGCCGTCTATGCAGGCCGCGTGCTGCGCAACCTGCTGCTGGGCCGCCTGTACGTGATGCGCTTCCTGGTCGACAACGACAGCGCATCGTACGAGCGCGTGATCCGGGAATTCGGCGCATTGGAGGAGAATGCGCACATCCTTCTGGAGAGCCTGCAGAACCCGCAGCGTCGCATGCTGGCCGCGGAAGTCGAAGACCTGGTCTCTCAATACGAGGCAGCCTTCGACGAGGTGTACGATGTCATCAACGAACGCAATGCCATCATTGTCGACCAGCTTGACGTGATCGGCCCGCAGATCGCGACCGAGATCGAAGAGTTCGAGCTGGCCATCAAAGCCGAGCAGGACACGCTGGGCCCGCAGGCCACCGCCGCCATTAAGAACGCGGTGATCACCATGCTGATCGTGGCCGGTATCGCGTTGGCGATCGGCGCCGTCGCCGCCTTCGTCATCGGCCGCGGCATTTCCCGGCCGGTCGTCAGCATGACTGCCGCCATGCGGCGGATCGCCGACGGCGACACGGCCGCCGAAGTGCCCGCCCGGAACCAGCGCGATGAGATCGGCGAGATGGCTGCGGCTGTCCAGGTGTTCAAGGACAACGCCATCCGCATAGAGCGCATGCGCCTGGAGCAGGAAGAAGCGGAGAAGAAGGCAGAGGAGGAAAGGCACGCCGTCATGCACCGCCTTGCTGGTGAGTTCGAGGCGAAGGTCGGCCATGTCGTGCAGGGTGTGTCGAGCTCCGCGACGGAACTGCAGGCCACGGCGGAATCCATGTCCGCGATCTCAGAAGAGACCAGCGGCCAGTCGACGACGGTGGCTAGCGCGTCGGAGCAGGCGAAAGCGAATGTGGAGAACGTGGCATCAGCGGCCCACGAGCTTGGCAGTTCCATCGCCGAAATCAGCCAGCAGGTGCAGCGCCAGGCCGACATGGCTGAACAGGCCGCCGATGCGGCAGAGACCAGCAACGGTCAGGTGCAGAACTTGGCCCAGCGGGCCGACAGCATCGGCGAAGTCATCGGCCTGATCACCAACATCGCCGAGCAGACTAATATGCTGGCGCTCAACGCCACGATCGAGGCGGCCCGCGCCGGCGATGCGGGCAAGGGCTTCGCCGTGGTCGCCAGCGAAGTGAAGTCGCTGGCCAATCAGACTGCCAAGGCAACGGAAGAGATCGCCGGCCAGATCAAGGCGATCCAGGATCAGACGGGCTCCACCGTCGATGCCATCCACCTGATCAACGACAAGATCGCCGCGATGAAAGAGGTGTCGGTCGCCGTCGCCTCGGCGATCGAAGAGCAGAACGCCGCGACGCAGGAAATCGGCCGCAATGCGCAGGAAGCGTCGGCAGGCACCCAACAGGTCACCGCCGCGATCACGGGGGTAAGCCAGGCCGCAGGCGAAGCCGGCCAGGGCGCCACTGAGGTTCTGAACGCAGCGCGGGGACTGTCGCACCAAGCCGACACGCTTTCGACAGAGGTTTCCGCCTTCATCGAACAGGTGCGCGCGGCCTGACCGCGAGGACGGAGGTCAAAACGCACGATGGCGATCACGCCCGGCCGCGACACATCATTGCCGGGCGTCCCCATTGCGCATGCGATGCGTCGGCTTGCAGTCGCCCTGCCCGATCTCTAGGGTCTCCCGAATTCGTGCAGATCACGCGCTGGCTCGGGAGATTACTTTGGAAGACCGCATCTATCTGGACCTGAAGGGCGGCCGCGTCGTCATACAGCTTCGCCCCGACCTCGCCCCCAAACATGTCGAACGCATTACGACGTTGACGCGCGAGGGGTTCTACGACGGCATCGTCTTCCATCGCGTCATCGACGACTTCATGGCACAGACGGGCGATCCGACCGGCACCGGGCGGGGCGGTTCGGAGCTGCCCGATCTGCCGGCGGAATTCTCCGGCGAACCCTATGTCCGGGGCACCTTGGGCATGGCGCGTACCCAGCATCCCGACACGGCCAACAGCCAGTTCTTCATCACCTTCGTCCCGTGTTCGTTCCTGAACGGCAAGTACACCGTTTGGGGCCAAGTGGTTGAAGGCATGGAGCATGTCGATGCGATCACGCGGGGCGAACCGCCGGCAGAACCGGACGTGATTGTCCGGATGCAGATTGCCGCGGATGCCGCCGACTAAGGACCGCCAGAGGGCGTGTCACTGAAAGTTCATTCAACTGACGCCAAACCGCCGCCGGTGTCGCCTTAAGGATTGGGTCAATCTTTGGGGGCCGGCGTCGGCATGCACGCCATCGAAATCCGTCAGCTGAGCAAGACTTTCGGTCGGGGCAGCAAGGCCCTAGACGGGATCGATCTGACCGTCCAACGCGGCGAGATGGTCGGTCTGATCGGGGCTTCGGGTTCCGGAAAGTCGACCTTGATCCGCCACATCTCCGGCCTCGTCATCGGCGACCGGGGCGGGTCCGTCTCGGTGTTGGGTGAGACGGTCCAGGAAGACGGATCGCTGACGCCCGAGGCGCGCCATGTGCGGTCGCGCATCGGCGTCATCTTTCAGCAGTTCAATCTCGTGACCCGGCTGTCTCTGCTGACCAATGCAGTGCTGGGTGTGCTGGGGCGGGTGCCCGCATGGCGCGGCGCGCTGGGCCTGTTCACCAAGGCCGAGCGGCTGCTGGCGATGCAGGCGCTGCACCAGGTCGGCATGGCGGAGTTTGCCACGCAGCGCGCATCGACCCTGTCAGGGGGGCAGCAGCAGCGCGGCGCCATCGCCCGGGCGCTGGTCCAGCAGGCAGAGATCCTGCTGGCCGATGAGCCGATTGCTTCGCTGGACCCGAAATCGGCACGCCGGGTGATGGAGATCCTGTCCCACATCAACCAGGCCTTCGGCATCACCGTGGTCGTGTCGCTGCACCAGGTCGACTATGCCTTCGCCTATTGCCCGCGCACCTTGGCGTTGCGCGACGGACGCATTGTCTATGACGGACCGTCGCGCGCGCTCACGCCGGCCTTCCTCACAGAACTCTACGGCGCCCAGAGCGAGGAACTGATCCTGCCCGGCAGCTGGGGCCAGCAATCCGAACAGGATGTGGATACCGCCGCTCCGGTCGCGCAGCCGGTAGCCGTCGGATCCATCTAGGCGCTCCCACGATCAGAGCGGTGCGAGGCGCCGAATTCCCAAGGGCCCGGGTGCCGTCCGGGCCCACACCAGACAAGAGAGCTTCTACCGGAGGAGGTATCACAATGTTGAGCAGGATGCTGTCTGTCGCCGCAGTCGCTGCGACGGCGATGACCGCGACACCCGTTCTGGCAGAGCCGGAGCCGCTGGAGGGCGATCCCGAAGAAATCAACTTCGGCATCATCTCTACCGAGTCGACCCAGAACCTCCGCCGCCAGTGGGAGCCGCTTCTGGAGGACATGGAAGAGACCCTGGGCATGACCGTGAACGCCTTTTATGCCAGCGACTATGCTGGCGTGATCGAGGCGATGCGCTTCGGCCAGGTCACCGTCGCCTGGTTCGGCAACGCGTCGGCGATCCAGGCCGTCGACCGTGCCGGTGGCGAGATCTTCGCCCGCCAGGTCAAGCTGGACGGCACCCAGGGCTACTATTCCCATATCCTGGTGCACGCCGACAGCGAGATACAGTCGCTGGACGACCTGTTCGCCCATTGCGGCGACGGCACCATCGATTTTGGCATGGGCGACCCGAACTCCACCTCGGGCTTTCTGGTGCCGAGCTACTACGTCTTCGCCCAGAACGGCATCGACCCGCAGGAATGCTTCTCGACCGTCCGCAACGCCAATCATGAGACCAACCTGATGGCGGTCGCCAACGGTCAGGTCACTGCCGCCACCAACAACAGCGAACAGGTGGCACGCAGCGAGGCCAACGTGCCCGAGGCCGCCGCCCAGGTGCGCGTGATCTGGACCTCACCGCTGATCCCGAGCGACCCGCTGGTGTTCCGTGCCGATCTCAGCGAAGACCTGAAGAATCGCATCCGCGCCTTCTTCCTGTCCTACGGCCGGATCGGCGACGATGTGGAGGGGGCGTTGGAAGCGCTCGCGGGCCTGAGCGACGGCCATCAGCCCTATACCCACGCGTCGAACGCGCAGCTCTATCCCATCCGCCAGCTTCGGCTGTTCCGTGACCGTCTCGGCATCCTGGCCGACGAGAACCTGGACGATGC
>JANQQD010000143.1 GCA_028285185.1 Anaerolineae bacterium | reverse complement strand
ATCGTGGAATGGGTGAACCCCGGTGACGACTTCATCATCGAGACCTATGACTGGACCGGCGGCCAGATCAAGAATGACGACGATGCCGCCGACGTGCGGGATGTCGAACTGGTTCAGGTGCATTTCCTGTCGGGGCCGGTTGGCGTGAAGGGCGCCGAGCCGGGCGATCTTCTGGTCGTGGATATCCTAGACATTGGAGCGAAGCCCGACAGCCTTTGGGGCTTCAACGGCTTCTTCTCCAAGCAGAACGGCGGCGGCTTCCTGACCGATCACTTCCCGTTGGCGCAGAAGTCGATCTGGGACATCCATGGGATGTTCACCTCGTCGCGCCACGTGCCCGGCGTGAAGTATGCCGGCCTGATCCATCCGGGTCTCATCGGCTGTCTGCCGGACCGGGCCATGCTCGACATGTGGAACAGTCGTGAGAAGACGCTGTTCGACACCAATCCGACACGGGTGCCGCCGCTGGCCGCGCTGCCGGACGGCGGGCCGAGCGCGCATATGGGCAGGATGAACGGCGATGCACGCAATGTGGCGGCGGCCGAAGCGGCCCGCACGGTGCCGCCGCGCGAGCATGGCGGCAACTGCGACATCAAGGATCTGTCACGCGGCAGCAAGATCTACTTCCCCGTCTATGTCGACGGTGCGGGCCTCTCGATGGGGGATTTGCATTTCAGCCAGGGCGACGGTGAGATCACCTTCTGCGGCGCCATCGAGATGGCGGGCTGGCTCCACCTCAAGGTCGAGCTGATCAAGGGCGGCGTGGCCAAGTACGGGGTCAAGAACCCGATCTTCAAGCCGTCGCCGATCACGCCGAAATACGACGACTTTCTGATATTCGAGGGCATCTCGGTCGACGAAGCCGGTGTGCAGCACTATCTTGACGTGCATATCGCCTATCGGCAGGCCTGCTTGAACGCCATCGAATATCTGAAGAAGTTCGGCTACACGGGCGCGCAGGCCTACGCGATCCTCGGCACCGCACCCTGCCAGGGCCACATCTCTGGTGTCGTCGATATCCCGAACGCCTGCGCGACGCTATGGTTGCCGACCGATATCTTCGATTGGGACCTGATGCCGAACGCCGACGGCCCCAAGAAGTATCTGGACGGATCCATCGACGTCCCCCTCGCTCCCGATCTCTGAGGACGCGACCATGCCGATCTACGAGTATTGGTGTCCGGACCATGGCGTCTTCGCGGAAATGCGTCCGATGGCGGCCAGCGCCGACCCCTGCGCATGCCCACGCTGCGGCGACAGCGCGCCCAGGGTGATGGTCACCGCGCCGCGGCTTGCGGGCATGCCGGACAGTCTGCGTCGTGCCCACGAGACCAACGAACGTTCGGCCGACAGCCCGAAACGGATGTCGAGCCATGGGCCCGGATGTCTGTGCTGTAGGGGAGGACTGCCAAGCCGGAAAACCCTGCAAACGGCGGACGGCGCTAAGAGCTTTCCGACCGCCCGGCCTTGGATGATTTCGCATTGAGCGCCACGGCGGCTGGCTTGCCTCAGACTAGTCGTGCATGCGTGTAAAGCCTATCGACGACCCCGCAGGGGGAAAGGACACGTTCCGGGGCAGAGAATGATCACCCGAAGCAAGCAAAGCTGGCTGCGGAGCACGCAACGGTCATTCTCTGTCGCCGCCGCCGGCAGTTTGAGGTCTCCAGCCAGATCCACATCATCAGGCCGCTTCGATGAGATCTCCTTCGAGAATGGTTCGTTTCTCGCAGTGGTAGGAAGGCCAGCCAGATCTCATTCTTCCTCGAGTTCCTTAGTTGGATCTTCCAATCGCGCTCAGCGGACGTGGTCCGTTTGTGCAGAAAGATCAAAGGATCCGCGGCAAGTCGGGACCACTTTGCCGCCCTAAAGGTGCTGGTGATCTTGTGGACACCAGCTTCCCCCTCCCTGACTGGCTGTCAGATCTCGTGATCGTCGATCAGCGGTGAGGGCTTGGCCAGGCGTTCGAGATCTTCGAGTTTCGTCAGCGTCACCTGCGGGCCGTCGACGTTCACGCCGTAAGGCTTCAGGGTGGCAAACGCGCGCGAGAGGTTTTCCGGCGTCATGCCCAAGAGCGACGCCACCATCCGCTTTTCATAGGGCAACGAGAACGCCGCGGCGCCGCCGGCCTCAATGCGCAACCGCAGCAGATAGTTGGCAAGGCGTTCGACCGCCGTGCGCAGCTTCAGGTTCTTTACCGTCTTGACCATGAACCGGAAGGCCTGAGCCAGTTCGGCGATCATCGCCTCGGCAAAGGCCGTATCCTCCAGAACGACCGTTCGAATGCTCTCCGAAGGGATCATTAGGATGCGGGAGGATTCCAGCGTACGCGCCGACATCAGATAGACGGCGTCGCGCAGCACCGCGGCCAGGATGAAGGTCGAGACCGGGCGCGCGACCAGGACCGCGCTCTCCTGTCTCTTCTGGGTCGCATAGAGCTCAACGGCCCCTTCCACGACGACATGCAGGAAATCGGCCGGGTCGCCTTCCGTGATCAGGGTGACCCCCTTGGGAAACCGCTGGAGAAACGACGCCGGCAGCAGCTGCTCAAAGCTGTCCTGTCGCATCGATGCAAAAAGCGGAAGGGCGCGAACGGCCTTCAGGTCCTCAGGGCGCATTCAGGGCTGCCTGTGGAAGCGGTTGGCGAATCATCCCAACCACTTGATAATTGTCAAGTGTTCGGGCGTCGTGCAGCAAATGATGAAATAAAGCCTATCATTTGGTGCATGTCGATTTGTGGATCATAAATTTATTTTTATCGATCACTATTTACATCCGAAACAGATCGAGTTGTGCTGAATACAGCAACGGCAGGATCAAGATTAAGGCAAGATGTTATCTTGTCTGCATCTTCTGCCTGACCGGGTTTCCGGATGGCGTATCGGATCGGCCGCATCGGGGTCGGCACGCCGCTGTGCAGCGCACGACAGCGTCCGCACGCCAGTCGGGTCGAACAGTCACGGGAGAAGGGCCAACCATGACCACAGAGGCAAGCGCAGTCGATCACGGGCATGTCCTCGAAGACTGGCGCCCTGACGACGAATCCTTCTGGGCGCAAAAAGGCAGCAAGGTCGCCAGCCGCAACCTGTGGATCTCGATCCCCTGTCTCTTGCTGGCCTTTTCCGTCTGGCTGGTGTGGAGCGTGGTGGTCGCCAAGCTGCCGGCTATCGGCTTCACCTACAGCACCAACGAGCTGTTCTGGCTCGCTGCGCTGCCGGGCCTGTCCGGCGCCACCTTGCGCATCTTCTACAGCTTCATGGTGCCCATCTTCGGCGGCCGGCTCTGGACGACGATGAGCACCGCGTCGCTCTTGATCCCGGCGCTCGGCATCGGCTTCGCGGTACAAGATCCCGAGACTCCATATTGGCTGTTCATGGTGCTGGCGCTGCTGTGCGGGCTCGGCGGCGGCAACTTCGCCTCCAGCATGGCCAATATCAGCTTCTTCTATCCGCGCGCAAAGAAGGGGCATGCACTGGCGCTGAATGCCGGCCTGGGCAATGCCGGCGTCAGCGTCATGCAATTCGTCGTGCCGCTGGTGATCACGGCCGGCGTCTTCGGCGCGATCGGGGGCGAGCCGCAGACCACGGCCGATGGGGCCAGCCTGTGGATCCAGAACGCCGGCTTCGTCTGGGTGCCTTTCCTGGTCATCACGTCGATCGCCGCCTGGTTCGGCATGAACGACATCGCTTCGGCCAAGGCGTCGTTCAAAGAGCAGTCCATCATCTTCAAGCGCAAGCACAACTGGATCATGTGCTGGCTCTACACCGGAACCTTCGGGTCCTTCATCGGATACTCGGCCGGGTTCCCACTGTTGGCCCGCACGCAGTTCCCCGAGGTCGACAGCCTGCAGTTCGTCTTCCTGGGGCCGCTGGTGGGTGCTCTCAGCCGAGCTGCCACGGGCTGGGTCTCAGACAAATACGGCGGTGGCCGGGTGACCTTGTGGGTCTTCGTGCTGATGATCGCAGCCGTGGGCGGCGTGCTGTTCTTCCTCGGCATCAAGGATCAGCCGGGCGCGTTCTGGGGCTTCTTCGCGATGTTCATGGTCCTGTTCCTGGCGACCGGGATCGGCAACGCGTCCACCTTCCAGATGATCCCCGTAATCATGCGCCAGGAAGTTGGCCGGCTGATGCCGGGGCTGGGCGATGGCGAGCTCTCACGCCAGTCTGAGAAGGAATCCGCTGCGATCATCGGCTTCACCTCGGCCATCGCGGCCTACGGCGCCTTCTTCATTCCGAAGAGCTACGGAAGTTCGATTGCCATGACCGGCGGGCCTGAGGCGGCGCTGATTGGCTTCATGATCTTCTATGCCACTTGCGTGGCGATCACCTGGCTCTTCTACACCCGCAAGTCCGCGCCCGTGCCGTGCTGATCAGGAAACGAACGGGCAAAGGAGAAATCGCATGAGCCACTT
>JANQQD010000121.1 GCA_028285185.1 Anaerolineae bacterium | reverse complement strand
GCTCGGCAAGAAGTGCCTGGCGTTGCGCATCGCTTCGGTGATGGCACGCGACGAAGGCTGGATGGCCGAGCACATGCTGATCATGGGGCTGGAATCGCCAGAGGGTGAGAAGACCTATCTCGGCGCGGCCTTCCCCAGCGCCTGCGGCAAGACCAACCTCGCCATGCTGGTCCCGCCGGAGGCCTTCGACGGCTGGAAGGTTCGCACCGTCGGTGACGACATCGCCTGGATCAAGAAGGATCCGGAAGGCGTGCTGCGGGCAATCAACCCCGAATCCGGGTTCTTCGGCGTCGGGCCGGGCACCAACATGAAGTCCAACCCCAACGCGATGCTGTCGATGACCGAGAACGTCATCGTCACAAACGCGGCGTTGACCGACGACGGAGACATCTGGTGGGAGGGCATGACCGATGAGCCTCCGGCCCACCTGATCGACTGGAAGGGCGAAGACTGGACGCCGGACAGCGGCCGTCCCGCCGCGCACCCGAACGCGCGGTTCACGGCCCCCGCCGCCCAGTGCCCCAGCATCGATCCGGAGTGGGAGAACCCGGCCGGTGTGCCGATCGCCGCGTTCGTCTTCGGCGGCCGGATGAGCCAGGACATGCCGCTGGTCTTCCAAGCGTTCAACTGGAGCCATGGCGTGTACCTCGCGGCCACCATGGGTTCGGAAGGAACGGCAGCCGCGATCGGCCAGGCGGCCATGCGGCGTGACCCGATGGCGATGCTGCCCTTCTGCGGCTACAACATGGCCGATTACTTCAGCCACTGGCTGAGCGTCGGCCGCAACGTGGCCAACCCGCCGCGGATCTTCCGGGTGAACTGGTTCCGCAAGAACGACGAAGGCAAGTTCATCTGGCCGGGCTTCGGCGAGAACATGCGCGTGCTGAAGTGGATCGTCGATCGCGTGCATGGCCGCGGCTATGCCGTGGAGAGCCCGATCGGCTGGATGCCGCGGCATGAAGACATCACCTGGGCCGGCCTCGACTTCCCTGCGGAGAAGTTCTACGAGCTGATGTCGGTCGGCCGCACCGCGGGCGCGACGGAAGCGCATGCGCACGAGGAGCAGTTCGACAAGTTCTTCGACCGCCTGCCTAAGGAGTTCATCTACGAGCGTGAGTTGCTGCGCTCGCGGATCTGGCGCTCGCCGCAGGTGTGGGAACTGGCCCGCGAGCGGTAATCCAATCGCTTGGCCTGTTCCGTCACGTTTGGTCTTCGGCCCCGGGTTGCCGCCCGGGGCCGTCGGCTTTATGGCCTTTCACGGGCTATCAGCCGCAAGGCATGGGGCGGCGCCGTCTTGGCCGTGGTCGCCGTCTTCTCACTTTGGTGTCCGGCCGCCACGGCCGAAGACGACTGGATCGGCACGCCGCTGTCCAGCGCTGCCATCATCGAAACCTTCACCCGGAACTACCTGCACGGGGAAGACGACGACGGGCTGCCTTTCGTTCTTCACTTCAAGGTGGGCGGCGATGTGGAGATCCGGACGGCCGACGGACGCGGCCTTGCCGGTCGCTGGGTTGTCGGCGACGGGAACGTTTGCGTGACATGGCAAGATACCGCAGCGGAATCGTGCCATGACGTCTATCTGGACGGCAATGTCGTCAACTTCGCCATCGCCACCGACATCGTCCGCACCACGCAACTGCGGCTCGACCCGCCGGACTGGCTGGCGCCGTAGGCGGCCCCACGCACAGGGCCGCCGGTCAGCGACGCAGGCTCCATTACCAGCCGATATGCGTGGCGAATTCCTGCATCAGTGTTTCGTAGGACATTGTGTATTCCCGGATCGTCTCCGCGCTGACACCACCCGTCAGGCGCAGATCGAATTCCATGTACACGTACTGGCCCTGGTAGAGGTAGGCGCGGGCGAACCGCCAATCCACATTCCACTGGTTGATGACGTCCAGCGTCGGCGGCTGCCTGGGGTTGAAGGCGATCTGCCACTGCAGATCCCGGCACCGCGGCCACTTGCCTTCACCGCAGTTGAAGAAATTGACGTCGAAGTTGAGCCCTGCGGCAGAGCTGCGGATCACCTGAGATCCGTCGTCCAGATCCTCCACTTCGGCGGGATAGCCCCACTGGACCATCATCTGCACCATTTCGTCGACCGATATGTCCGGAAAGACCTGATCTTGCGCCGATGCCGGTACGGCAAAAACGGCCATCAGCAACGACATTGCGGCAACAACCGAAGACCGCCAGCTTAGCATCCGTGCCTCCCATTCTTGTTCGGTCGCCAAACAGACTGATGACTGCAAACTGCCCGTATGCCTCGATCCATGCAAGTGACCACCGTCACAAGTGCGGACGATCGGAATCAAAAGATCTTTATCCGCCGATTGCCTGAGGGATTGGCGCAAGCCCCCAGATCTCTGCGGCATAGCCGAGCACCGTCAGATCGCTGGAGAACCGGCCCATACGGGCCGTATTCAGAATCGCGCGCCTTGTCCACTCATCTTCGCGACGATAGAGCGCATCTACCCTGTCCTGGCAGGCCAGATAGTCGGCGAAATCGGCCAAGAGCAGATAGTGGTCGCCATGGCCAGTCAGCAGGTCGAAGATCGGCCTATAGAGATCCGGCTGTCCGGGCGAGAATGCACCGTCCCTGACCTGGTCCAGAACCTGTCGCAAGACCGGATTGCCGTCATAATACATCCAGGGGTCGTAACCCTGCGCCCGCACGGACTTCACCTGGTCCGCCGACAGCCCGAAGAAGAACAGGTTTTCCTCCCCCACCTCTTCGGCGATCTCGATATTGGCGCCATCGCGCGTTCCGACCGTCAGTGCGCCATTGAGGGCGAGCTTCATGTTCCCCGTTCCCGAGGCCTCCGTACCCGCGGTGGAGATCTGCTGCGACACGTCTGCTGCGGGAATGATCACCTCAGCCAGCGAGACGTTGTAGTTCGGCAGGAACAGAACCTTGAGCCTTCCTGCCACATCCGGATCGTTGTTGACGGTGCGGGCGACGTCGTTGATCAGCCGAATGATCAGCTTCGCGGTCGCATAGCCGGACGCCGCCTTGCCGGCGAAGACGACTGTCCGCGGCACGGTGTCGGATGACGGTGTCTGCCGCAGCCGGTTATAGCGGGCAATCACCTGCAGCAGGTTCAAGAGCTGGCGCTTGTATTCGTGCATGCGCTTCACCTGAACGTCGAACAGGCTGTCGACATTCAGGCTCAGCCCCTGCCGCTCAGAGGCCAGCCGTGCCAGCCTTTCCTTGTTGGCGCGCTTGACCTGGCGGAAGGCCGCACGGAAGGCCGGGTCGTCGGCAAAGGGCTCCAGCCGACGTAAGGCCCGCAGGTCCGTCGTCCACTCCCGGCCGATCGTCTCGCTGATCAGGCGCGCCAGCGGACGGTTGCATTGGTTCAGCCACCGTCGCGGGGTGATGCCATTGGTCTGGTTGACGATGCGGTCCGGGAACACGCGGTGCAGATCGGCAAAGGTTCCGGCTTCCATCAACGACGTGTGCAGCCGTGCGACGCCGTTGACGCGGTGGCTTCCCACGAAAGCGAGATGCGCCATGCGCACCCGACGTTCCCCACCATCTTCGATCAACGAGACCCGGCGGACCAGATCCTCGTCACCCGGGAACCGGCGACGCACGTCTTGAAGGAACCGGTGATTGATCTCGTAGATGATCTGCAGATGGCGGGGCAGCAGGATCTCGAACAGCCCCACCGACCACGTTTCCAGCGCTTCGGGCATCAGCGTGTGATTTGTGTAGGACAAAGTGCGAACCGTCGTGTCCCACGCCTCGTCCCAGTCGAAGCCGTGCTGATCCATCAACAGACGCATCAGCTCTGCAACAGCGATGGCAGGATGCGTGTCATTCAATTGGACGGCGATCTTGTAGGGCAGCATCCGCAGATTGTCGTGGGTGCCGTGAAAGCGCCGGATGATGTCCTGCAGAGACGCGCTGACGAAGAAGTACTCCTGCTTCAGGCGCAGCGTCTTGCCTTCGCTGGTGGTGTCATCGGGATAGAGCACACGCGAAAGACTGGCCGCGCGCTGCTGCTGGTGGACAGCATCAACGTAGTCACCTCGGTTGAAGACCTTCAGGTCGAATTCCTGGGAGCGGGCGGCCCATAGGCGAACACTGTTCACCATGCCGTTGCCGAAACCGGCGACCAGCTGGTCATAGGCCATGGCCGACACCTCGTCGGTGTCGAGCCAGCGTACCTGCTTCGCCCCCTGATCATCCCGCGTCTGTTCGACCCGGCCGTAGAACTGCACGGGGAAAGTCAGCTCCGGCCGTGAGAACTCCCACTTATTGCCGTAGCGCAGCCAGTCGTCCGGCATTTCAAGCTGCTGACCGTCCTCGCCCATATACTGCGCGAACATTCCGTAATCGTAACGGATGCCGTAGCCGTAGCCGGGGATGCCGACCGACGCCATGGAGTCGAGCAGGCACGCCGCCAACCGGCCCAGCCCGCCATTGCCGAGTGCCGCTTCCGGCTCTTGCGCCGCAAGGGTATCGAGGTCGAGCCCCAAATCCGCCAGCGCTGCCTGGCACAGGTCGAAACAGTCCGACGCCAGCAGATTGTTGACCAGGGACCGCCCGAACAGGAACTCCAGAGAAAGGTAGTAAACGCGCTTGTGGTCGTTGGCGTAGACGGTGCGCACGCTTTCCATCCAGCGCTCGACCAGCAGGTCGCGCACGGTCAACGCGGCGACGTGGTACCAGTCGCGTTCCGTTGCCGTGACCTTGCCCTTGCCAACGGTGTGGGTCAGATGGCCCAACATCCGCTGCTGGAAGTCTGCAACCTCCGGCCGGAGGCCCCCTTCGGCCCCTTGGTCTTCCTGGAGAACGCTGCTCATTCTGGCCTGGCTCCCGCAACATGTGCCGCCGCAGCGGCCAAAGCCTGATGTGATCACCTCGGATCGACGCGATCGGTCAATCAGACTCTAACTATCTGATTTAGTGCAAAATGACGTCAGGCTGAGTCCGCCTGACGTCATTTTGCACTAGGCCCGCTCCCCGAAGAGCGGACCGAGAAATCGGGTCAGCAGATCGTTCGACTGTGCCCGCACCCCGTCATCGCGACCGATAACGAAGCCCCGATCTCCGACGCAGAGAGCGAGAACCGCCTGCCGGGCGATGCGACCGCTCATCGGCACGCCCGTCACCAGGTCCCGTACGACGGCGTCGGCCCCGACTTCCAGCCGACATTCGGCGATGGTGCGGCCGACCTCGCGCGGCCGGGTCACCGCGCCGTCCCATTGATGATAGGCGTCGGGGAACACCACCATGTCCACCGTTGCACCGCCGGCTTCGAGATCGTCGGCGACTTCCCGGCAGCGGTCCACGTCGATGATGGCGTCGAGCGCCCCCATCAGCATCAGCACTGGAGCGCCGGTGGCACGCCTGTCTTCAAAACGCGCAATGCACGGGCCGTAGAAGGAGACATGGGCGGCGAACCGCGCGCCGTCAGGGGAATAGATCTCCGCGATCTGTTGCTGCGCTGCATACATGGTCGCCATGGCACCGTAGGAAAAGCCCATGACGGCGACGCGCGCGCCATCGACATCCGGCCGAGAGTCCAGCCACTCCAACGCCGCATAAGCGTCGGCGAGGAACATCGCCTCAGTGACGTTCAGGACGCGGCTGGTAAAATCCGTCACCATATCGCGCCGTGCAGCAAAGACGTCCACCGCCAAGGCCGCGACGCCCATGGCCGCAAACTGCCGTGCATAGGTCAGTTCGCGCGCGCCCATGATGCCGCCGTTGCCGTGCAGCAGCACGACCGCTGGCACCGGCATGTCCGTACCCGCCCCCTCGGGCAGGAACAGCCGCCCGACGCCTTCCGTCGCCGGGTCGCGATCCGGGCCGCGCCCAACATCGGCCAGCGCGTAGGGGCTGTGGCTGGGAAACGCCACGACCTCGCCGGCCATGTCCTGCACGGCGTCCGCAGATGGCCATGTGCCGAAGGGCACGCGGTCGGCCGCTGATGGCCCCGCGTGGATTACCGCGGCAACGACGAGCAAAAGACAGCCAATTTGCCACCACCGGCGCATGCCATCAGCCCTTTTCGCGTCAGCCCTGGATCTGCTCGATGGCATTCAACAGCCGCTCGACCACGCCGAATGGCGGCATGGGTTCGACCTTGTCGATGGCATCGGGGATTCCCGACACGGGCAGGATCGACGGATCGCTGGTGACGCTGAAGCCAGAACGGAAGCCGTGCCGGCTCCACGCGATATCCTGCAACTCCGGATCCTGCAGGGCTTCCACCAGGGCGCGGCCGGAATCGGTCGTAGCCATCAGGATGTGGCTGGAATAGACGGTGGGTTCGGGATAGAGCACGACCGGCCGCGTATCGCGCCCCTCCAGCCCGGCCCACTGTTCGACATCGGCCGCAGCGAATTCGATCAACTGGCTTTCATATCCGGCAACAAGAGGATAGGCGCCCATGCCCTGGCGCAGATACTGCTCGAACAGGGTGGAGCTGGAGCTTTCCAGATACCCCATGCGCCGATAGATCCCCGCCACCCTGCGCACAGCCTCTTCAAGGTCGGGGCCCGCCGTCTCGCCGCCAGCGAGCACCTGGGTGATCAGCGAGGCGAACTGGTTTCCGGAGTTCGACCGGAGCGGGTTGGTGGAGAACACGATCACCGACCCGTGCAGCTGGTCCACGCCCACCTCGCTCCACGCGGCCTCGCTCAGCACGAGATCGAGAAGTGCCTCGGTATCCACGGCAAAGGCCGCTTCGCCGTCGGTCAGCGGGCGGGCGATGCCATAGTCCACCAGAGCCTCGGCGACGGGTGACCAGCTGTAGAGCACGATGGGTGAGTTGAAGATGATCTCAGACTGCACCGGATTGATGCCGTTGGTCCGCGCCAGCTCGCGGCTGACCTGGCTGGCCGGCCAGTAGAAGTCGGGATCCTGACTGATCAGCGCCCGGTCGGTGACCATCTCCAGCGATCCGGCGCGCCGGGCATCTACGGTCAGGCCATAGCGGTCCTGCAGGATCTCCTGCACCTCCACATTGCCCATGAAGTTGCGCTTCTCGCCGCCGATATAGCCCATGGCCTCGGTTTCGGGCGTGCCGCGCAGCAGGGTGGTCAGGAAATCCTCATCGTCCGATTGAAAGACGGTGTAGCCAACGACCGCCATGGCAGCGACGACGAACACGAGAATGCCGATGATGCGGCTGGACATCGCGTTGCTTTCCAGACTGTTGGACTAGCGGGAACCGGTGCGGCCCGGGCGGTCGCGCCGCCTCGCACCGCCGACGCCGTCGACGCCTTCCGCATCGATCGCCGACTCCAGCAGCGCGATCCGGGCGTCCAGGTCGTGGGCTTCGTCTTTCATCATGCGGCGATTGTATTCCATGAACACCTTCTCAAGATCCCGCAGCATCTCTTCCGTGCGGCTGCGAGTCTGCTCATCCATCGCCAGGCCGTCTTCCATGTAGTTGTAGCGTTCAACGATCGTCTCAACATGCGGCAGATAGTGGACAAGCGGCTTCCTCAGCCGCCGGTAGTCCCGTGGATTGCGGGTCAGGTCGGCGATGATCAGGTCGGCGCTGTCGCAGATCCGGCCGATGCTGTTGCCGATCGCGGAGACGCGCATACCTTCGCGCATCTTGCGGATCCGCTGGATTAGGCCGTTCGCCTTTTCCAGTTCCTGCATGACGAACTCGGGCTCGAAGCCCAGGCCCTCCGTCGCTTTGATCCGCCGGAAAGGGCTGATCGGCGCGAGAACCAGCGCGGTCCCGCCCCAGACGAGGCCGCCGACAACAACTGAGAAGATAGGATCGATCTGCGCCACCACGGCGGCCACTGCCACGGTGATCGCTCCGGCGACAGGCGCGATGATGTGACGCTGCTTGGTCAGACTTTGCAAGAACGCCATTACGTCGATCGTCGCTCCGGTCGGGCCTTCGTCTCGGCGTCAGTTATAGCCGCGCGCATGGCGGAATGCCGCGGCCAAATCGCCCCGACCATCGAACACGCGCGCGCGGCTCAGCTCTGCGACCTCTTCAAGCTGCGTTTCGTCGGCATCGCCAAAGGTGATGGCGTGGATCGGGATGTCGCGCGCGAGCTGGCTGTAGTACCGGGCGAAGCTGGCGGCATCCCCCTCGCTCTGCCCGTCCGTCAGCAACAGAAGGGCTGCGTTGTGGGTCTCGATCTCTGGCAGCGCCAGCATCTCCTGAAACGCCTGCCAGGCGCAGGCATACATGTCGGTGCCGCCCTGGGCCCGAAGCTGGTTCACCATCTCCGTCAGCTTGGCCGCGTCATCCGGTCCGCGCGCCACCGCCACGTTCCACGGGCTGCTTGAGAACGGGATGACAAGGAAGATGTCTTCCGGCGTAGCCTGCAACATGTATTGCTGCGCCGTCGTCTGGTCGAACAGCAGGCGGATTGCCTCTCTCAGCTGGGTCTCGCCCGTGCCCTCCATGCTGCCGGAGAAATCCAGACACATGGCCAGCAGAGACGGCTTGCGTAACGTCTCCTGGTAGAGCGCCAGCGCCTCCTCAATGACGTCGGGCGCGGGGAACCGGATCGCCGGCAGCACGCTCTCCACATCGATGCCCCAATCGGCCCTGAACACGTCGTCGTCCGCGCCCTCAATCTGCCCGCCGAAGCCGGTGCGCCGGCCCAGTGCCAGCAGTTCCCGCTGGACCTCGTCGGTCAGCAAATGCTGCTGCAGCTCCAGGAAGAACTCTTCCTTGTCCGCATTGTCGTCGCGGGCGACGAAGCCCAGCGGACTGTCGGCCACGGCAACGCCGTCTGAGGGATAAATGGTATAGAGGGTCGGCAGGCCGCGGCGCTCGAGATCCTGGTTCGCCTCGATGATCAGGGCCTCATAGTTGAACATGGCCCAATAGGCAGCACTGTCCGCCCCTTCCAGATAAAGGCTCTTCAGCCATCCCGAACTGCCTGAGGTGCGCGTAACACCGTCCAGCAGCGTCCCAACTTCGGTCTTCAGAGCGTCATTTTCCAACATCTCCGCCGTGATCACCTCCGGCGCGCCGGCGAGTGCCGTGAGCATGGCCATATAGGCGGAGAAACCGCTGTTGGATTGGGTGGCTGAGGTCATGATGAACTCAAGCTCGCCCTGCCGCACCAACTCCACGAGTTCGGTCGTTGTCACGTCGCGGTCAATCAAGCCCAGCTGTTCAGCCCGGGGCTGCGCCACGGCGAAGACCACCGGCGACTGCATGATCGAGCGCAGATGCTTCACCCGCCGTTCGCGGTCGCCCATTTCGACCCATCGCGTATGTGCGGGCCAGACGGCGTCGAAGCCTTCAGCACCCGACTGCAGCGCCAGCCGGATGTCGACCGAGCCCTGATAGGTCATGTGGCAGACCCAGCCGCGGTCGTCGCAGAACGCTTCGATCAAAGGCTGCAGGCTGCGGTTTTCCGAGCCGGAGAGGATCGTCAGCTCGTCCTGCGGCCCGCCATCGCAGGACAAGAGCCCGATCGAGACCGCGCCCAGCATGAGCGCTCTCCAGACCTGTCGGATCATCGGAGTCCTCGCTTGGCTGCGTTTGGATGGGCCGTTTTCGGCCCCTTGGTCAGTCGATCTTCGCCTGCTGGGCGCGCAGCTCTTCTTCCGCCTTGGCCAGGGTGATTCGGCCCTGCGTGCGGGCTTCCCTGGCATCCTTCTCAAGCTGGTCGACCTTGTCCAAGGTCTGCACCAGCGTGCTGATCGTATAGGCGATCGCATCGACATCGGCGATGCCGCGCTTCGTCTGTTCGTGGATCTGGACCGTGTTCTCTTGCAGCTGATCGGCCATCGCCCTCAGCTGGGAATTTGTGAAATCGGTCACCGATTTCAGGCTTTCCAGGCCCTTCTTCTGGCGCAGCTGCTCCACATGGATCAGCATCGTATTCTTCCAGGCCGGAATACCGTGGGCGATAGCGCTCTTCAGCTCCTCCACCAGGGTGATGCCCGTCTGCTGCACCTGGCGGATGGTCGGCATGGCCGCATGGGCGATCGCGCGCGACTTCTCCAGGTTCATGATCTTGCGGTCCAGCCGGTCCATGGCAGCCTGCAAGTCGCGGACCTTCTGAGCCTCGATCAGCGCGTCGGGCTCGTTCTTCTTCGCTTCGGCAATCTGCTTCTGCTCCGGCAGCACCACGGTCTTGTAGTGCTCCATCACCTCGCGGCCGGCGACGATGTGCAAGGTCAAGTCTTCAAAATTGTTCAGGTTCTGGTCGAACAGCTTGTCCAGCATGATGAGGCCGAGATTGACCTCCTGGATCTGGTCCTCAAGCTGGGCGGCGATCGAATCGATCTGGCCGCGCGCGGTCTGGAAGTTGTCGGTGAACTTCGCGATCTCTTTCTTCACATTGAAGAACATGCGGCCGAAGAAGCCCTTGTCTTCCTTCAGGCTGCTCACATCCAGGCCGTTGGCGATCAGTTTGATCTCGCTCAGCCGGTCGTGGATCGGCCCCATGTCGCGCGACATCACCTGTTCCAGCACCGTGTCTGCGAAATCGGCCACCTGCTTTTCCGACTGCGTGCCGAAATTGATGACGCTGGTCGCCGACATCAGGTCGATGGTGCCTTTGATCTCATCGATGCGCCCACGCTCGACCTCGGTAATGTCGGTCGGCGCCTTCGCCAGAACGGCTTCGGTTTCCTGCAGCTGACGGCTGGCCGGCGCAGCGGCGGCGGCGGTTTCGGTGTTGGTCATGGTTAGGCTGTCCCTCCGCTGACAGGCGCGCTTAAAGATCCTTAACCGATCAAGATCGGCAAGGATCCCGCTGCCCAGAACGGCCGGGAGCATACCCTCAGTGCGGCCGAAAGCCTATCCGCTTAGCGCATCGGGGGCGGAGCGCGTGCATTTCGCCCGATTCGGTCCCTTGTCCGCTGCCACCCTTTTTGCTGACGGACACCGAGACTGCCCCTGGTACGCGAGGCGGAAGTCGTGGAGGATTGGCCCGTCTGAGCCTCATTGAAGGGATGCGCCCCCATGTCGGCCACGCTTTCGCTTGCGTCTGCCACACCCGATCCCGATCCGGGCCGCGACCATGCGCTGGCCTGTCTGGCGGCCCTGGAACGCAAGGCGCTGTGGCTGTCGACCTATATGATCCACCATGCCAACAATCTCCGCCCGAAGCGGGACAAGCTGAAGGTCGGCGGCCATCAGGCATCCTGCGCCTCCATCTCCACTCTGATGACGGCGCTCTATTTCCACGCGCTGCGGCCGGAAGACCGGGTGGCCGTCAAACCCCATGCCAGCCCCATGTTCCACGTCATCCAGTACCTGATGGGCCGGCAATCCCTGGAGAACCTGCAGCAGTTCCGGGCCTTTGGCGGTGCCCAGTCGTATCCCTCGCGCACCAAGGATCAGGTAGAAGTGGATTTCTCCACGGGCTCGGTCGGTCTGGGGGCCGCCATCACCTGCTTTGCGTCGCTGGTGCAGGATTATCTTGATGCCAAGGCCATGCTGCCCGCAGGGCAGCGACCGGGCCGCATGATCGCGCTGGTCGGTGATGCGGAGCTGGATGAAGGCAACATCTACGAGTGCCTGCAGGAAAGCTGGAAGAACGAGCTTCGGAACTGCTGGTGGATCATCGACTACAATCGCCAGAGCCTGGACGGCATCGTCCAGGACCAGCTGTTCCGGCTGATCGATCGTACCTTCAGGGCCTGCGGCTGGAATGTCGTAACCCTGAAATACGGAGCAAAGCTGCGGGCCGCCTTCGAGAAGCCGGGCGGACGGGCGCTGAAGCGCTGGATCAACCAATGCCCCAACGACGTCTATTCGGCGCTGACCTTCCAGGGTGGCGAAGCCTGGCGGCGTCAGATCCTGACCGACATGCCGGATGATGCGGATCTGCGTTCGCTTCTGGAGACATACGACGACACCAAGCTGGAAGCCCTGGTCACCAATCTGGGCGGCAACGACCTGCCGACCGTGTTGGAGGCTTTTTCGCATGCGGAGGACAGCCGGCCCACCTGCTTCATCGCCTATACGATCAAGGGCTATGGGCTGCCATTGGCCGGACACAAGGACAACCATGCCGGCATCATGACGCCTGAGCAGATGACGGAGTTTCAGCGCGCAATGGGCGTGCCGGAGGGGGCGGAGTGGGATCGCTTCGCCGGAGCCGAGCCCACGGCCGAGGTGCTGGAGCGGTTCATGGCGGACGCACCGTTGGCAGTCGGACGAAAATCGGCCGTCCGCACTCAATCGATCCCCGTCACTCCATTCACGACGCCAGCCGGTGCCACCGCCTCCACCCAGGAGGCATTCGGGCGCATCCTGAACGAGCTGGCACGTCGCGACGACGTGCTGTCGCGCCACGTCGTCAGCACCTCACCGGACGTGACGATCTCGACCAACCTGGCGCCCTGGGTGAACCAGCGGGGCTTGTTCCACCGGCACGAGCACGAGGATGTGTTCCGGGCGCGCAAGGTCGCCTCGCCGCTGAAATGGGTGCGCAGTCGAGCGGGCCAGCATATCGAGCTGGGGATCGCAGAGAACAACCTGTTCCTGCTGTTGGCGGCACTCGGTCTGTCGGAGCCGCTGTTCGGCACGCGGCTCTTGCCGGTGGGCACGCTCTACGACCCGTTCATCGCCCGCGGGCTCGATGCCCTGACCTATGCCTGCTATCAGGATGCGCGCTTCATGCTGGTGGCCACGCCGTCCGGCATCACCTTGGCGCCGGAGGGCGGGGCCCACCAGTCGGTCTATCAGCCCTTGATCGGCATCGGCCAGCCTGGCCTGACGGCAATGGAACCGGCCTTTGCCGACGAGTTGGCGGAGATCATGCGCTGGGGCTTCGAGCACATGCAGGCCGCCGACGGCGGCTCGGTCTATCTGCGCCTGTCGACCCGGCCGCTGGACCAGCCGCAGCGCACGTTGGGCCTGGCGGAGCGCCGCGCGGTGATCGATGGCGGTTATTGGCGGGTGCCGCCGGGGCAGGATGCGCGCCTGGCCATCGCCTATTGCGGCGCCGTGGCCCCTGAGGCGGCTGAGGCCCACGGCCGACTGGCCGAGCGCCAGTCCGATATCGGCCTCTTGGCCGTCACGTCCGCCGATCGCCTGCTGGCGGGATGGAACGATGCCCAGGCGAAGCGCCGTCGGGGGGAAGATGCGGAGAGCCATGTGGAGCGACTGTTGGCGCCGCTGGCGCCGGACGCACGCCTGGTCACAGTCTTGGACGGTCACCCGGCCACACTGGCGTGGTTGGGGTCTGTCCTAGGCCATCGCGTTACACCGCTGGGCATCGACCGCTTCGGCCAGTCGGGTGATGTAATCGACCTCTACCACGCATATGGCATCGACGCCGACGCCGTCACCGCGGCGGCGGAACATGGATAGTCGAGGAAATTGGACGGTCCCGGCGCAAGCCCCCTTGCGCCGGGACCGATCAGCCCCTACCCGCCGACGTTGGCAAACATGCTGATGAAGATGGCGGCGAAGATCGCGGAGGTGATCACACCGCTGATGCTCGCACCCAGCGCATGCGGCAGGATGATGGCATCCGGGTTCACCTCGGATACGGTCTTCTGTGCCACCTTCGCCGTGGTCGGTACGCAGCTCACGCCGGCGATGCCGATCACCGGATTGAACTTCTTGCCCGTGGCGTAATAGAGCACATAGCCGCCGAGCAGCCCGCCGATGCCG
>JANQQD010000105.1 GCA_028285185.1 Anaerolineae bacterium | reverse complement strand
CACCGAATCCAGGAAATCGTTGATGTTGGTTTGCTGCAGATTGAGCTGGGCCATCACCTGGTCGTCGATCGGCGTGCCGGGCGTCTCCAGAATCTCCTTAAATTTCGGCGGCAACAGCGTCTTGCCTTTTTCAATGCCATTTTGCATGGCAGCGATCAGCAACTTACCGCATTCTATGCGGGCACCGTTGATGGCCAACAGTTCATGGCTCGCGCAAATGGCATTTTGCCCCGTCTTCAACTTTTTCCGCATCATAAACGACAAATTGATTTCTCGCTCCGAGCCTGTAAGGATGAACCTTGAATAGAGTTCTTCCAGAGATTTCTTATAGTCACCACTTGACTTTAACGTGACGAGTTTATCAAGGCGGGAACTCATGCCCGCTTTCTTAAGGAACAGATGGTTGCAGTTGATCACGAATTCCGCATTCTCGTCGCAGTACTCCCGCTTCGCCAGGGAGGTGATGTCTGTCGCCGCTTCGGGATGGTAGCACATCTCGACAATCTTCTGGCCAGACCATTTGGTGTCTTGCTGCGTCGTTGAATAGTCTTTCCCAAACAGCTTGTTTTTTGTCATTATTTCAATGTCAGTCATGACTTTCTCCCAGTTAGATTTGTGTCGAATATCGCTGATGATCGCGTCGGACGGCCCCGCATGATTGGGTTCGGTGAGGCTAGACCGGGATTCCCCAGGTCACGCCGCTCATGGCTGAAAGGTTGCCCGTGGTTCGCTCTGAAAACAATCGGCGATTCCACACCGTCCCGGAGAACACGCGACTGCGCGGGCTTCGAGCGTGTTTCCACCCAAACTCGAGCCGGGCGCGGCGAGCCCGCGGTTTGCGGGCGCACTGGCCCTGTGATCGTCTCGTCGCGTACGAACCCGAAGAGGGTCATGTCGGTCCTGGCCGTGGTCGGAGCCGGCAAGAGACGACAGCCCCCAGACACATGCGCCGTCACTATAGGACACGTGCGCCCGAAATCCTGCGACGGCGCCAACGGCGCGCTATCTTGCAATGAGAAGCCCGCTATCCCGCCCGTCCGGGGCCGTTTCCGTCAACCCGATGTCTTGCCGGCTGCAGCACTGCAGCAATCATGCGAGGGTCGACGTCGTCCGAGGTCATCAGCTGGGGAATCCCGGCTATGACGAATGAGACCGATCCCGGCGAGTGTTTCGTCAGTTTCCGACGGGCAGTGTTCCGTCCAATGAGTAGATGTTGTCGCTGCACATCATCATGACGGCTGCGCCTTCTTGTTCAATCAAGGATTGCGCAACCTCATCCAGATACTCGAAACAAGTCGCCTCGTTTCCAAAGTAGTGTGGGCTGCCGTCCACGACCTTGCACTGCCCGCCGAAGCACAGAAGGATGACGGCGACGAAGCTGGCCATCATGGGGTCCGACTCCTTGATGCTGACCCTGTCTTGGTTCCGGCCGGATTGACCGGCACGGGCATCTCCCTAAAAGGTCATCAAGATCGCCGCGCCATGCAAGCCGTTAGCCGTCGAGCCGAAGCATCGGGTTTTAGACGTGTCCACAGTCTGATCCGGCTTCGATCTTGATCCGGCGCACGACAACCGTAGCGAACTTCGGTTCACTCGGACTTCGTTGCAGCTGTCGGTATTCCGGCAAGTGCGCCGATTGCGATCGACAGTGCGAATTTCGGTTGAGAGAGGGCGCTGCGGCGCCCGTCCCCCAATTCGATTGCCGGGCCGGCTCAGGGGCTTGGACTGCGCACTCCCGGTGGTGATAGGTGTATCATGGGAGTACCTCAATGAAAGACCTGACCCTCAAATCCGGGACATCGAAGGGCAGAGCTATGCGTTAACGAAAGACCTGACCCCTTCCCTTATTGGTTGTTGTGTTTCGCTCTCCATGCTATCTGCCGGATTGCTGATGCGGAGCGGCCCACCGCCGTCTTCGAGACCGTTCTCCGGCCGATCAACGGTCTGCGGGACTGGCGACAATGCGGACCGCTCCATACGAGCGACCGGGGTGAGGGCACTTGGCATCGCGGCTGGCATTTTGGCGGTGGCTGGCTCACCCGCGCTCCGGCTTCGTCACTCCAGAGCCGGTCGGAGCGCCGTAGCACTCCCGCAAGACCCCGGCCGGCGGGGTGATCTTCACTGCCTGAGGAAACTGGATGGCGCGCACCTGTTCCCGTTCCTGGCAATCGACTGGGGCCGTTCGAAAGGGGAATGCCGGATGAAAATCCTTGCTTGTTTCGTGGGGTTGTTCTTATGCGCAACGATCCTGGTAGGGTATGTCAGTCTTTCCTCTTCCTGCCCGGTCGCCGATGATCTTGAACACGGCATTGTTTTTACTGACCCTGCAAGAGTTGGTGAGCTTTTCCGCCGATACAGAAGGCTTGACGGACCGTTTCTCGGTGTTAACTACGTCAATGGGATATTCTCTGATGGAACAACCGTCAGCTATTCGGGGTTGTTCACCTACAAGCACTGGCGTAATGGTGAGCTGGTACAGTACGAAGCGGGAACGGAGCATCGCTTTGAAAGCGCAAGAGTCAATCCCAGCAATCCTTCGCGGAGATGGCAGATTTCTGCGACATACTTTGTCGAAGATGCTGAAGATTTCCAGCTGGGCGACTGTATCTATCCAGCCGTGCGAATTCGCCGGGAGGGTACGCTTACGAGGCAAGATGGAGAGGTCAGGTCAGATCGGGAGAACTACATCTTCATACCCGAACTCATGCTGAGAGTTTCGGGCACCGGCATCAGTTATGGGGATGTTTCCGAGGTCAGGAGCAGGACCATCTTGGATGCCCGAACGTGGCCGTTCACTTCGGATGCAGTCGATGTTCTGGCGGAATGAGCTCTGCAAGGAGTGCCTGTCGGAGGGCTGCGGACACGACGCGCCCGACAGGAAGCGTCTTTGCACGCGCGTCTATCCTGGGCGGCACTTGGATGCTGTCGGAACTTGAGGTCGCTTGCGTGTCTGGGCGCAGCGCGCAGTCGGAAGACTTCTGGACTGCCGGTGAGCCGGATCCCTTCGACAGAGCCGTTACGCGGCATTGCTTCCGACATGGGGGGCATACCGTCTGTCTCACATCCGCGCTTCGACAGAGTCCGACGATGGGGAGGGAGATGTGTCAATGAAAGACCTGACCCTGTTGTGTTGCTATTGTGTTGGCTGCATCTGGACCAAGCGTGCCGGGACCACTCTGTGACAGCCCCGGCAGCCGCCTCCTGCCGACGGGCGCAAGGGAGCTCACATGATCGTCATCTTCAGGTTCTCCGTCAGGAGGGTCTTCAGCTTGTCGGTTTCGACGGGGGTCACCATGACGCCTTCCCGGCGCAGATAGAGGTCGAGCTCCTTCAGCTCGATCTCCTCATCGGTATCCATGAAGAACGACTTCTTCTTGTCGAGTGTGCTGCGCCGCGCCGTGCCGGAATTGACGGTGAACAGCGTCTTTCCATGCGGCTTGTTCAGCAGCAGACTGATTGACGTGGCCCCTGAGTCGGCGCCGAACAGCGAAACCGCACTGTCGATTATGCCGCTGAGGATCGCGCCCACGGTGCGCGTGCCGTTGCCCGTGTTGAAGCTGCCGGCCCAGCCTTCGCCCGATCCGTGCGCGCAGACCACCGCGCCGCCGACCGGTACGAACTTGATGAAAACGGGGCAGAGCGCGCTGCTGAAGCAGGTGTCGAGAATGAAGGCCTTCGCCGTGCCCTTGAGGTTGCCGATCCACTTCTTGAAGTTATCCATATCGGCGCCGTTGAATTTCGTCGGCTTCCTGTTGATGAAGTTGCCGTGCCCACCTGTCGCCAGCACGTAGTCGACGTTGCCGAGATCGAGTTTTGCATTGCCGAGGGCGCTGGAGTACTCGTATTGAAGAAGCGCCTTGGGCTGGAGCGACTGCATCTGTTGCAGTTTGGCATCATCGTTATCGTTCCGCTTCAAGACGATTGACTTGCTCATTGACCGTCTCCTTCTCGCTTGGTCCGCGGAGGTCTGGCAATTTGCAGCCTTTGCGATGTCGTTTGCTGCCGAAGGGATATGGTGTCCGAGGCCGGCCTGCCAAGCGGCCCTTCGCGATCGGGAAGGCCCGTCCGGGAGCCGCAGATCCGGCCAATCAGGATGTACAACACCCACGATGCACAACCGACTGGCCGTCAGCCGGCCGAGGTCGAGTCGACCGCACCGGGACAGTGCCGGACACGAGGGTTTGTGGGGCCGGCTTGCACGACTGCCCCGATTGCTGGCCGACCTTTGGATCTGCCTTGCCCGTCGTCCGACATGATCGAGGCGCAGGTTCATATGTCAAAGAAAGACCTGACCCCGCTGACGCAGAATGGGGTCGCGTCTTGCATGATCATATCGCTGGCGCGCCGACGCCTCGATCTTGAGCATCAGGAGGCCGGACGCGTCGACGATGCCGGAGCGACGCATCAAGGAAAGACCTGACCCCTCCTGTTGTTTGCCGGTGGCTCGGTGGCTCGGTGGCCGGAACAGAAGATTGTCCTCCCCACGGCTGCACGGTTAATGAGTGGTCCCATGCCTCACCATCGACCGCAGCGGAGCCAAACGGGCCAATGCGACAATCGGGAAAGATCCTCTGGCGAGAGATCGAGGACGTTCTGAGCCAGGAAATCTCCAACGGTGTCTATCCCGAGGGCAGCCGGTTCCCTCGGGAGGCCGAATTGGCGCTGCGTTTCGGGGTGAACCGTCACACCATTCGCCAGGCGCTGGCCGCACTGCGCGATCGCGGCGCGATCACCATCGAGCAGGGGCGCGGCATGTATGTGAGGGCGCAGAGGCTTGCCTATCCGATCAGAAAACGCACCCGCTTCACGGAGAACATCTCGCGCCTCGACCAGGACCTGCGGTTCTCCGGCCGTCTCTTGCGCAGCTGGGAGGAACCGGCCATGCCGGCGATCGCACGGGATCTGGAGATCGAGCCGGGCAGCCCCTGCATTGCGATCGACGACCTGCGGGAGATCGACGGCGAACCGGTCAGCCTGTCCACGCGCCGGTTTCCCGCGCCACGCTTTGACGGCATTGCCGAGGTCTTTGCCGAACTCCGCTCGGTCACCGAGGCGGTCAGGCGCTTCGGCGTGGAGGACTACCATCGGCGGCTGACCCGCGCCCATGCCCGGGACGCAACGCTGGAGGAGGCGGCGGCCCTGAAGATCCGTGCCGGCATGCCGGTTCTCGTCGTCGAATCAATCAATGTGGACGACGCTGGCGTGCCCATAGAATTCGGCCTGGCGCGTTCGCCGGGCGGCCGGTTCGAGCTGGTCTTCGAGACATAGAATTGATCTATTGATCTAGATGTAATCTCAGCGCAATTTGGTTGTCATGAAGTTTGCCTAACGTGCCCGCTGCGGCACGGCAGGGGACGCACCCGGCTCTGGCTCACCAGAACTGGCCAAGCGGCGATCCCTTCCTGCTTGCGAAAAAACAGGCAGACGGAGGCATCCATGCGCATTGCGAGTGCAACACGCGTCGCGGTCGCGGCGGCGGGTACGATTTCACTCGGACTGGCCCTGTCGTCCCCGACGATCGCCGAGGCCGAACCGGTGGAACTGGTCGTGCAATACACGCAGCCGCAGATCTTCGACGGCGTGTTCGAAGCGCTGAAGGCGGAGTTCGAGGCGCAGAACCCCGACGTCACGGTGACGTTCCGTGGTGCGCAGGCCAACTATGGCGACAACGTCCAGGCGCTGCTGCGGGAAGCCGTGGTCGGCGACATGCCCCATGTGAACTATCTGGGCCTGTCCCATCTGCCGACGGTCGCGGATCGCGGACTGGCCGTCGATCTGGCGCCCCTCATGGAAGCTGACGGCGAGACCTTCGAAGAAAACGGCTGGACGGAGTCGCTGCAGCAGGTTGGCCGCTTTGACGGCCAGCAGCTGTCGCTGCCTTTCGCCATCTCCATGTCGCTGACCTATTACAACGCCGATCTGGTCCGCCAGGTGGGCGGCGATCCCGACAACATGCCCACCGATTGGGACGGCATCATCGAACTGGCCGGCAAGATCGACGATCTGGGGCCGGACTATGCCGGCATGTATCTGCCCTATTCGGCCAATTGGTATGGCGCCTGGTACTTCCAGGGGGCTCTGTTCAGCAATGGCGGCGAGATGATGCTGCCGGGCGCTGCCGAAGTGGCGATCGCCGACGATCCCGCCTGGCAGACCGCCATGGGCCTCTATGACCGCATGGCCGAAGAGGGCGGCATGATGGCCGTCGGCGACCAGGCGCAGCGCCAGCAGTTCATCGCCGGCCGGATGGGTTTCGTCATCGATTCCATCTCCCGGCTCTACAATTTCGAGGAGTCGATCGGCGACCGCTTCGAACTGCTTACGTCGCCGCATCCCATGGGCGTGGACGACGGGCGTCTTCCGACCGGCGGCAATCTGGCGATGATCACGACGGCTGCGGAGGAGGACCCTGCCGTTCTTGACGCTGCCTGGCGTTGGGTGAAGTTCTCCACCGGGCCGTTCGGTACGACCCAGGTCATCCACCTGGTCGGCTACACGCCGGTCAACACGCTGGCGCTGGAGGATCCCGATCTGCTGCAGGGCTACTTCGACACCCGGCCGAACCACAAGACCGCCGTCGATCAGATCTCTGTCGTGCGGGAGTGGTTCCAGTTCCCGGGCGAGAACGGGATCGAGATCGACACGGTCATCGGCGAGCATCTGGAAGGTGTCGTCGACGACTCGCTGACGCCGGAAGAGGCGCTGGCCTCGCTGGAAGAAGACATCAACCGTCTTCTGCCCTGACCGGACCTGAACGAAAGGGACGAACCGGCTGCGTTCCCGCGGCCGGCTCTTCTTGCGAGCCCGTGTATGGCCCATATCGAGATCCGCAATCTGGAAAAGTCGTTCGGCGACACGCCGGTTCTGCGCGGTATCGATCTGACGATCGAACGGGGCGAGTTCATTGCCGTGCTCGGCCCGTCCGGTTGCGGGAAGTCGACGCTTCTGCGCATCGTGGCCGGGCTTGAGGCGCATGACCGCGGCCATGTGCTGATGGACGGCCGGATTGTCGACGGCCTGGCGCCCAAGACGCGCGACGTGGCGGTCGTCTTCCAGTCCTATGCGCTCTATCCGCATATGACCGTGGCGCAGAACCTGTCGCTGCCGCTGGTCATGCGCGACCTGACCCGACCGGAGCGCCTGCCGTTCGTCCGGCATCTCAGCGGCCGGGTCAAGCGGATGCGGGCGGACATCCGGGGCGCCGTTGAGCGGGCCGCGTCGCTGGTGAAGATCGAAGGCCTGCTCGACCGCAAGCCGGCCCAGCTTTCCGGCGGCCAGCGCCAGCGGGTGGCGTTGGCGCGCGCGCTGATCCGCAAACCCGCGCTGTTTCTTCTGGACGAGCCGCTGTCCAATTTGGACGCAACGCTGCGCGCAAGCACGCGCGCGGAGATTGTCCAATTGCAGCGGACGCTCGGCATCACCGCGGTCTATGTGACGCATGATCAGACCGAGGCCATGACCATGTCCGATCGGATCGCGATCATGATCGAGGGCCGGATCGTGCAGGTGGGAACGGCGCGCGAGATCTATCATCATCCGACGGATGTGCGTGCCGCGCTGTTCATCGGCACGCCGAAAATGAACCTGTTCGACGGCATCGCCGACTGTAGCGCCATCCGTCTTGCGGCGACAGGCACGGTGGTCACCCGCGCCGCCGGCGCGCGCGATGGCGCCGTCCAGATCGGCGTCCGGCCGGAGCACATTGTTCTTGAGCCTGAAGGCCCGGGAGATGCAATCCCGGTTGCCGTGACGCATCTTGAGTTCTTGGGATCGGAGGCGCTGGTGCATGTCGCCGTCGGCGAAGGCACGCAAAGCACGCCCGCCATCGCGCGCCTGGATCCCGATGTTGCGGAGACTCTGAAAGTCGGGCAGACCGCCTATGCGCGGTTCCGGCCGGGGGCGCTTCATCTCTTCGACAACGACGGTAAGTGTTTGGACTTGGACGGGCGACGTCCTCTGAGCTCGATACCGGGCCCACTCGATCAAGACGACGCGGCAGCCGGTGCACAGCGCGTCGTCGGGCAGGCCATGGTCGGTGTCAGAAATGCGGGATAGCGTGGCCGCTACGATCACGGCGACTGCCGAGCGGCCCCAAGCGCCACCGCACCTGTCGAACCGGCTTATCGGCTGGGGGTTCGTGCTGCCGTTCCTGGTGCTGCTTGCGGTGTTCGTGCTGGTACCGACTGCCGCCGTCATCGTGATTTCGTTCACCGACTGGCGGCTCGGCGAGGCGACGATCTCGTTCGCCGGGTTGGAAAACTATCGCGCGCTCCTGACCGAACGCGTGCCGCGCATCTCGGCGGCCAACACGATCCTCTATGCGCTGATGGTCACGCCGCTGTCGGTTGCGCTCGGGCTCTGGCTGGCCGTTTTGATCGAGGGCTCGCGCCTCGGCCGCACCTTCTTCCGTTCGGCCTGCTTTCTGCCCGTGGTGTCGACCACCGTTGCCATGGCCATCGTCTGGGAGTTCCTGCTGCACCCGACGCTGGGGCCGGTCAACTCCGCGCTTCTGCTAGCGGGCCTGCCGCCGCAACGGTTCCTCAGCGATGCGGATCTTGTGCTGCCGACGCTGGCCGCCATCGCGATCTGGGAAAACGCCGGCTACACCATGGTGCTGTTTCTGGCGGGGCTCAAATCCATCTCTGCGGAGCTCTACGACGCCGCGACGGTCGATGGCGCCGACCGGCCGTGGGAGCGGTTCTGGACGGTGACCTTCCCGCTGCTCGGGCCGACGCTTGTGTTCGTCGTCATCATCATGCTGCTGCGGTCATTCCGCGTGTTCGAGACGGTGGCGACCCTGACCGGCGGCGGCCCGCGGCGCGCCTCGGAGGTCATGCTCTTCACGATCTATCAGGAGGGCTTTCAGTACTTCCAGATCGGGTACGCCTCGGCGATCACCGTCGTCTTCGTCCTGTTCCTGCTGGTGCTCACACTCGTCAATTTCCGCCTCATGGACCGCACGGTGCACTACAAGTGAGCAAGCCCCCGCGCCCTCAGATCCTGCGCCTCTTCATCCTGACGGTAGCGGCGGTTATCCTGCTCTTGCCCTACATCTACATGGTCGGCTTCTCGCTGAAGCCGGTCGACGAGATCTTTGCCGGCGGCCTGAGCCCGTTCCCGCGGGAGTTCGCCGGGCTCGCCAACTATGCCGGCGCGCTGGAGAGCGAGCCCCTGCTGCGCTATGTGGCAAACGGCGTGATCGTCTGCGCCGGCATCCTCTTTTTCCAGCTCGTGTTTGCGGTGCCTTGCGCCTTTGCGATGGCGAAGCTGCGCTTTCCCGGCCGGGCGTTCATGCTGGGGCTCGTCCTGTTCGGGCTTCTCATCCCGATACAGGCGACGTCGCTGCCGATCTATATCGGCCTCGCCCGGACGGGGCTGACCGATACCTATACGGCGCTGATAGTGCCGTTCGTGTCGTCGGTCTTCGGCGTCTTCCTGTTCTACCAGTTCTTCCGGACCATCCCCGATGAGCTGCTGGATGCCGCGCGGCTGGACGGCTGCGGCGACGTGACCATCATGGTTCGCATCGTCTTGCCGCTGATCATGCCGGCGGCGACTGCGTTCGGCATCTTCTCGGTGGTCTCGCACTGGAACGATCTGTTCTGGCCGCTGATCGTCATCCGCTCGCCCGAGCTCAATACGCCGCCGCTGGGCATCCTCGCCTTCCGCTCCGAAGAGGCGGGCGACAGCTATGGCCAGCTGATGGCGGGCACCGGGGTCATCACCGCACCGCTGGTCATAGCCTTCCTGCTGGCACAACGCCGGTTCATCGAGGGCATCAGCCTCGGCGCGCTCAAGGGCTAGACCACCCATGCTGAAGATCCTCCAGATGACGGACTGCCATCTGGTCCCCGACGGCGAACGCCTGTTCACGCTCGATCCGGCAGACCGGCTCCGTCAGGCGATCGCCGACATCAACGAGGCCCATGCCGACGCGGAGCTGTGTGTGCTGACCGGCGATCTGGCCAATGACGGGCATCCGCAGGCCTATGCGCTGTTGCGGGATTGTCTGGCGAGCTTGCGCGTGCCCTTCCGCCTGGTGCCCGGCAATCACGACGACCGCGACCGGTTGCGCGCCGCCTTCCCGGAGATCGAAGCGGATGCGCATGGTTTCCTGCAGTCGGCTCTCAGCACGCCGGCGGGCGTCCTGCTGTTCCTCGACACGGTCGAGGCGGGGACCCATGCGGGCGTCTATTGCGCGCGGCGTTGCGAATGGCTGGAAGCGGCGCTGACCGCGGCCGACGGCCGGCCCGTTCATCTGTTCATGCACCACCCGCCGATGGATATCGGCATGCCGCGTCTGGACCAGTACCGGATCCTGGACAATGCGGCTTTTGCGGACGTCGTCCGACGCTTTCCGAACATCCGGCACATCGTCTTCGGCCATGTGCACCGGCCGATCGCCGGCAGCTGGCTCGGCATCCCGGTGTCGTCGATCCCGGGGACGAACCACCAGAACGCGCTCGATCTGAGCGAAGGCGATGCCAACATCGTGCGCCTGGACCCGCCCGCCTATGGGGTGATCCTGATCGGCCCCGACAGCACGATCGTGCACCACCACGACTTCGCGAGCCGTGCCAAACGCTTCCGGTATATGCCGGATGCGGTGCGGGGCGACACGGTGGAAGAGATCGTGTAGGCGACCCCGAATGGGGCGTGCCCAGACCTCTCTTGCGGACCGACAGGCGTAAACTGTTCTGGGTCGCCCAACGGCATTAGGACAATGGCGCTAGATACGCTAAAGAAAGACCTGACCCCCGACTTTTAGCGCCAGTGTGTCCAGTGCCTTCCCTAGTCCATACGACGTTTCGATCGATCAAGCTGCCTGTGCAGCGGCCATCTTGTCGAAGACGTCGCGCGGGTCGACGTTCAGGGACTGGCAGATGCGGTCGAAGGCGGTCCGTTCCGCAGCACTGATCCCCTCATCGGCGGTCAGGATGAAATAGGCGATGCGCAATAGCGTGCGGGCAGATTTATGGTCGGCGGCGAAGCGGGCGATCTTGGCCCTGAGAATGCGGTCGACTTGCTCCCGGTCGCGCCGCAGGTCGTCCAGAAACTCGTCCAGCAAGTCGACCGCCTTGTGCGGATCGTAGATGCGCAATTCCCGCACCGTCTCCAGCACCCGGTCAACGCGGTAGCGTTCGGCAAAGGTCACTGTACCATCTGCGTTCGCGACCAGCGCACACACGGCCATCGCCGCCTTCAGGAACGGCTTGTTGTTGCGCTGCTCGATCTCCGATTTCAGCTTCTCAATCAGGCTCATCGCGCCAATGCCCGTCTGCTTCGGTCGTCACCGGCGGGGTATCTTTGGGCCACCGTCGAATTGCCGGATAGGCCATCCCCCGAGATGTGCACTCCACCAAAGAAAATAGGTCGGGGCCGATCCGGGCTCCAGTGCAGTTGAACACCTTGGGAAGCAGGGATGTCGCCCTTGGCGATCGCACTGGCGGTTCGGTGGGGGCTTCCAGACCTGCAACAGCCGTGCGAAGGCCGCGTGGCAGCGCCAGCTTTCGAGGGGTAATAAGCATTCTGAATTGTTCGTTTTTATCAAACGATGATGCGGAAACAATGAATTTTTAAACGGGTTCCGCGACCCCTAGTCTCCGCCGCCGGATCGAACGACACGGCGGCAGGCAGACGATGGACCTGATTCTCGATTTCCTCCAGACGTTTGCCGTGCAGTTTCAGAAGCCGACGCTGGCGTTCCTGCTCGGCGGCATGCTGGTGGCGGCACTCGGCAGCAAGCTGGACGTGCCCGACGCCATCTACCGCTTCATCGTGTTCATGCTGCTGATGCGCATCGGCATCAATGGCGGCATGGAGATCCGGCAGGCCGATCTGGGGGCCATCCTGCTGCCGGCGGTCATTGCGGTGGTTGTCGGATGCGCCATCGTGCTTCTGGGGCGGTACACGCTGGCCCTGCTGCCGCGGATCAAGACGGAGGACGGTATCGCGACGGCGGGGCTGTTCGGCGCGGTCAGTGCGTCCACACTGGCCGCCGCCATGGTGCTGATGGAAGAAGACGGCATCGTCTACGAAGCCTGGGTGCCGGCGCTCTATCCCTTCATGGACATTCCAGCACTGGTGCTGGCGATCGTGCTGGCAAACCTCCATCTGCAGCGCAAAGGCGGGAAGACGGACGAGAGGGTGCGGGTCTGGCCCATCATCGCGGATAGCCTGCGCGGGCCGGCCTTGTCGGCGCTGCTTCTCGGGCTGGCCCTCGGCCTCGTGACCAGACCCGACCGCGTTTTCGAGGAGTTCTACGATCCACTGTTCCGCGGCCTGTTGTCGGTCCTGATGCTGATCATGGGGATGGAAGCCTATGCACGGCTGGCCGAATTGCGCCGGGTCGCGCACTGGTTTGCGGTCTATGCGGTCGCAGCGCCGCTGGTGCACGGCCTCTTGGCCTTCGCGCTCGGCTATGTCGCCCATGTGACCGTCGGGTTCAGCCCGGGCGGCGTGATCCTGCTGGCGGTCATGGCGGCGTCCAGCTCCGACATTTCCGGCCCGCCGACCTTGCGCGCTGCGATCCCGACGGCCAATCCATCCTCCTATATCGGCGCGTCGACGAGTATCGGGACGCCGATTGCGATCGCCGTTGGCATTCCGCTCTACATGGCTCTGGGCGATATCGTCTTCGGTCCCTAAGGGGGCCGGATGCCGAATGCGACAGGGAGGGGGGAACCCGCAATGACCTACAAAGCGACCAAGATCACGATCGTCAGCGAGAAGCTGATCCAGTCGGGGATCACCCGCATCGTCGAGGACGAAGGTGCTGCCGGCTATACGGTGATCGAAGGCGGCGGCAAGGGCCAGCACGGGGTGCGCTCAACCGACCGGCCAAAGGTGGTGGGCGCCTTCGGCATCGTGAAGATCGAGGTCGTGGTGGCGGACCGCGGCGTCGCCGATGCCATCGCCGACAAAGTCGCGGCCAGCTATTTCGAGAACTATGCCGGGATCGTCTATCTGGAGGAGGTCGAGGTGCTGCGACCCAAGAAGTTCTGAGGGTCTTTAGAAGAATGCAACGGTATCCTGTGTTCGGCCCGGCCCTCAGTAGAACGTCACCTCCTCCGTGTCGCCGACAGCATTCGTCTTGACGAAGCCCTCGGGCAGGCGGGTCTGGTCGTTGGTGACGACGGCACCACCGCCGTTCTGGATCGTTTCCCGCCAAATGGCAGTGAGCTGGTCCTGGCCAATGGTGTTCAGCATGTTGTTGTTGTTGAGGACGAAAAGCTGATTGTGTGTCTTGTCGATCTGGGTGGCGAACAGTGTCCAGACATAGTCGGCAACGGTGATGTCCTTCGTGCCCTCGCTCTTGACCCTGTAGCCCTGGCCTTCCATCGTTTCGCGCGCCGCCGGGTCGGTGACGCCGCGCAGCTCCTTGCCCTTCTTCATGATATAGAGCGGCACCGTCTCCACCCGCTGGTTGACGCCGATCACCCGCTGGCGGTCGACGCGAAGCTTGCCGCTGTTCTTGCCCGTGGTACTGGTCCACAGCGTCGCATTGCCCCCCGCGGCCCCCAGGCCGACTGGGTTTTGCGAATGGGCCCGGAAGTCGGCAAGCGCGGTGCCGACCCATTTGAGGAGGATGCTCACATCCTCGTCGAGGACGGGCATGGTGTAAGCGTTGCCCAGCACGATCGGCATGGTGATCTTCCTCCCTGCGCCCTTTGTACGGCCGTCTGCGACCGCCCGGTATCGCCGACTAAAGCCGCGCAAGACGGGCTTCTGAAGCGGCGAACTCATTAATTGGGAGGATGCCTGGGCTGAGGGTGGGGTGCAATCGACTTGGGATCGGTGCGATGAAGCGGGCGCCGTTCGGGCGGGCCGGTGCGCCGAAGCCCGGATAAGGGCTGCGCATGGTTCGGGAGCGCCGAAGCGAAGAAGGAAAGCGCCAAAGAAAGACCCGACCCCGTGCTTTGGACCTCATGCTTTGATCCCATGCTGGGGCCGGAGGCTCGGGCGTCAGGTGGAGGCGGGTTCGGGCGCGCGGGCGGCGACCATCGTGGCGAGCGCGGCGGCGAGCAGTCCGGCGACCAGCCATTCCTGCCAGGCGCCATAGGCCACCGACAGCATCGCCATGACGGCCATGAACTGACCCATGGCAAATCGCCCGGCAGGCTCGGGCAGGCGCGCGATCTGCCGGGCGAGCCAAAGCGCGAACACGAACGCCGCCAGCGCGCCGATCAGGCCCAGTTCCAGCCACACCTGCAGGAACGCGTTGTGCGGGTGCAAGGGGATGATCGACTGTTCGGCGCCCAGGAACCGCGACTGCGCGCCCAGGTTTTCCATCACGCGTGATGCCGCCAGGCCGTGGCCGAAGATCGGCCGGCCGGCGACGCGCTCGGCCGCGAAGTGCCAGATCTCGACACGATGGCGTGCCGTATAGGGGAGCATCTCGGACTCCACGCCGCCGACCGCATGGAGCGCATGCGCGATCGGCACGATCGCGAACACCGCGAGGGCAACGACCCCGATTATCCCACGGCGGGCCCAGAGCGGCGCCATCCAGGCGCCGGCGAGTGCGATCAGGCCGACCGCGAGGCCCAGCAAAGCCGACTGGCTGGTCGACGCCTGCACGATCACCGCCATGGCCGCCATCAGCGCCGCTGCGGCCCAGGGGCACCCCTGCCGTAACAGGTGGAGGGCTGCCGGCCAGATCAGGGCCGTGTACAGCACCAGCGGCCGGTTCAGTTTGGCATCCGGGACGATCTCGGGCCGGTCGATGCCGTGGATCCACCGATAGATCGGATGATCGAAGAAGACCTCGATGGCCAATGTCGCAGTGCCGAGCAGCACGGCCGCGGTGATCGCCGTGCCGAGCGCCCGCAAGGTCGGACCGTCATACCCCGACACCAGGTTCACCAGGATCATCGTCCCGAAGAACAGGGCCCCAATCGCGACGATCCGGTGCAGCGCGTCGTCGGCATCCGGCGACCACACGATGGTCACGGCCGCGTAGCCCAGAAGCGGCAGCACGGCCAGCCCGAGCGGGCCGGTCAGCCGCGGCAGCCGCCGTTCGCGCCAGAGCCAATCTGCGAGACCACACACCAACAGGCCGGCCATCATGATCCAGGTACCGCGCGGGCCGGGCACCAGCACCGGCCCGGTGGCCGCCAGCGCGACGCAGAACAGACCGAACAGCGGACGTGCTAGGACCAGTGAACGGGCGGATCTTGCTATCAACACGCTTTCCCGTATTGCCGGCAGGCGCCAGCGATCATGCCGCCTTGAGGTGGGCTTGGAAAGCCGAGTGCGGACAGCGTTCCGGGCCGTTCCTAGCTGGATCGAATGAGTCACCGGACTGCCGGAGCCGCGTCATGTCAGTTTGGCGGCGGCTTAAGACCAAGATGCCGACGTGGCCGAGCCACTTGGAAATGTCGCAGATGTGCCATGACCGGAATTCGAGCATCTCGACGGGCATGGCCGCAGTGCGGACGAAGCTGCCGTTTGCGATGACGCCGGGAATGGTTGCTCGCGAGCCGTCCGCTGCTAGGTGGTCTTTCTGGGAAGCTTGCCTCGCTCGACCTCCGTTGCAAGAGCTTCCATCTTGGAGCTCCAATAGCAACGAAGCTGATCAAGCCATGCCTGCACATCCTCGAAGCCCAATGGATCAATTGAATAGCACCGCTTCGCACCCTCACGACGCACGTGTGCAAACCCAGCATCGCGCAAGACGCGAAGATGCTGAGAAACGGCTGATTGCGAAATGCCAAACTCGGCTTCGATGACAGTCACGATCTCGCCCGAGGCGTGCTCACGCTGTGCTATCAACTCCAATGTTCGCCGTCGGACGGGGTCGGACAAAACATCGAAGGCTTGCATCACCCTTCCCCCGTGTAGAATTTTGCCGTTCGTTCGGCGGTCTCCATAGCGACCTGCTTTGGCGTACCGTCTTCGACATGGGCTTCGCCCCATGCTTGGGCCCAGGAGCGTAGCCGGTCCTTGCCAGCCTCTCCTTCAACCCATACCTGACCTGCCTCGATAACGGATCGGCCATCTGATTGGAGATGTCCGTCCAGGCCAAGCATGGCCATTTCCCAGCCAACACCAGTCGCGCCGGGACCATATTTTTCCCAATGGGCTTCGCTCTCCTTGTCGGTGGGCAGCTCATGTTCAAGCGTCAACAGTGTTCCTTCTTCTACGCTTTCCATCGTGACCGTGACCCAGCTTGTTTTTCCTCCAAACACCCAAGTGAGAGCCAACGTGTGAGGCGGGTCGCAGACCTTTATCTCGCCTTCGGCATTGCCCTCAATTGAGAAGCGTCCCCCACGCCGAAAGTCGCCCGAAACTTCACCGAACCAGCGTTTTATTCGCTGCTTTTCCGTCACGGCACTCCACAAGTCCACTTGAGTGGTTGGATATATCCGGTCGACGCGCACCAAATGAGTAGGCCGACCGTCGCGCTCTCTTCGTTCAACTTCGCGGTTGTCGGCGCCGATTGCCTTGGTGAAGTCCACAATTCCCTCCCTCACAATCCTTTATATTAGGTATCACTAATATCAGGTTGAACTTATGAGATCAACTTCGATGTCGTGGAAGCAGCCGTTCGCGGCTTCGCAGAGAATATGCTGGTGAGGGCTCGAACCCGTCGCCCGTTCCGCAAACTGGATCGACCGCTCCGGGTCAATCTGCGACGAATAGCGGTGCGCGGCTCGAGCCCGGTCTCGGGCGCGTAGCGGAAAGCAGAGCCACCCGACGGGCGTGATCGAAACGCCATGAAGATGGCGATCCGGCCGCGTGCCGCCGTCGCATCACCACGCTACGCAAACCGCATGGGAGCCGGTAAAGTCGCGGCCAAAGACAAGACCGAGGACACGCCGCCCCATGTCGATACCCAATGCCCTGCCGTCCATGAATTTCGATCTCGGGGAGACGGCCGATCTGTTGCGCGCGTCCGTCATGACGTTCGCCAGTGACGAGATCGCGCCGCGCGCCGCCGATATCGACCGCGAAAACGCGTTTCCCGGCGATCTCTGGGGCAAGATGGGCGAACTGGGCGTGCTGGGCATCACGGTGGAGGAGGAGTATGGCGGTGCCGGCATGGGCTATCTGGAGCACATGGTGGCGATGGAGGAGATCAGCCGTGCCTCGGCCTCCGTTGGCCTCAGCTACGGCGCGCATTCCAATCTCTGCGTCAACCAGATCCGCCTGAACGGGACCGAAGAGCAGCGGCGGCGCTATCTGCCGAAGCTGGTGAGCGGCGAACATGTGGGCGCGCTGGCCATGTCGGAGCCTGGGGCCGGGTCCGACGTCGTCGGCATGCGGCTGCGTGCGGAGAAACGCGGCGACCGCTATGTGCTGAACGGCAACAAGATGTGGATCACCAACGGGCCCGAGGCCGATACGCTGGTGGTCTATGCCAAGACCGACCCCACGGCCGGCCCGCGCGGTATCACCGCGTTCCTGATCGAGAAGGGGTTCGCCGGGTTTTCCACCGCGCAGAAACTGGACAAGCTGGGCATGCGCGGGTCCAACACCTGCGAGCTGGTGTTCCAGGACTGTGCTGTGCCGGAAGAAAACGTGCTGGGCACCGTGGGCGGCGGCGCGCGTGTGCTGATGAGCGGGCTGGACTATGAGCGCGCGGTGCTGGCGGCCGGGCCGCTGGGCATCATGCAGGCCTGCATGGATCTGGTCGTGCCCTATGTGCACGAGCGCGAGCAGTTCGGCCGGGCGATCGGCGAGTTCCAGCTGATGCAGGGCAAGTTGGCAGACATGTATGTCACCATGAATGCCTGCAAGGCCTACGTCTATGCCGTGGGCCAGGCCTGCGACCGGGGCGAGGTCACGCGCAAGGACGCCGCCGGCGCCATCCTGTTCGCCTCGGAAAAGGCGACCTGGATGGCGCTGGAGGCGATCCAGTGCCTGGGCGGCAACGGCTATATCAACGAGTATCCGACGGGCCGGCTGTTGCGCGACGCCAAGCTGTACGAGATCGGTGCGGGCACCAGCGAGATCCGCCGCATGCTGATCGGGCGCGAGCTGTTCGAAGAGACGGC
>JANQQD010000100.1 GCA_028285185.1 Anaerolineae bacterium | reverse complement strand
GCCTCTGGCACCACACGGCCGCCGAGCGCCGTGTGGTGCCAGAGGCGGAGGCCGATGCCTATATCGACCGCGCCGTCGCCCGCGACCCCGACCTCTGGGTGGTCGAGGTGGAGGACGCGCAAGGCCGAAACCCGTTCGAGGGCAAGGAGATCGGGTGATGGCGCGGATGCCCGAGGGCCGGCGCGGGGCTGACTGGGGCACGGTCGCGGCGGATCGGCGGCTCGACGCGCCGGCCTTTCACCGCAATCACCGCCCGATCGGCGAGGTCCTGCGGCGCCACCTTCGCGATACGGCAGGCCACCTGATCGAGATCGGCAGCGGCACGGGCCAGCATGCGGCGGCCTTGGCGCCACTGTTCCCGGCGTTGACCTGGTGGCCGACCGATGTGGTGCCGGAGCATCTCGAGAGCATCGAGGCTTGGCGGCGGACGAGTGGCGCGGACGCGCTGATGCCACCGGTGATGCTGGACGCCGCGTCGGCCGACTGGGGGTTGGGCCAGCCCGGCAGACCCCCGTGCGAAGCCCTCGTGGCGATGCTCGCCTTCAACGTGATTCACATCGCGCCATGGGCCGTGGCCCAAGGGCTGTTGGCCGGCGCCGGGCGATGGCTGCAGCCGGGCGGGCGCCTGTTCCTCTACGGCCCCTTTGCGCGCGATGGGGTGCATACGGCCCCCAGCAATGCTGCCTTCGACGCCTCGCTGCGCAGCCAGAACCCGGACTGGGGTGTGCGCGACCTCGCGGATGTCGAGGCCGTTGCCAAGGTCGCCGGGTTGCGGCTCAAGGCGGTGGAGCCAATGCCGGCCAACAATCTGACCGTGGTGTTCGCGATGCCGTCGCCACCGTGACCAACGTCACGCAGTCCGAGCCTACCGGCGATCCAACGCGTATTTGTTGAGGGCAATGGGCGCGAACACTAAATTAAGGAAGGCAGGCCCGCAGACCGACCTTGAAACCATGTCCACACCTGACGTTGGGGGACCGCCGCGAGCGGCGGTCTCCCTCGACGAAGCCGGGTTTTCGCTTTTCTTCCAGCGCGCGATCACACCGCGACTTCCTGCACTCGAGACGTATCGCCGACGGCGCATGATGAATCTGCGGATCAAGATAGCGCTGATGTCTCTTGTCCTGGTTGTCTGCGGGCTGCTTGCCGCGATGCCGCTGGTCACCGGCATTCCGCATCCGAGTCAAGGGTGGGCAGCGATTGGCCTCCTGTCGATGAGCATGCCGCTCCTTGCATTGTCGAGCTACGAGTCGGCGAGAAGGGACCTGACGGATCGGGTGCGCGATGGCGTCATGCCGGCGGTCTGCCGATTTGTCGGAGACCTCTCCTATCGCAGCGAAGCATCCGCTGAGTCCCTGCCGAACAGGTTCCACGACGTCGCCCTGGTCCCGCGGTTCAGCTGGGCCGACTTGCAGGGGGAGGTCGAAGGCCATCATGGCGGGACGGCCTTCCGCATGGTTGGCGCGCGATTGGGCCGACGCAATGACCGCAACGTCGGGCCGGCTTTTGTTGGGGCAATGCTTGCCATAAAGGTTTCAATGCCTTTCTCAGGCCGGGTCTACGTGGGGCGCAATGAAAGCGACCGAAGAAACGAACGCGCCGAGAAGGGCTTCATGAAAGATGGGCTCCGCAGGGTTTGCTTCGACGATCCGCCCTTCGAAGCGACGTTCAGGGTCTATGCAAATCATCCCGCGGATGCGCGAAAGCTGTTGGTGCCGGCGGCGCGCGATGCGTTGGTCACGCTGGACGGGGTCAACCGTGGGCCGGCTCCGTGGCACAGAGTGGTTGGGGTGTTCGATGCCGGAGAACTGCTCTTGGCGTTGCCGCGGCAATCGAACCTCTTTGAGATCGGCGTCCTGCGCCGATCGGTGTATGAGCTGGAGGCGGATATGGGCCGCCTTCTCTCTGACGTCACGATCCCTCAGCGGGTGATCGACCTTCTGCGCGGGGACCGCCCAAATTGGGCCTGATGGCGGCTATGGCTCTGAGCGATCAGCCGCCAGCCGCGATACAGCCGCCGCGCGTGGGCTCAGCTTCAGCCAGGCCGGCAGGGCGTCAGGGCGGCGGCATGCGCACGGCACCGAGCAACGGCGCCTTCGACGCCTCACTGCGCCCCCGGACGCCGGCTTGGGTCGTGCGCGACCTCGCGGATGCGAAGGCATTCGCTACGGCTGCCGCTTTGCGGCTCGCATCGGCCGACGAAATGCGCGCTGGCAACCTGACCGTCGTCCTGCCATCGGCGTTGCAGCCGTGACCGGCAGCCACCCGGTTTCGATCCGTCCCTACCGGGACGAAGACGCCGAAGCGACGGCCGCCGTCTTCTTCGAAGCGGTGCATGTCGGGGCCGCACGCCACTATGACGAGGCTGAGCGCTACGCCTGGGCGCCACGTGTCCCCGACCTGCCGGCTTGGCGGGATAGGCTGGCGTCACAGGCGGTGTTCGTGGCCGAGCGCCATGATCGTATCGTTGGGTTCATGACGCTCAGGCCCGACGGCTGCATCGATCTCGCGTTCGTCGCCCCGGATGCGATGGGAACCGGTGTGGCCAGGCGGCTGCACGAAGCCATTCTCGGCGAGGCTGCCCGGCAACAGATGACCAAGCTCCACACGCACGCCAGCCATCTGGCGCGACCTTTCTTCGAGCGGCAGGGCTGGGCCGTTGTGCGGGAGCAGACGGTGCAGCGCGACGGGGTCGTGCTGACGAACTTCCTGATGGAGATCGCCCTGGCAGGATCGGCTTCGCCCGCGGACTGCTGGATCAGTGATGGGGATGCGGTGACACAGCCTCTGGATGTTGAACGCGCGACAGAGCTTTATCGCGAATGGCTGACGGCGCTGAAGGCCGAGGCCAATCTGCAGACCCACAATCAGAGCCAGGCGATGATGCGCGCCGTCATGCATCGTCTGCGCAAGGCCTTGGCACCCGAACAGGTCTTGCAGGTCGCCAACGCCCTTCCCGCGCTGCCGCGTGGTATCTTCATCGAAGGTTGGTCGCTCGACGAGACGCGGGAGGAGGCCGATACGGCTGAAAACGTCTTTCGTGACGTCCACCACATGCTGCGGCTGCATCATGCCCCACCCGACACGATCGTGCGGGACGTCTTTACCGTATGGCGCCGCTTCCTTGCGCCCGCGGCTGGCCGGACGATCCGCAGCTGCCTGCCGTCGGCCCTGACGCCGCTCTGGCCGGACGGCGACGTCTGATCACGCGCGAGCCGTCGCGGCGGTCCGCTCCGATCCCATCGGCATGCACCCCAAATCCTGACGTTTCCGGGAATGGCAGGTGCGGCAGTTGTCGTCGCACGCCGCACTTGGCTCTTCTGACCGACACGTGCCGGGGGGGGGAGATACGTCAACATGCTGGTATCTGGTATACCAAACATCATTGACATGCATGCGATCGATGCTTGACACTTGAACAGCGAATTCCGCGGAAGGCGGTGGCCGATACCGGTCCTGACCTGCGCGAAGGGGAAGAGGCATGACGGCAATCAAAAGCGTCCGCACGAAGCTCTACGAATGGACTGGTCCGACTGTGCCGCCGCAGCCCCATTTCTGCACCAATGCCTCGGATGCCTTGTATGAGCGCGGCGATGCCATGGGATCGTTCCGGTTCCACCAGTGGCTGGTCTGCGAGGTGGAGGCCGAAAGCGGCGAAATCGGCCTGGGCAATGCAGCACTCTGCCCGCCCCTGGTGAAGGAGGCCATCGACCGCTATTACGCCCCGCTGGTGATCGGTGAAGATCCCTTCGACTACGCCTATCTGTGGGAAAAGATGTACCGACGGACGCTGGCCTGGGGCCGCAAGGGCGTCGGCATGACCGCGATCTCCGCCGTCGACATCGCCATCTGGGACCTGATGGGCAAATTGGCCGGGCGGCCCGTCTTCAAGCTGCTGGGTGGCCGGACCAAAGAGAAGATCCCCTGCTATTACTCCAAGCTCTATGCCGACAATGTCGAGGCCATGCAGGCGGAGGCCCAGGCCTATCTCGACAAAGGCTTTTCCATGTTCAAGATGCGCTTCGGCTTCGGCCCCAAGGACGGGCCGGCCGGCATGCGCGAGAACATCAAGCGGGTGGCCGCGGTGCGCGAGGTGATCGGGCCGGACTGCGACTTGATGCTGGAAGCCTATATGGGCTGGACGCTGGACTACGCGAAACGGATCATCCCGAAGCTGGCGCCGTTCGAGCCGCGCTGGCTGGAAGAGCCGGTGATTGCCGACGACATCCACGGCTATGCGGAGCTGAACGCCGGGCCCATCCCGATTTCAGGCGGGGAGCACGAATTCACCCTGTTCGGCTTCCGCCAGCTGATCGACGCCAAGGCCGTTTCGGTGATCCAGTACGACACCAACCGGGTGGGCGGCATCACCGCGGCACAGAAGATCAACGCGCTGGCCGAGGCCTTTCAGGTCCCGGTCGTTCCCCATGCGGGGCAGATGCACAACTATCACCTGACCATGGCCAACCTGAACTGCCCGATCTCGGAATACTTCCCGGTGTTCAACGTCGAGATCGGCAACGAGCTGTTCTACTACATCTTCGAGGGCGATCCGGAGGC
>JANQQD010000070.1 GCA_028285185.1 Anaerolineae bacterium | reverse complement strand
TCCCTATGTCAGGGCCACCCTGGCGCCGTTCGTGGCCGTCCTGTCGATGATCCCGCCGCTCTCGGTGCTGCCCATCCTGTTCATCGTCTTCGGCACGGGAGAGGCGGCAAAGGTCGTGCTGATCGTGGTCGGCATTACGCCGTTCCTGATCCGCGACCTGGCGCTCCGCGTGCGCGAACTGCCCGGCGAACAGCTGATAAAGGCCCAGACGCTCGGCGCCAGCACATGGCAGATCGTGTTGAGGATCGTGTTGCCGCAGGTGCTCCCGCGGCTGATCGGTGCGCTCCGGTTGTCGCTCGGCCCCGCTTGGCTGTTTCTGATCGCGGCTGAGGGGATCGCGTCGTCCGACGGCCTCGGCTACCGCATCTTCCTGGAGCGCCGGCATCTCGCGATGGACGTCATCCTGCCCTATGTGGCGTGGATCACGCTCTTGGCGTTCCTGCTGGATCTGGCGCTGGCGCGGATTTCGGCCCGGTTCTTCGGCTGGGCGGAAGTGCGATGACGGCGATTTCTGTGCGCGGCCTGTGGAAGGCCTATGGCGAGCGGTCCGTTCTGGAGCGGATCGACCTGGACGTCGACAGCGGCGAGTTCTGCACGCTTGTGGGCGCCAGCGGCTGCGGCAAGACGACGTTCCTGCGCATCCTCTTAAGCCAGGAGCGCGCGACGCGCGGCGTCGTCCTGCTGGACGATCAGCCGCTGCCGCCGGAGCCCGAGCCCAGCCGCGGCGTTGTCTTCCAGCGCTATTCCGTGTTCCCGCATCTGTCGGTGCTGGAGAACGTCATCCTGGGCCTGGAGCTGCAGCAATCGCGTTGGTTCGGCCGTCTGTTCGGGGCCGCCCGCCGGCGCGCGTTGGAGGAGGGGGAGCAGTGGCTGGCCGCCGTTGGCCTGACATCGTCGCGCGACGCCTGTCCGGCCTCGCTGTCCGGTGGCATGCAGCAGCGCCTCGCGATCGCACAGGCGCTGATCCTGCATCCCAAGGTGCTGCTGTTGGATGAGCCGTTCGGCGCGCTCGACCCCGGCATCCGTGCGGACATGCATGTGCTGATCAAGGACCTGTGGCGCAAGACGGGCATGACCGTGTTCATGGTCACCCATGACATCAAAGAGGCCTTCGGCCTTGGCACCCGCGTGCTTGCCTTCGACAAGGTCCGCCGCGATCCGCAGGCGCCCGACGCCTTCGGCGCCACCATCACGTATGATTTGCCCGGCCGCGGCGATGGCGCCGAAGACGGTACGCTGATTCCGGTGCATTTCCCGTCGAAGCCCGCACGACAGGGCGCTTGAGGAGGATTCCCATGGTTACCCTATTCCGTTCGCAGGACCGGCGAACCCGGCATGAACCGCGCCGTGGCCGGCCGGGCGAGCGCCGCTGGCACCATCCGGATTTCGACAAGAAGGGCCTGCGCGGCTGGCGGGCAGCCCACAAGGAAGCCGAGCTTCCCGAAGCTGCATGGAACCGGGAACGCGAATGGGCCCTGAAGATGGGCCTGCAGGGGGCCGACAGCCTGCAGGACCGCACAATCCCCACCTTCTCGCGCGGGGAGCTTCCCCACTACGCCGGCATCAACACCTTCCTGAAGGCGCCTTATGTGGAAGACGTGCGCGATGTCGGACGGTTCGATGCCGCGGTGATCGGCGTGCCGTTCGACGGCGGCACCACCTACCGGCCGGGCACGCGCTTCGGGCCGCAGGGCATCCGCAAGATCTCCGCCCTCTACACCCCCTACAACTACGAACTGGGCGTGGACTTGCGAGAGCAGATGACGCTCTGCGATGTGGGGGACGTCTTCACCATCCCGGCCAATATCGAGAAGACGTTCGATCAGATCAGCCGCGCCGTGGCGCATGTGTTCTCATCCGGCGCCCTGCCGATCATCCTGGGCGGCGACCATTCCATCGGCTTCCCTTGCGTGCGCGGCATCGCGCAATGCACCTCGCGGCGCATCGGCATCGTCCATTTCGACCGCCATGCCGACATCCAGGAAAAGGACCTGGACGAGCGCATGCACACCACGCCCTGGTTCCACGCCACCGACCTGGCGAACGTGCCGGCCGTCAACCTGGTGCAGGTCGGCATCGGCGGCTGGCAGGTACCGCGCGAGGCAGTGAAGGTGGCGCGCGAGCGCGACACCACCATCATGACCATGCGCGATGTGGAGGAACTGGGCATCGACAAGACGGCGGAAATCGCACTCGACATCGCCTGGAAGGATGCCGATGCCGTCTATATCAGCTTCGACATCGACAGCGTCGATTGCGGTTTCGTGCCGGGCACCGGCTGGCCGGAGCCGGGCGGCTTCCTGCCGCGCGAGGCGCTGGCCCTGGTCGGCCGTGTGGCGGCAGAGGGCATCTGCGGGCTTGAGGTGGTCGAGGTCTCCCCACCCTACGATACGTCTGACATCACGGCGCTGCTGGCGACCCGTGTGATCGTCGATGTGCTCGGCTCCATGGTTGCGCACGGACGGATGGGCGGGCACAAGCCGATCATCGACCAGCCGGTGGCCTATTAGCCGCCATGCCCCACGATCATCCCCATGGGCACGGCGAGAGCGGCGAAGGCGCCGCCCTCTTGGAGGCCGCGTTCATCGAAGGCTTCCGCGCCGTGTCGGACAAGGCCAGCTTTCTGCGCCTTGCCCATGTTCCGTTCGAGCTTCCCGGTCCCGACGGGCTGGGCCTGAAGCTGATGGAGGTCCGCATCTCCGACCGGTTCGCAGTCGGTGCTGCGACGCCAGGGTTCGGCACCGCCGAACTGGTCTACCATCCCATCCCCGGCCCGATGGTGCGTGGGACCACGCAGATCACGTTCGTCTATTGCACGTTGCGTGAAACGAGAGAGCTGGGGTGGTCGGATGTCATGTCGCGGGACGGTGAGTGAGAGTCCCCTCGTCTAAGGGGCCGCGCGCCAGAACTTCATAGGCGTGCCGCAGCCTCTGCGGCGGCCACCCCGATTTGGTCCACGAAGCCGTTGATCTCAGTCTGGTGCGTGTCCAGCCTCTGATAGGCGGCGACGGATGTCGTGCCGAGGTCGGGCATGCCGTCGGCCTGTGTCAGGATGCGCAGCGGCGCTGCCACGGCCGTACTTGGCATTACTGTTGCGGCCAGATTGGCCATCACGACAGCGCGGACGCCTACGGGGCTCGCGCAGGTCGCTACCACCGTGCCGGTTCGGTCGGCGCCGTCCAGCGCGTTCAGCCCGAGCCGTTTGAGGTCGCACCCGTCGGGCAGGAAGACCAGCGGGACATCGCCGCCGGGCGCGATCTGCAGTCTCTCTCCCGCGACCCACACCAACGGGACGACGCGCACCAGCGTGCGGTGTGGCCGCCTTCCCTGGTCCGTGACGAGGATGAGGTCCAGGTCTCCGGCATCGAGACGGGCAAGCAGGGACACACTACGCGCGCAATCGATGCGGACCTCGACCCTCGGGAACAGCCGTGAATAGCGCTCCAGAGCGCGGGGCAGCAATGTCATTGCGTGGGTCTCGGTCGTGCCGAAGCGCAAGATCAGCCCCGGTCTTTCCGGGTTCAGCGCTGCCACCGCTTCGTCGCTGAGACGCAGGATGCGCCGCGCATAGGCCAGCAGTTCGTCGCCGGCCGGCGTCAATGCTATCGCCTGCCCGCGGCCGCGGTCGAAAAGGCGTCGGCCAATCGCGGCCTCCAGCTTTTGGATATGGGCGCTGATCGCCGACTGCACCCGGCCGCGCCGCGTGCCGGCGCTTGAGAAGCTGAGCGTCTCCGCCGCCATGACGAAGCTTCGCAGATGGTCGATGTCCAGTGCCATAGATATCTCAATCCGTGATCGCCTGGATCAGATTAAACCGCTTTCTAGATAATCGAAACCTCGATATCACAGATCATCCGACAGACCGACGACGACGGGAGGAGTGAACGCGCGTGGATGTGGGGGTTGAGTTCTATCTGGTCTGCGCATTGTCCGTCCTGGTGACGGGCATTTCCAAGAGTGGGTTTGCCGGCGGACTTGGTGTGCTTGCGGTGCCGGCCATGTCGTTGTTCGTGGCGCCTCAGACGGCGGCAGCGATCATGCTGCCGATCCTGTGCACCATCGACATCGCCAATATCTGGAAGTACCGGCGGACCTGGGTGCGCAGATACGTCGCCCTTTTGCTGCCCGGCGCCTTGGTGGGGATCGGCATCGGCACGGCCACCTTCCGCTGGCTGGACGCCGACCTTCTGAAGATCGGGATCGGGGTGCTGGCGGTCTGGTTCGTGGTGGACTACGCAAGGAATGCCCGGGCCATGGCGGAGGCGGCAATCACGCCCTCGGCCACGGCGGCCGGCAACGCGGCGGCATTCGGTTTTGGTGCTCTGTCGGGCCTGACCAGCTTCGTTGCCCATGCCGGCGGTCCGCCGATCAAGGCGTTCCTGTTGAGCCGCAATCTGGAAAAGTCGACCTTTGTCGGCACCAACAGTGTGTTCTTCTTCCTGATCAATCAGATCAAGCTGGTCCCCTACTTCTTCCTGGGGCAGTTCTCATCTGAGAACCTGCTGATGAGCCTGATGCTGGCACCCTTCGTTCCCATCGGCATCATCGTCGGCTTCCGCCTGCATGCGATCGTCAGCCAGAACACCTTCACGAAGGTGGCATACGGGCTTCTACTGCTCGCCGGGCTCAAACTGCTATGGGATGGCGTCGTTGCGCTTGCGTAGGCGAATTTGGTGGGGCTAGCCCTTCAACTGCTTCTCGTATCGGAGGGCGGCAACACTCTGCTCGGTAAGGTCACCATTGGGAAGCCAAAGGGGATCCATGAATGTGTCCGTGAGCGTCCAGCCGTGACGCTCGTAGAACCGTTGCGCCCGATGATTGCCGTCGGTGCAGAAAAGCTCGGCGATCCTGATGCCTCCGGCGAAAAGCGCATGCTCGGCATGGGCGAGGAGCATGGAAGCGAGACCGCCGCCGCGATGGGTTTGCGATACATAGAGCTTCGAAAGTCCGGTGCCGGAAAGTGAGTATAGCCCACCAAGTTCTTTCAGGTCCGCAGCGACAACCGTTTTCGCCATGCACTCGTCGAGCCAAAGCTGAAAATGCTCAGGCTTCCTGTGTGAAAGGATCTCCTTCGGGACCAGATCGCGATGGGCATCGTGCCATCCCAGGTGCCAAAGGTGGACGATGGCGCTGCGATCCAGCTCCGTCGCAGGTCTGATCGTCCAGCGACTCATCCCGTCCTCACCATCTTGATGCAGTCACCGCTGGACGCTCCCGAATGCTCGGCCTACCCGCGGTTGCACTTCTCCGAAAAGGATGGCGGGCGGCGCGGGAGCTTCTCGCGAGCATTACATCGATGTGCCCGAGCGGTCGCGCGCAACGGCACAGTCGTGTAAAGACCGTGCATGCCGGTCGCAAGGGGCAGCAGCCATTGCGATCGGGAAGGGAGTCGTGTCGTGAGTTTGGATCAGAGTCTGGAAAGGGTGCTGGCCCGGTTTGAGGAGCTGCGCGACGTGCTGGCTTCGGGCACGCTGCCGCCGGAGGACTTCGCCTCCCATTCCAAGGAGTATTCCGACCTCGAGCCGATCGCCGAGTCGATTGCGGCGCTCAGGTCTGCGCAAGGCGAGATGGGCGATCTGGGCGAGCTGATCGCCGATACCGACGGCGATCCGGAAATGAAGGCGCTGGCGGAAGAAGAGTTTCAGGCCCTCAAGACCCGCATGCCGGAGCTGGAACACCGGGTGCGCGTGATGCTGCTGCCGCGCGATGAGGCCGATGCAAGGAATGCGATCCTGGAGGTGCGGGCCGGTACCGGCGGTGACGAGGCGGCGCTGTTTGCCGCTGACCTGCTGGCCATGTACCAGCGCTATGCAGCCATCCAGGGCTGGAAGTTCGAGGTGATGGAGGCGAGCGAGACGGGAATCGGCGGCATCAAGGAAGCGACCGCGAGCGTCACCGGGCGCAACGTCTTCTCACGGTTGAAGTTCGAAAGCGGCGTGCATCGCGTCCAGCGCGTGCCGGCTACCGAGGCGCAGGGGCGCATCCACACATCCGCCGCCACGGTGGCCGTTCTGCCGGAGGCGGAAGAGGTCGATGTGGCGATCGACGAAGGCGATCTGCGCATCGATGTCTACCGGGCCTCCGGTGCCGGTGGTCAGCACGTCAACCGGACGGAAAGCGCCGTGCGCATCACCCACATGCCGTCCGGTATCGTCGTTGCCCAGCAAGACGAGAAGTCACAGCACAAGAACAAGGCCAAGGCCATGAAGATCCTGCGCGCGCGCCTCTACGAGGCCGAACGGGCGGCGCGGGATGCCGAGCGGGCCGCGGACCGGCGCAGCCAAGTCGGGTCCGGCGACCGGTCGGAGCGCATCCGCACCTACAATTTCCCCCAGGGGCGCGTGACCGACCATCGCATCAACCTGACCCTCTACAAGCTCGACCGCGTGCTGTTGGGCGAAGCGCTGGATGAGTTGGTCGATGCGCTGACCGCCGAAGACGAGGCCGCGCGGCTTGCCACCATCTCCGACTGACGCGTCGGCAGTGGCGGTGGGGCCGCTCAGTATCGCGACGCTGCTAGAGGCGCTGACGCGGCAGCTAAGGCAGGCCGGCATCCAGTCCCCCGCCGCCGATGCGCGCCATCTCGTCGGCGCCGCCCTGTCGCTCGATCGGGCCGGCTTGCTGGCTGAGCGCGACCGCCCGCCCACCGCAGCGGAGCTTGCCGCGATTGACCCCCTGGTACGGCGACGCCTGAAGCGGGAACCGGTCAGCCGCATTCTTGGCCGGCGGGAGTTCTGGAGCCTCGATCTGCACATCGACGCCTCGGTCCTCGACCCCCGGCCGGACACCGAAACCGTGGTGCAGGCGGTCCTGGGCCACGTCGTGGATCGGCACGCTCGGTATACCGTTCTGGATCTTGGCACCGGCAGTGGCTGTCTCCTGCTCGCCCTCTTGAGCGAACTGCCTGCGGCGATCGGCATCGGCGTTGACATTCGGCACGATGCCGCGGCCTGCGCCCGCGATAACGCACGGCGCCTCGGCCTCGCCGATAGGGCGCTGTTCGTCGTTGGTGATTGGGGAAAGGCAGTGCTTGGCGAAAATGTGCATATAATGGTAACTAATCCGCCGTATGTTGCCGGGAGCGAGATAGACACCCTCATGCCCGAGGTTGCGCGGTTCGATCCGCACGTGGCTTTGGATGGGGGTGAGGATGGACTGGACGCCTATCGCGCGCTGGCGCCTCAGGTCGCCCACCTGCTGCGGCCGGGCGGAATTGCGGCTGTGGAGGTCGGGCAGGGGCAAGCATCGTCGGTTGCAGAACTGCTGTCGCGACACACGTTAGCCATTGCCGAAGTCAAGGCGGATCTTGCAGGTGTGGACCGTTGCGTGGTTGCGCAGAATCGGGTTGGAATGCGAAGCGAGACGGGTTAGGGTCATCAATGTTATGGGCGTATTCGGACTCAGACGACCGAGCGCTCGCGCAATCGCCCAGATTGCGCCTCCCACCTAACTGCCGCCGATGGCGCCAGGATACTTGCCGAACCGGGCGAGCCATTTGGCCGGGGGAACCCAGCCTCACGTCGCATAAGTTGGCAATGGGCATGACCACTTAGGGGTATTTGTTGTTCATGAGACAGGGACCGAACAATCGTCGGCCGCGCGGTCGCAATGGCGGAAACAGGCGCCCGAATTTGCCGAACCGCAATCAGACCTATGAAAGCAGCGGACCCGACGTACGTATTCGCGGAAATGCCTATCAGGTGCATGAAAAGTACCTGGCCCTGGCACGCGATGCGAGCGCCTCCGGTGATCGGGTGATGGCGGAAAACTACCTCCAGCATGCCGAGCATTATTATCGGATTATTCTGGCGGTGAATGAGGCACACGCCCAGGCCCAGCAGCAGCCCCATCAACAACAGCCCTACAACAACAATAGCCAGTCTTTCCCTGTGCAGCAGGGCAGTGATGGCGCACGGGACAACGGCGCACGCGGCGGGACACTGCGCCAGGATGCCGGTGGCCGCAGCGAAGGCCGGGACCGTGCCGAGGCGGCGTCGCGCAACGGGGCCGCGGAGCCTGACAAGCAGCAGAACGGATTTGCCGCTCGGGATACCGATCCGCGCGACCAGGGCGAACCCTTGGTGGAGTTCGGGGAAGATCCGCGCCAGGCGGATCCCCGCGATGCGGGCGAGGACCAGATCGAAGGCGGCAATGGCAAGGATGCAGGGCCGCTCGAGGCGGAGGCACCGCCGGCAGAGTCCGGCAACGGCCACGCCAGCGAACCTGCAGCCGCTGCGGAGGAGGAGCCGTCGCGCCCGCCGCGGCGTCGCCGGGCGGCGGGCCGCCAGCGCAGGACGGGCACCAATGGCAGCGCCGAGACGGCGGAAAATCCCTCATCCGACCCGGTCGATCAGGCCGATCTCGGCGTCTGATCAGCCGGCATGCCGCCGGCAAACTGAACACCGCCCATTATATCGATTTCTTGGCCCGGAAGAGCGGGATGGCCGGTCGGCTTGGTTTGGCGATTCGCCGTCAGCCGACTATGCGCCTGATTACTCGGCGCCTAACGCATCCCCAAGAGCAACGCGGCCGCCCTCGATGACTTCGGCATAGATGCCGCAGTCGCAATGGCCATAGCCGCCCATCAGCAGTCTCGGCACATTGATGTCCCGTTCCGCGGTCGCCGGGTTCACTTCAGTCGCGGCACACCGCGTGATCCGGTCGACCACCCGCAAGCGGGTGCCGCCGATGGCGAGAGTGCGGCCGACCAGATCGAACTCCGCCCAGGCGTCCAGGCCGTCGAGCAGCAGGTTGCCGCGGAACCGCAAGGGGTCGACCGGTCTGCGGGCAACGCGCTCCAGGTCCATCACGGAAGCGAGGTTGATGAGGGAGACATAATCCTCCCTCACATCGGTGAAGGAGATGCCCCGGGCCTGCACCAGCTTCGGCGCGCCCAACGCCTCTTCGCCCATATAGGCGGCAAAGAACTGGTTGATCAGGCCGGCGCCGACAGGCGTGGTGATGTTGCCGCGGGCCACTTGCTTGCCGTTGCGTTTGATGGTCAGGATACCGGTGGCGTCATCATAGGCGGATTCGAGTGTCGCCAGCTTGGCGTTGCGCATCAGCACCAGGAAGTTCCGTTTGGCCACCCATTGCGGGTCGGCCGGGTCGAATTTGCTGGCGCCGTGGGCGATGGCGAACCGCCTGTCGCCCGGCAGACCCTGTCCGGCCGCGAGCGCGACCTCATCCAGCGGCTGGTGGTTCAGACCCTTGATCGGATAGTAGTGAATCGCAGCAATCGTGGCAGGCATGGGCCCGGTTGAAGCACGGGCCCTTTGCCCAAGTCAATTGCCGCCCGCTCAGCCACTCAGCCGATCGACCCCGCGTCGTTCAGCGACCAGTCGTAGCTGTCGTCGTCGATGTCGCTGATGCCAGCCAGCGCCGCGGCCAGCCCGCCGGTGGCGTATTGGCGTAGATGCGCGATCACCCCGGCATCAGTGTCGCCGAAATCCTCCTTGAACCACTCGTAGATGCTGGAGATGTGCAGCTCGCCCCCCTCCACACGCGCCCCCCGCGGATGGTTCACGAAGGCCCGCCCGCCCGCTTCCAGCAACGACGGTGTGTTCGCAGCCGTGAAAGCCGTTGGCTGGAGGTTGGGACAGCCCAGCGCGGCGCAGTTGACGGCATAGTGCACGCGCGGGTCGCGCCAGATCGGCCTGAGGATCCGGTGCTCCACATCGTCCAGAGTGAGGCTCTCGCCTTCCACCTGGAACAGTGTTGCCCCCCAGGGACCGTCGGCGAACAGCCCCGGTGAGATGTCGATGTCACGGATGCTGGCAACCGGGTAGTTGTCGAGAATCACCTTCACGGTGACGGCGTTGTAGACGTTGACCCAGTAGGCGAACTGTTCGGTGCGGTTCAGCAGGCTCACTTGTGTGGCCGACAGCGCCGAGAGATAGCCGGACAGCGCGGGCATGTCGTTCCGGGCAGCCGCGTATCGGAACCGATTGATCCCGTCCCCGCCGGCTACGAGATGCCGGCCCAGGAAGGCCGACCATGCCGAATGGTCGACCGTGCCCGTGCCATTGGGGTCGTGCCGGGTCCACCGGTTCCACAGATCCGCCGACGGGGCGGCAACTGCCGTGCCGGGTATCGCCAGGGCGGCCGTGCCGGCCATCAGGAACGCGCGCCGTTGCATGGAGGTCTCCCCTTGCGCTGTCTCTGCCTCGCCTTGGGAGATGGGGCACGTCTGCGTTGCAGCCAGTCACGACCGCGCGAGAGATCCGCGAGCGGTGGACTGTGGGACCGTGCGTCAGGGTGCCGGCGGCATCGTCGCCCACGCGTTTCCGCCTCGCCCTTGTGGCTCCGCTGTCCATCCCTACATAGAAAACGAAACCAGACCAAGGACTTCCCGGATCGCACTTCGGTGGGTCGGGGCTGAGGCGGGCCTATGGTAGGACGCTTCGGGCCGTTCTTAGGGGAGCGTGCATATGGATATCCAGAAGTACAGCGAGCGGTCGCAGGGTTTCCTGCAGGCGGCTCAGGGCGTGGCTTTGCGTGAAGGCCACCAGCAATTGACGCCGGAGCACCTGTTGAAGGTGCTGTTGGACGACGAAGAAGGGCTGGCGGCCAATCTGATCCGTGCTGCCGGCGGAGAGCCGCAGCAGGCGCTTCAGGCCGTCGAGATGGCGCTGGCCAAGCTGCCGCGCGTGGAAGGCGCTGGCGCCGGCCAGGTCTATCTGGGCCGCGAGCTGGCGCGCGTGTTCGACACCGCGGAAGAGGCGGCGAAGAAGGCCGGCGACCAGTTCGTCACGGCCGAACGCCTGCTGTTGGCCCTGGCACTGTCTAAGGGCACGGCCGCGGCCGATGCACTGAAGCAGGCGGGCCTCACGCCGCAGGCGCTCAACACCGCCATCAACGATTTGCGCAAGGGCCGTACCGCAGATACGGCGACGGCCGAAGCCCAGTACGAGGCGCTGAAGCGCTATACCCGCGACCTGACCGACGAGGCGCGCGCCGGCAAGCTGGACCCGGTGATCGGCCGGGATGAGGAGATCCGCCGCACCGTCCAGGTGCTGTCCCGCCGCACCAAGAACAATCCGGTGCTGATTGGCGAGCCGGGCGTGGGCAAGACCGCGATCATCGAAGGACTGGCCCAGCGCATCGTCAACGGCGACGTGCCGGAGGGGCTGAAGCGCAAGCGCCTGCTGGCCCTCGACCTCGGCGCGCTGGTCGCCGGTGCGAAGTTCCGCGGCGAGTTCGAAGAGCGGCTGAAGGCGGTGCTGTCCGAGATCGGGGCCGCGGCCGGCGATGTGGTCCTGTTCATCGACGAGCTGCACAATCTGGTGGGGGCCGGCCGGGCCGAAGGCTCCATGGACGCCTCCAACATGTTGAAGCCCGCGCTGGCCCGCGGCGAGCTGCATTGCGTCGGCGCCACCACGCTGGACGAATACCGCAAGCATGTGGAGAAGGACGCGGCTTTGGCCCGCCGATTCCAGACCGTCTATGTGTCAGAGCCCACGGTGGAGGACACCATCTCCATCCTGCGCGGGCTGAAAGAGAAGTATGAGCTGCACCACGGCGTGCGCATCACAGACGGCGCGATCGTGTCGGCCGCCGTGCTCTCCAACCGCTACATCACCGACCGCTTCCTGCCCGACAAGGCGATCGACTTGGTCGACGAGGCCGCGGCCCGCCGGCGCATGGAGGTCGACAGCAAGCCCGAAGAGATCGACGAGCTGGACCGGCGGATCATCCAGCTCAAGATCGAGCGGGAGGCGCTGAAGAAGGAAAGCGACGCCGCCTCGAAGGACCGGCTGGAGCGCCTGGAGCGCGAGCTGGTGGAGCTGGAGCAGCGCTCTGCCGAGCTGACGGCGCGGTGGGAGGATGAGAAGCGCAAGCTGGAAGGCTCCACCAAGGTCAAGGAGCAGTTGGACCATGCGCGCGTGGAGCTTGAGCAGGCGCAGCGTGCCGGCGACTGGGCACGCGCGGGCGAGCTTACCTATGGCGTCATCCCGCAGCTTGAAGGCCGGCTGCAGGACGCCGAGAGCCTGGGCGAGGCCCGCATGGTGCAGGAGGAGGTGCGCGACGGCGAGATCGCCGGCGTGGTCAGCCGGTGGACCGGCATTCCGGTGGACCGGATGCTGGAAGGCGAGCGCGAAAAGCTCTTGCACATGGAGGCGAGCCTGCACCGCCGCGTTGTCGGCCAGGACGAGGCAATCACCGCGGTCAGCCAGGCGGTGCGTCGCGCCCGGGCCGGTCTGCAGGACCCCAACCGACCGATCGGCAGCTTCCTGTTCCTGGGTCCCACCGGCGTGGGCAAGACGGAGCTGACCAAGGCTTTGGCGGAGTTCCTGTTCGATGACGAGACCGCCATGGTCCGCATCGACATGTCGGAATACATGGAAAAGCACTCCGTCGCCCGGCTGATCGGCGCCCCGCCCGGCTATGTCGGTTATGAGGAGGGCGGGGCCCTGACCGAGGCCGTCCGGCGCCGGCCCTATCAGGTCGTGCTGTTCGACGAGGTGGAGAAGGCCCACCACGACGTCTTCAACGTCCTCTTGCAGGTGCTGGACGACGGGCGCCTGACCGACGGCCAGGGCCGCACGGTGGACTTCCGCAATGTCCTGATCGTGATGACCAGCAATCTCGGCAGCGAGTTCCTGGCATCGCATGCGGACGAGGCGCTCGTTTCGGAACGCGAGCCGGTGCTGGCCGCCGTGCACGCCCATTTCCGCCCCGAATTCATCAACCGGATCGATGAGATGATCGTGTTCGACCGGCTGAGCCGGCAGGATATGGACGGCATCGTCGACATTCAGGTGGCGCATTTGCAGGCGCTGCTCGCCGACCGCAAGATCACGCTGCTGATGGACGAAGCCGCGCGTCGCTATCTGGGCGACCGCGGCTACGACCCGGCCTATGGCGCACGGCCGCTGAAGCGCGTGGTGCAGCGTGAGCTGCAGAACCCGCTGGCCACCCGCATCCTGGACGGCAAGGTGGCGGACGGCGACACGGTGCACGTCAGCGCCGACGAAGACGGCATCATCCTGGGCGGCGAGGCCGAGCCGTCGACGGAACCCGCGGCGGCGTGACTGGAACAGCCCCGGCTGTCGAAGAGGCAGCCGGGGGCCACGCCCCGTAGACGAAGGCCGCGGCTACCCCATCATCGCGCCGCCGATCAGGCCCACGAGGCCCATCAGCACGCCGAGCCGGTCAAGGCTTCGCGGCGGGTTCATGATCAGCGTGTCACCGGCGGCCGCATCGTCGAAGTCCGCATTGCGGTACTTCAGGCCCGGCTCTGCCGCCGCAATGGCCTTGCCCATCGTGTTGGCCAACAGCGCATAGCCCACACAGGTGGGATGCATGTTGTCCAGGCCGAACATCCCACCCTGGCGGAAGCCGAAGGCATTGGCGGAAAACGGATAGTTGCTGATGTGCAGCGTCCGCCCGCCGACCTCGACCTTCAGCCGCCGGCCCTGGCCGAAATGCTTGGTGTCGAATCCGTCGACCATCTTGTAGAGATCGATGAACACCAGCTTGTCCTGCTGCCGGCCGAAGACGGCCTTCATGGCGATCTCGGTCGCCCGGTTGACCTTGGCAATCTCGTTGTCGAAGTCCTTCATCTGGTCGGCCGACATGCCGTTCATCGAGCCGAGGCGGGCCACGTAGCGTTTGAAGTACCCACCACGCGGTGGCGGGTTGAACATCTCATGATCGGTGCGGGGCGACAGGTTGGCCAGCACGCGCGGCCGAAGAAGCGTGTTGAAATAGAACTTGCCCACGTCGGCGCAGTGGGTCTTCAAAACCCCGGCCAGTTCCTTGGCAAGCTCCGGGATCATGCGCAGCTGCTGCAGGCTGACGCGTGAGAAACTGGCGCTCATGCCCATGCCGAACAGCCCTTCGTTGTTGCCGATGTTGATCAGCAGCCGCTTGGGCCGGCGCGACGCCACCTGTTCAAGCTGGGTCAGGTCGTCCAGCTCCGGCTCGCTGGTGGGGTTCAACACGAAGGCGATGTTCAGCGCCATGAAGAGTTCGGTGACGATGTTGAAATCCAGGCTGCCGCGCATCTTCAGCCGGTCGACCAGGGTGCGGATATGCGCGCGGGCGAACCCGGCCGTGGCCACATGCATGTCGCGATAGGCGAAGCCCGCGACGGAGATGTTGTCGAAGAAGCGGTGGTTGGACCACTCGCCCCGCTCTTCCAGCCACCGGTCGGCGTTGTCGACGATGTTCCGGTAGAAGCGCCCGAGGTCGATACCGTCGCGCAGCTCTTGCTCCACGTCGAACAGCACGGGCCGGCGATAGTCCGGCTGCACCATGTGCAGCCCCAGCCCTCGCGCCACGAAGGCCGGCGGGGACGCGTTTGCCAGATCCTCGTTGATCGTGAACGACCGCACGCCGTTGAAGATCGAATCTCCAATGGCCATGATCTCCGGTCTGGCGTGCCCCTGCAGATGCGGACTGTTGGCGGCAAGCGGACGGAACTCCATGGGGTGCCTCCGTGTCGGTTGTTGGCCGGTCTGCGCCAGCGGTGTCGGGAATATGAGTAAGTGTATTGCAGGAAGCGCCGTTCGGCTATTCCGGACATCACGGTGACCAAGCATTGCTGGCGGACGGCGGTCGATTGGCCGTCACGATGCCTTGGGGCAGGACGCTTCGGGCGAGAGACCAACCTATGGGCTGCCAGGTTCGTCAGGAGCGGCGGACAATGTTCGGAGGCGGCCCGGTGTGGACCACCTCCGTCGTATGGGTACGCCAACCCGCGAACCGGCCACTGACGCTTGAGCCGCCCTTATTCGCGGTTCCGATGGTCATGTTCGGTTCGCTGAAGGCCTGCACGGCCGAATTGGCGGTCCTCTATGCGCTGTCGGAAGCGATCCTGATCCGGATCGATCGCCTCCGACCAAGGCTTGCACTGGGATGGCCCGACGGCCTGCCGAGAAATGCGTCGCCAAGCTGGAAGACACGCGTTCAGACGTCTGCAAGATCTCTCCGAGCACACTGTTCCTAGATGGCGGACGTGTCCCCCGTTTTGGGCATTTCCCGCCAGCGCCACCCCTTGCCGCCAGCATCCCAACGGCCACAAAGTGAGGATCGCCTTCGTCCCAGGCCGCCACGTGATGGAGGCCGGTGAGCGAGGCGTCTTGGGGTTTCCCGCAAAAGAAGCAGCCCCCCTCCATTACAATTCTGCGCACGAAACTCTGCAATTGAATGAACTCTGAGTCAAATATGTAGCGCATAACCGCAAAATTGCACAGAAATATTCCAAGGTTGACTTAAGAAATGATCATTGGTTAATGTGCCTATATTCGATAGTTCAGAGATTTCCGGAAAAGATTTCCGGGATTCTCGGGCGTTACTTCACCAAGGATAGGAGCTTATCTTCCGCATCGCGACACAGAGAAGACGTGGTCACCGTCGGCTGTCGCTCTGAAAGCAAGCCGCAATCTGGAGGTCAGAGCCATGACGCTCCCACACCGCAAATCATCACGAGATCGCGGCGGCAGAGCGGTGCCATTCCGTATGGTCGTCACCGGGGTGATCTCGGGCTCGGTCGTCAGCGTCTCCAACACCGTGATCGGTGTCGCCAACGCGACCGGAGCCAACGGCGAGGGTGCTCACTTGAAGGTGTCTACTTGAAAGTGAGTGGCCGCACCTTTCGCTTCACCGGTACGCGTCACGGCCCGGATCTTGCCAGCGGGTCAGTGCGTTCGTGCCCTGTCGCCGGGTACAAAAATCGGCACCACGTTGACTAGCACGGCCAGTTCGAGAGCAGATCGCGGTTTGAGACTCAAGCGAAGTCCACCCAAGATCAAATCGTCAATCGCCATGCAATGCCCACCTTACCTATAATATTGTGACGGAGCATGAACATTCATGCCAATTACGCAAATCAGCGACGTCATTGAAAATGACAATTGTATAGGGTGCGGCGCCTGTGCTTTTGCCGCGCCGCAAAGTTTTGATATCGGCTTCAATGACGCTGGTCATTATGTCGCAATAGATAATGATAATTCCAAAGATGCATCTTTATCAGAAATCTGCCCCATGTCGGGAGAAGGTCAAAATGAAACCGAGATTTCAGAATCCATTTACTATGATTTACGCCATGACACAAGAATTGGTCATTATAAATCAACACTTGCAGGGCATGTTGCGGTCTCTGACTACAGAGCAAATGGAAGCTCTGGCGGTCTCATAAGCTGGCTCGCTGCAGAGTTCCTCAAGCAAGATATGGTCGATATTGTCGTACATGTAAAACCTTCGGAACGAGAAATGGAAGGTGATGCGTTATTTGAATTTGGGACTTCTAATATTGAGAATGACATAAAATCAGGCGCAAAATCAAGATACTATCCAGTTACAATGATGAACGTTCTTCCAATGATTGCGACCACTAATAAGCGGTTCGCAATCATTGGTCTTCCATGCTTTATCAAAAGCATTCGACTTCTGCAGTTCGCTGGCCTAATTCCATCCGATCGAATCGCATATACGATTGGCCTTGTTTGTGGTCATCTTAAGAGCAGGTATTTTGCAGATTATCTTGCATGGCAGAAAGGCCGGCATCCTGGAACACTAGAGGATTTTGATTTTCGCTATAAAATCGCCGATCGACCGGCATCCCGATATGGTTTTGCTTTCAGCTCTCACAATAAAACCTCACAGGATCTCATTGTGACGCCTATGGCCAATGTGAAAGGTGGCGACTGGGGAGAGGGGCAATTCAAGAACCCTGCCTGCGAGTTTTGTGATGATGTGTTGGCAGAGTGTGCTGATGTTGCCGTAGGGGATGCCTGGATACCAGAATACGTCAATGATTACAGAGGCTCAAATATCGTTGTCACCCGCAATGAGACAATCGATGAAATGATACGCAAGGCCACTCAATCAGGCGACCTTGTCATGAATGAGGTCACGGTAGCACAGGTGGTCGAAAGTCAATCCTCCGGTTTGCGCCACCGCCGCCAGGGTCTGGCGCATCGCCTCGCTCGGCGCAAGTCCAAGGGCATCTGGGCGCCTCGCAAGCGAGTTGATCCAATGATTGCCAGGAATATTTTGCGACGCTGGGTCTATGATCTTCGCTCAGTTATTGCAGACCGCTCGTCTATGGCCTTCGCGGACGTTATTGCACGGGGCGGCACGCTCGCTGACTACGATCGACAGATGGCACCGTATGTCAGGGCCCATAAAATATTGACTCGAGGCGCATCACGCTTCAAAGCGCTCATTCGCAAGCTCCGCCCGGCGAGGACAGGGGCTTGGTAAAAATAATTGGGATTCTTACTCTCTCCCTCCATACTAATTTTGGAGGGATCATCCAGGCAGTGGCACTCAGTCATTGGCTGCAGTCCCGAGGCTGGGAGACGACTCTTTTAAAGCGGCGCAGGCCACTTTCGGGTGTGCAGGCCCTTGCTTTGCCAGTGCTCGAGTACCTGCCTTTTCAGAACATTAAGGGCGTGCGGCATCGTGAGAAATCACGCAAGCGGCACGAACCTTTCATCGCCAGCCACTTTGACGGACAGACGGCTGTCTTGCGCAGCAGCAAAGCCCTGGCGCGAGCAGTGGACAAACATAAGCTGGATGCGATTGTCGTCGGCAGCGATCAGGTCTGGCAGGTCAAGTACCTTGACCGCAGTACGGTCACGGATTTCTTTCTCGGCTTCGGTGCGGAAGACGCCTATCTTCGCCTCTCATATGCTGCTTCATTTGGCGTCGGCACCTGGAACTTTCCGGAATACACTCCGGAGGTTTCCCGCCTTCTCGCCCGCTTCAAGGCAGTGTCGGTGCGCGAAGCATCCGGCGTAAACATCTGCCGCGATGACCTGGGAAGGCCGGATGCTCAGCATGTTCTGGACCCCACACTGCTGGTTTCGCCCGATTTTTACTCAGGCATATGCGGAAGCAAGCCGACGAAAAGCGACAAGAACGTTCTATGCTATATGCTCGACCATCCTACGATCCGCAGCCAAATATTGGCTGAACTGGGGCCGGCATACAGGGAAGAAACTCTGTCTCTTGAGCATAGTGACAGGTTGACAGTCCCAGCATGGATTTCTTCATTTCGAGATGCAGACTTTGTCGTGACCGATTCCTATCACGGCACAATATTCTCAATCATCTTTGAAAGGCCCTTTATCTCGATTGCTAATGAAGAGCGCGGCGCAGAGCGGTTCACCTCTTTGCTGGCGCTATTGGGTCTGTCCGACCGGCTGATACGAGCCGATGCGCCCGGGCGGATTGCCGAACTGGTGGCCACACCTATCGACTTCGTTCCTGTCCGGGCGGCACTCGCCCGATTGCGAAGGCTTTCTGAGGACTATCTGAAAGACACGCTTGCCTGACTGAACTGCCCCAAGCGGATCGGTCCATCCTTATGATTGGACCGAGGGAAGGTCCAAGGATCAGCAAGACATGACCTGCTCCCCTTCTGGTCCCTACGGTATCGTAAACGTCGTCACCCCCCGTCGCTGGTTCGGGGTCAGAATGCCGTTGTAGTACCGCTCCTCATCCCCGATGCGCACGCGCACGCGATAGGGGGTCGGGTCCGGCGCGCCGTGGTTGGCGTAGTGGTGGACCTCGACGCGGAACTGGCCCGGCGGGGCGTTCGTGCCCCAGCTGATGTTCTCCACCGGGTTGCGGGTCTGCGGGCCGCCGCCGTTGGCGTCCACGTCCAGCCGGCCGCCGCAGCCCTGCATGTCCACGTATGAGATGCGCTGGCCGTTGGGGCAGATGATGTGCAGGTCGATGTCGTTCACGTTGTCCCAGATCAGCGTCACCATCACCTCGCGGTCCTGCACGCCCTCGCGGTCCAGCCGGCGGTCGTACTCGCTGTCGGCCGGCGGCGATGGGGGCGGCGGTTGCGGCTCCGGTTCCGGCGGCGGAGGTGGCGGCGGCGGCGGTTCGGGCCGTGGCGGCGGCGGTGGGCGGATCACCGGCGGCGGCGGGACGAACTCCGGCTCCGGTTCCGGCTCTGGTTCCACCACCGGCTCCGGCACGACCACGGGTTCGGGCTCCGGTTCCGGCTCAGGCGGCGGCGGGGGCTCCGGCAGAGGTTCGGGCTCGGGCGGCGGATCCACCTGGGCCACCACGATCGGCGGCGGTTCCGGCTGCGGGCAGTTCGGCGCGTCGACCAGCGACAGGCGCAGGTCGTCCAGGCGGCGGCGCAGCGCTGCCTCTCGCTGCCGTTCCCAATCCAGCGACCCGTCGTCCGCCGGCATCTCGGCCGCTGCCGGGCAGAACAGCAGGAACGGGCGCAGCCCCGGCAGGGCGAGGCCGCAGGCCGGCACCACGGCAAAGGCGATGCCGGCCAAGAGGAAGCCCAGCAGCACCCACAGCCCCAGCGCCAGCCAGGAAAGGCGCCGCCGCGGCGCGGCGTCTGCCGGAGGGTGGTCAGCTTGGGTCATGGCACCTTGTATACGGCTTCGGGCACGATGCGTGGATGCCCGGCTGCGGCCGCCGTCGTCCCCTCGCTCAGGCTTCGATCCATCGCTTTCGCGGTCCCCTGAAGGCTATGGCACGGTGAATTCGGTGACGATGGTCCGGCCGTCGGGCCCCAGCACGCCGGCATGGTAGGTCTCCCGTTCGCCGACGCGCACCCGCACGCGGAAGCGTGTCGGATCCGGGCCGCCATGATTGGCGAAGTGGCGCACCTCCACCCGGTATCGGCCCGGTGCTGCATTCGCCCAGCTGACATTCTCCACCGGCGATGAGGTCTCGGGGCCGGGGCCATTGGAGTCCACATCCAGCCGTCCGCCGCAAGCGGTCATGCTGGCATAATAGATCGGCACGCCGTTGGGGCAGAGCACGTGCAGGTCGAGATCGTTCACATTGTCCCAGATCAGCGTGACCATGACGTCGCGCGGCGGCACACCGGCGCGGTCCAGTCGCCGGTCATAGTCGATGGACTGGGGCGAGCGGGCGGGCGGTGGTGCCGGCTCGGTACGCGCAGGCGCAGGCGCCGGGGTCGGCTGCGGCGCGGGCTGGGGTGCCGGTTGGGCTGCGGGCACCGTGGCAGGCGGGCGCGGCGGCGGTGGCCGGGCCGGTGCTGCCGGGCGGCGGACAGGCCGCGGCGGTACGTAGTCCGGCGATGGCTCCGGGCGCATCACGGCGACCTCGAGCTGCGGTTCCGGCGCCGGCTCGCCCGCCGGCGGCTCCTCAGTGACCGCCTCGGCGATCCGTGGTTCGGGCTCAGGCGCAGGGGCCTCCGGCGGCGGCGGAATTCGGGCCGGCGTCGGTTCGGGCTCTTCCATCGCCTGCGGTTCGGGCTCGGGCGCTGGCAGCGTTGCCACCTGCACCGGCGGCTCCTCCTCAAGGTCACGCGCCAAGGTGGGCGGGATCGGGCAATCGGGCGCGATGGCCAGCGCAAGCCGCAGGCTGTCGAGGCGGCGGTCCAGCGCGCGCTCGCGCTGTTGCTCACGCACGAGGTCCGTGTTGAGCCGTTCGGGTTGCGACACGCCGGGACAGAACCAGAGCAGCGTCTGGCCGCCGGGCGTGGAGAAGCCGCAGGCCGGCACGATCAGGGCTGCCATGGCGGCGAGCATGAGCCCCAGCAGCGCCCACAGGCACACAGTCAGCCAGCCGGGCCCGGATCTCCGGTGTCCACCGCCAGCTGCCGTGTGCGTTCCCGCCATGGGTCCATCCGGTTTGCGCGCGGCGGTGTGAAAGCCGCCCCGTCCGCATGGTCTGCTATGCCGTGCCCGGGCATCACCCGGACAATCGGTCCCTTTATGAGACCGAAACTTTACGCTTTCCTTGCGGCGAATTGTGCGGCCTTTGCGGCAGCGAGACGGCCACAACAAGGAAGGAGCCCGCGATGGCGGCCTATATCATCGCCCAGATCGACATCACCGACCCCGACGCCTACGAGGGCTACAAGGCCCAGGTGCCAGCCCTGATCGAAAAATACGGTGGCGATTACCTGGCACGCGGCGGCGCGGTGGAGGTGCTGGAGGGCGAGTGGCCCATGCCCCGTACCATCATCCTGAAATTCGACAGCATGGAGGTCGCGCGCGCCTGGTACGCGGCGGAGGAGTATCAGCCGGTGAAGGCGCTGCGCCAGGCGGCCTCCAATGGCAATATCGTGCTGGTCGAAGGCGTCTAGCGGCGCCGGCCGGCGCGATTGACAAGGGCGGCCGTGCGGGGCCGGTATGGGCGCCATGTCGACCCTCCACCGCCTGTTCAAGGCCAGCCCGCTGCCGCGGCTGGGCTTCCACCTCTCGCAAGCCCTGACGCGGGTGCGCCGCCCGGTTACGCTGGGCGTGCGCACCGTGGTCCATGACGGCGACGGGCGGCTCTGCCTGATCCGCCACACCTATCGGCCGGGCTGGCATTTCCCCGGTGGCGGCGTGAAGCGGTGGGAGACGCTGGAACAGGCGGCCTTGCGCGAGACGCGGGAGGAGGCCGGCGTGGCGGCAGATCGGGCGGACCGACTGATCGGCCTCTACGCCAATTTCCGCCCCGAACGCAGCGATCACGTCTTCCTTTATGAGATCCGCGATTGGCAACCGGTGACCGTGCAGTCACTGGAAATCGCCGAGGTCGCGTTCTTCGCCATCGACGACATGCCCTCCGATATCAGCGGCCCCACGCGGCGCCGGCTGGACGAAATGGCGGGCCGGAGGGTTGCTGACGGATATTGGTAAAGGCTCGTGACAACCGTCACTGAAGCCGGCGGCCGAACTGCGCACAGTGCCTGCTCAATTTCCTTGGGCGGGAGGTCCGGTGATGCGCGTTCGTGAGACCTGGGGCAGCGATCTCCCTTCTCCAGCAACGGCTGGGAGCCTATCGCGATGACCCGGATTGATTCCGCGCTGCGGCTGGTGCGCGCCAGCCTGGCCGTGCTGGCGCTGGCCGCCTGTGCATCGTCGTCGGCCATGATGCTGCCGCCGCCGGAGAACGACCCCCAGGCGGTGCGCGTCTTCTTCGCCACGGATCGTGTCGATCTGGGCTCACCCGCCGCGGCCGATCGGTTCGCTGCCGTGGGCGGCGCGCTGACCTATGGTGCGGTACATGTGCGCATGCCGGATGCCCATGCGGTCGGGGCTGTCGAGGCGCCGTCGTTCTGGGATTTCGGCGCACCGGAAGATCCGGCCCAGCACGTCATGCTGCACGATCCGGCGGAGATCCTGACGGAAACGGCGTTCGCCGGGGCTATAGGGGATGCCGCGTCCGGCGACGCGCTGGTGGTGATCCACGGCTTCAACAAGACCTTCGCCGAAGCGGCGGAATTCGCGGCCCAGATCGCGTACGACCTGGATTACCGCGGACCCGTGGTCGCCTATAGCTGGCCTTCGGCCGGCGACATGATGCGCTATTCCGACGATGTGCTGGCGGCCCGAGCGACCACGGCCCATCTGCAGCAGGTGCTGGGCCTGCTGGCCGATGCCGCCGGGGCGGGGCGCACCCATGTGATCGTCCACAGCCTGGGCATCGTGCCGTTCCTGGGCGCCGTCGACGGTCTGGCGCAGCAGCACGCCGGGGCCGCGCCGGTGCTGGGCCAGGTGGTGATGATGGCGCCCGATATGGGCTTCCGTGAATTCGCCGACCATGCGCCGGCGCTGCTGGCCGTGTCGGCCCAGGCGAGCCTGTACGCGTCCACCGGCGATCAGGCGCTGGCGATCAGCCGCGAATTCTTCCACGACGAACAGCGCGTAGGCGAGGTTCTAGCCGGCAGCGTGGCGGTGATCGACGGCATCGACACCATCGATGCCGGCCCGGTGGACGACAGCGATATCGGCCATTCCTACTATCACAACAACCGGGCCGTGCTGGCGGACGTTTATCAGCTGATCGCCTGCGGCTGCGGGCCGGACGGCCGCTTCGGCCTGCGCCCCGTCGAAACCGCCGCCGGCCGCTTCTGGCATTTCGCCCACTGACGGCGCGTCCGCAGGCCTTCGCAGTCCGCCAGCCGTGCGTGCCCCGTGGAGGTCCCCGCCTCCGCGGTGACGACGTGAAGGCTGTTCGAGTTCAGGCCCATCCATCCAAACGCGTCATGCCTGCGCAGGCGGGCATCTCCAGCCACCAATGCTTTCCCCGGCCCGACCCCCGGCGCATGACCGCGGGCGTTCGCCCCGCCCGTATCAATGGACAAATAGGGGCCGGCTTGCGTTTTGGCGCCGCCCTCTTTATGCCGGATACCGATGTCGTGTGCCGGCCGCGCACGGCACGCACCGATGCCGGGTATGGTCTGCCCATGGGCAAGTCGCTGCCGACCGATCTTGAACCGCTGGACCGGTTCCTGATGTCCGACCAGTCGCCGCCCGACTGCATGCTGCTGTCGGACCTGGACGGATTCCTGACCGGCCTGGTGGTCGGCCCGGAATTGATCCTGCCCAGCGAGTGGCTGCCCGTGGTCTGGGGCGGGGAGGAGCCGGAGTTCGACAGCCTGGACCAGGCGCAGACGGTGCTGGGCGCCATCATGGCTCGCTACAACGACATCGCGCGGGGCTTGGAGGACGCGGAGGAAGAGCTGGCGCCGATCTATTGGCAGACCCGCGACGGCGAAGTGGTGATGGCCGACTGGGCCAGCGGCTTCATGGAGGCCGTGGGCCTGCGCGCCGACACCTGGCTTGAGCTGATCAACGACGACGAGGCGGGCGTGCTGTTGGTCCCCATCCTTGCGCTCTGCGCGGATGAGGAAGACAACGATGTGCTCGACATCGACCTCTCGGAAGACCCGGAGGCCGCGCGCGAGGTGGGCGCCATGCTGCCCAAATGCGTCGCCGCCATCCACGAATACTGGCGCGACCGCCGGCAGTCGGCGGCGGAGACGATCATGGCCACCAGCGTGGCGCCTGACGCGCCGTGCCCGTGCGGGTCGGGCAAGGCGTATAAGGATTGCCACGGGGTGCGGCATTAGGCGGTTCGTCCCCGTCGATGCGGATGGTTGGGCCGGCGCGCGAGGAGGCTGACAGATATGGCGACAGCCGGGCTTTCCTTCACCGATCCGGAGGCGCTCGCAGCGCTCTGCCGGCGTTACCGCATCAGGCGCCTGTCGGTTTTCGGGTCGACGCTTAAGGACGACACACGACCGGACAGTGATATGGATCTGCTGGTGGAGTTCGAGCCAGGCGCCAAACCGGGCTTGCTCGGTTTGGCGCAGATCGAGCTGGATCTTTCTTCCCTGCTGCGGGGGCGCAAGGTCGATCTGCGAACGGCAGAGGATCTGAGCCGCCACTTCCGTGACGAGATCGTTCGCACTGCGCAGCCGTATTATGGTGCCTGACGATACGGTCCGCGTTCGCCACATGATCGAAGCGGCGGAAGCCGCCGAGGGGTTCATCTCTGGCCGGCAGCGCCACGATCTCGACACCGACCAGATGCTGTTGTTCGCCCTGGTTCGCGCCATCGAGATCATTGGTGAAGCGGCTGCAAAGGTCTCTTCGGAAACGCGGTCAGCACACCCTTCGATACCGTGGCCAGCTATCGTCTCCATGCGCAATCGCCTGATTCACGCCTATTACGACATCGACCGCGATGTCGTCTGGACGACTGTCGTTCAGGAAATCCTTGTGCTTCTGGCACAGTTGCGAAGCACTGTGTCGAAGACCTGATCCGCGGCCACTGTGGAGAGGCGCAACAGCAGCGGGTGAAACCAAGGAGTTGTGTGCCTTGGTGATGATCCGATCGGCGGCGACCTGCGGCTGTCTACTCGCCCATCTCCTGGATCTCTCTCAGGCTGGGGCTCTCGACCATCTGGCCGAAGGCCGGGCTGGTGCGGCTCATGCAGGCCATCAACTCGCCGATATCGATGCGGCTGATGGCGTTCATCATGCGGGCCTGGGCCTCGGGCGAGACGCTGTTGAGGCGTTGCATGGCCATGGCCTGCGCATTGGGGCCATGGGTGGCGCTGAGGCCGACTTCCATGACCAGCGACATCAGCTCCTCATCGTCGCCCATCACCTCCAGCACCGGATAGACGCACTCGCACATTTCCGGCTCCTGCGCGCAGGCCTGCTGCAGCATGGGGTGCAGGTCACCGCGCGCAACGGCGCCGCCGCCGTCGACCATGGTCTCGTTCATGACGAAATAGATGCCCACGGCGCCCAGAAAGGCGACCAGCACAATCCGGAAGTCCATTGTGCCCGCTCCCGATCCTGTGGGATTTTCGGCAATGACCTGCCAAATGCGGCCAGCAACCGCCCACGCCACTCAATCCTAGCGTGCGGGTGCTAACGGACGGTGAACAGTCGGTCAGTTCTCGGTGCGCGGTCGTTGCCGATCGTATCCCCCAGCGTCATGTCCGCGAAGGCGGACATCTTGTGCAGCGAGGCTCTGCCCGGCGTCACAAGATCCCCGCCTTCGCGGGGATGACGGGTATGGGATGGCCCCCGCGCTACTGCGGCGGCAGGGCGCGCAGATAGGCGATGATCGCCGCCATGTCCGCGTCCGTCAGGCGGGCGTAATAGGGGTAACCCATGGGCGGCAACAGGGCGCGGCCGTCGGGGCGCACGCCTTCGCGGATGGCGCGGGCGATTTCGTCATCCGTCCAGTCCGCCAGCGCGGTCGGGGTGATGTCGGGCGCCACCGTCATGCCCCAGGGGCCGAGAAACGCCATGCCACCGGCGCCCAGGCCGTCGGCCAGGTCGGGCCCGCCGGTGAGCAACGGCGCGGAATGGCAGACCACGCAATGGCCGACAGGTCCGGCCAGATAGGCGCCATAGGCCACGGGGTCGTCGCGCGGCGGCATGGGCACGCCGTCAACCGGCGCCGTCCAGGATTCGGGCACGTCGAACGGATAGTCCGACGGGTCGGTCTCGTTTCGGATGGCCGGTACCGTGCGCAGGTAGGCGACCATGGCCGCCAGGTCTTCGTCGGCCAGGCCGGGATAGACCTCGAACGGCATGGGCGGGCCGATCACGCTGCCGTCGGGGCGGATGCCCTCGCGGATGGCGCGCGCGATCTCCGCATCGCTCCAGGCGCCGATGCCGGTCTCGGGATCCGGCGTGATGTTGGGCGTAACGGCACTGAAGCCCCGTTCCGTCATCACCAGACCGCCGGCGAGATGCAGGCTTTCGTCCACGCCGTCGGGGCCGGAGGGCGTGTGGCAGTTGCCGCAGGCGCCGGGGCCTTCCACCAGATACCGGCCACGATCGACAAGGTCCGATGTGTTGCCCGGCACAGCCATGGCCATCGTCGTGATCGCCGTCAGCACAGCTGTCTTCGCCCAAATGCCCATCGCTGCCCCTTCCTTCGGCCTGCAACCCGCGCGGGGAACACTCCGAGAGAACGCAACGGCATAACGCGCCAACCGGATGGGCGGCATGAGCCATGTCATCTCGCGGCCGATTAGACCGTTTCCCTTTCGCCCCGTGTCTTGGTATGCCGTGCCCCCGCACCGGGCCCGGGCCGGTGCGCCAAGACCGAGAGCGGACGATCCACCCATGGCCCCCAACGACGGCAAGCGCCTCGACACCCTGCTGGTTCGCGAAGGCCTCCAGCGCTCGCAGTTCCGCGAGACCAGCGAGGCGCTCTATCTCAATTCCGGCTTCGTGTTCGACGATGCGGCCCAGGCCGAAGCGGCGTTCAAGGGCGAGAACGACAACTACGTCTACAGCCGTTATGCCAATCCCACGGTGGCGGTCTACGAACAGCGCCTGGCGGCTCTGGAAGGGGCGGAGATGTGCCGCGGCACGGCGACCGGCATGGCGGCCGTGTTCTCCGCGCTCGCCTGTCAGCTGCGGGCCGGCGACCGGGTGGTCGCCTCGCGGGCGCTGTTCGGTTCCTGCCACTTCATCGTGTCGGAGATCCTGCCGCGCTGGGGGATCGAGACGATGTTCGTCGACGGCACGGACCTGCAGGCGTGGGAAGCGGCCCTGGCGCGGCCCGCCAAGGCCGTGTTCCTGGAGACGCCGTCGAACCCGATGCTGGACCTGGTGGACCTCGCTTCGGTTGCCGAGATGGGCCATGCCGCCGGCGCCCGCGTGGTGGTCGACAATGTGTTCGCCACGCCGCTCTACCAGCGCCCGTTCGATTTCGGGGCCGATATCGTGGTCTATTCCGCCACCAAGCATATCGACGGGCAGGGGCGCTGCCTGGGCGGTGCGGTACTGGCCGACAAGGCGTTCATGGAGGAGCATTTCATCCCCTTCTACCGCCACACCGGCCCGTCCATGAGCCCGTTCAACGCCTGGGTGATGCTGAAGGGGCTGGAAACGCTGCCGATCCGCGTGGCGCATCAGAGTGCGGCGACCCTGGCCGTCGCCCGTTTCCTGGAAGGCCATCCGGCGATTGCGCTGGTGCGCTATCCGGGGCTGGAAAGCCATCCGCAGCACGCTCTGGCATGCCGCCAGATGGCCGGGTTCAGCACGCTGGTGAGCTTCGAGGTGCCGGGCGGAAAGGAGGGTGCGTTCAAGGTGATGGACGCGCTGCAGACGATCGACATCTCCAACAATCTGGGCGACGCCAAGAGCCTGATCTGCCACCCGGCGACCACCACGCATTCGCGCCTGACGGCGGAGGAGCGGGCGAAGCTCGGCATCACCGACGGCGTCATCCGCCTGTCGGTCGGCCTGGAGCATGCCGACGACCTGATTGCGGATCTGGGTCGGGCACTTGGCTGAGCCCGACATCTACGACCGTCGAGGGCAGATCGGCCGCGCATGAACGCGCGAGACGGGTAGACGTTCCGCTCTGCGGAAATCGTGACTATTCCGATTTTTTCAAGAATGGTTTGGAGATTTTCTAATCATTACCCTCGCCAAGGCGTCGAGTCGGCCCGATATGCATGCGGGCCGCTGGCGGCAGCACGTGTTGTTGGGAGCAAGGGCGGAGCTGATCCGCACGGGTTCCCCAGCGACCGCACCATGGAGTCTCCGGGATGAAGTTGAGCACGCAGCAGATCGATCAGATCGAAGAGCGCATCGGCGCCCAGCCGATCCCGGAAGACAATCCGGTCATGCCGCACCTGCATTCCAGCTTCGGCGAGCACACCTATTACCTATCCGATGATGGGCTGATCGTCTGGGAAGCGCTGGACAGCAAAGAGGGGGACACCGGCGTCAATATCTGCCCGGTGCAACTGGCCAGCTGGGTCGATGACGACAAGACCCAGATGGCCCCCCACGAGCCGCGCCCCATCGACGCCGTCTTGACCCTCGACGGGTAGGCGCCGACCGGTGATCCGCCCCGTCCCGGGATGCGTCGGGGCGGCCCACGACCAACGACGATGATGTGATCGCCGGCGCCCCGCCGGCCGGATTCGCATGTCCTGCCGGGATAATCGCCTCTGGCGGACCGCCAGCCGTCGCCCTGCCTCCTGCCGTCATAGCAGCTATGCGTATCGACGAAATCCTAGGGATTCCGCCGCTAAGAGTATGGTTGCCCCCCTCCCAAATGTTGCAAGGCAACATAACGGGATTGCGGGCAGCTGCAAGTTATCCATATAATGAATTGCAAGCAAAAGCGACGGAGGATGGTATGTTGGATACCAGGACGGAGGATGCTAGGAGCTTCCTCACCATCGCTTCGAGTGCTATCGAAGCAAAGGATCCGCGTTTAGTATTTGGTAATAATTCCAGAGTCGCGGCACTGGTGCGCCGCATGGGGCTTGCGGACCGTTGGGCGGCCGCTCAGGCTGACCTCACCGCCGGCCATCGTTGGGATGTCTTGAGAAGGCTGGTGGGCGCCAGCTATGTGGTCTCGCCGGAGCGGCTGCGCCCGGACGAGCAGGCGATGCTGACCCATCTTGCAACCCTGGAAGCCGAGACGGCGGTCGCCGCCTGAACCGGCTGTTGGGAATGCCCGGCGCCGCCGATTGCGCGCCCGGGCTGATGGGCAGCGGTGAAAACCCGTTGCGTCGGAATGTGGCGGCAGCGCCTATGTGAGGCGGACGCTCCCGCGATGTCCTGAACAGCGGCGGCACCAAGGGGCGGCGGGCTTGCGCCTTGATCTTCGCTCAGCCCGTCAGCAACACCTTTGCGCCGCGCACGCGGCCGCGCTTCAGCTCAAGGATGGCGCGGTTCGCATCGTCCAGCGCGTATGTGCGGATCTCCGGCCGCATCGGGATCGCTGCTGCCATTGGCAGGAAATCGGCAATATCCCGGCCGGTCACATTCGCGACCGACTTGATCTCTTTCTCCATCCAGAGGTGGCGGGCGTAATCGAGCGCCAGCAGCCGGTCCTTGTCGCGGTCTTCCTTGCGGATGGCGTTGATCACCAGACGGCCGCCGGGCGCCAGATGCGCCAGGGCTTCGACCACCGGGGTCCAGGCCGGCGTGGTGTCGATGATGGCGTGCAGCGGCTCCGGCGGCGTCTCAGCTGTATCACCGGCCCAGTCGGCGCCGAGCCTGCGGGCGAAGGTTCGCGCTTCGGCATCGCGCGCAAACACCAAGATGGGCGAATGCGGATAAAGATGGCGCGCGAGCTGCAGAACCAAATGCGCGGAGCCGCCGAAGCCCGTCAGCCCCAGTCTTTGGCCATCCTCCAGCCCCGTGAGCCTGAGCGATCGATACCCGACGCCGCCTGCACACAAAAGCGGTGCTGCCTCGGCGTCGCCGAACACCTTGGGGATCGGATGGGCATAGGCTTCGGGCACCGTCATGAACTCGGCATAGCCGCCATTGACGTCCCGGCCGGTGGCGCGGAAAGCGGGGTCGACATTCTCGTCCGAGCCGCCTGAGGAATGATGGATCCAGCCGACGCCGACACGGTCACCCTCGCGGAACCGTGTGGCGCCCTGTCCCAGCGCATCGACATGCCCGACCGCCTCGTGTCCCGGCACGACCGGGAGAACGGGCGGCGCGGTGCGGCCCTCGATCTCATCAAGCTCGGTATGACAGACGCCGCAGGCGGAGACTTTCAGGCGCACCTCGCCGGGTCCAGGTTCGGGAATCGGAAGATCGGCCCCCCGCAACGGTGGCGGATGCTCCACGATCGGACCGATACGGTCGATCACCATGGCCCTCATGGTACCGGTCATGGTGCGGGTCCCTGGCCTGACGCCGCCCGAAGGTGGGCGCTGGGGCCTAGCTGCATTTGTCACCGGGCCGGATCTCGGCGGTACCGGTGAAGGCCCCGTCCGGCGACGTGTAGAAGACGCTGTTGGGCGTGGGGAACGAGAACCGCTCGCAGACGATGTAGTCTTCGACCAGATGGCAGACGTCACTGCCCTCGACCTGCCAGCTGCCGGGGCGCGGTGGGTTGGGCGTGACACTGACGGTAAGGACGCCGCCGAGGCCGTAGAACCGGCAGAACGCCGAGCCGCCGGCATCGGTCCCGAAGATTGAATTGCCGGTCAGCCGCTGTGCCAACGCCGGTCCGCTCAGCACGCCGGTGCCCGCCCCAGCCGGCGGGCCGGGGGGAGTCCCCGGGCCGGGCGGCGCAACACCACCGCAGGCAAGAGCGACCTGGTCTTCCTGGATCTGGGCCATGACGGCGAAGGCGTCATCGGCGGCATCGGAAAAGCCGGCGAGGGAGATTTCGTCGCGCACCGATTGTCCGCCCGGGCCGACGAAGACGACACGCAAGGACCGGCCGCTGCCGAAGAGGGACACCAACTGGCCGGCCGTGCCACCACCGATGCGAAAGGCGCCGCGCAGGCCCTCATAGGCCGTGGCGCTGGGGGCCACGGTCACCGGGGCCAGCCGGTCGACCAGGAAGGTCAGCGAGCCCCCGGCACCCGCCGGAAGGGCGATGTCGTAGTACACAGTGTCCGACGGAAACGGCACGACAGTCACATTGCCGGAGCGCAGGGCGCAGACATCATCCTCCGCAGACGCACAGGCATCGCAATAGACGGACCATGCCTGGTGCTGGGCGGCGTAGGGCCGCGACTGTGCGAAGGCCGCGGACGCGGCTGCCATCAGGGTGAAACTCAGGGCAACTGTGACGGTCCATCTTGCCATGGGATGCCTTTCCCGGATGATCGAAGGGGCATGCCGGCCGGAAGCGGCGAATAGATCGTACACACGCCGGCCTCCGCCCACCACGCCGTTGCGGGGGGGGCGACGGATCCGGGTGCGGCGATCGTTCAACACCTTATGCGGGGGCGACAGCAACGCTGCGCAACGCAGTGACAGTCATCACTGCGGGGTGGCTTTAGCGCCCCCATGGTGTGCGGCGGAGATCCATGATCCTTCCCGCAAGGCGGAAACTGATCGATGATCACCGCGCTCTTCGGCCAGGTCGTTTCCGGACGCGTCGACCGGTCCGACTATTTTCGGCATTCGATGGTGCTGATCATCATCGGCGGCAATGCGCTGATCGGCGCACAAGGGATGCTGGTCAGCATGGGACTCCATGGCGGGGCCGGCGACCTCTGGGCCTTCGTTCAGAGCACTTTCGGGGCAGCCGGTGTCGCGGCGCTCTGGCTTGTCGTGCTGGGCTTCCTTGCTGCCGTGCTGAGCCTGATGGCAAAGCGCGCCCGCGACGTCGGCCTTTCGGGCGGGTTGTTCGTACTGTTGCTGCTGTTGGTGGTGCGGACACTTGTCGGGGCGGGCTTGACCGCGTTCTCCATCGTGCTCTTTGTGTCGGCCTGGCTTGCGCTGCAGTTCGTTCCTTCGGGCTGGTTCGCGCGACGCCGCAGCCCCGGCTGAGGGCCGGAGCAGAGCGCGAACCGACCGGAACCCCTACGGCAGAAGACCCGGCCCGAACAAGTCGCGGATCATTTCCGCCGGAGTGGGGTGCTCAGGGTCGCGCGCCTCCAGGTTCACGAGGCAACCCATCGCCGCCTCGCGGTCGACATCGCGAAGGCCCTGTTGGATGTGCATCATCACGGCTGACGGCATGCGGCTGAGGAACAGGCTTGCCGCGCTGGCCCAGTCGCCTTCGGGATGGAGGTCTTCCTCAGCCAGAGAGTCGAGGAAGGCCCGGACTTCCGGATGCGCCGTGATGCCGCGCAACATGGGTTCCAGGCAGTCGCAGCCGCGATAGACGGCGCGGCATTCTTCCATCATCTGCGGGGTCGGGTCCGGCAGCGCCTCCGGAACCTCATCCGTGGCTTCATCCGAGGGGGCTGCGGCGTACGCGGCTGCGGGCCATCCGGTGGCCAGGCCGGCTGCGATGATCGTCGCGGCGATCTTCAGGAATCCAGGCCAGAATCGCATTGAGGACGCTTGCTTCACAACCCTTGCTGTGCAGTGTGGTCCACACCCCAGGCGTTAGCTCGGGGACCTTCGCGGCAATACGATGGCCGAGGAGGGGCGCGAGGGCAAGCGACGGAGGCGCTGGGTTCCGCCCACTGGAGCGGCGGCGATCCGATGGGGCGAAAAGAAAACGGGGCGCGGTGTCGCGCCCCGTTCGCCGGCCGCTGCCGATGGCTTATGCGGCTTCCAACTGGTAGGTCACCGGACCGCGGTACTCTTTACCGTTCTTGTCCTTGAAGCGGCCGTTGATCGGCGACTTCTTGCTGTAGGGGCTGGTGAGGATCGCCACATGCCCGGCGGGATAGGGCACCGCTTCGAACGTGCTCTCATCCAGGAACCGGGCACCGGCCATCGCGCTCGGCGGGGTGACCAGATCGTCGCGCAAGGCATAGTTCATGTGCCAGTGCACGCCGAACTTCTTCAGGTCGCCGATCTTCAGCGGCTTGTCGAACAGCGTGACCGGCAGCGTGCCGTCTTCGCCGATCGGCTCCTGGAAGGTCAGAGAGCTCATGTTGGCGATCGCCAGCGGCAGGTGCACCCGTTCCTTCAACAGCCAGCGGAACAGGGCCGCCACGGTCTTGCCGGGGTTCAGGTCCGTGCTGCGCTGGAGCGAAGCCTGGTCCAGCACCTTCACCAGCGGCGTTTCGCGGTCGATCGCCACGAAGCGCATGCCGAGGCTCAACAGATAGCCATTCGCCACAGAGTTGCCGCTGGGCAACGTGGTGGTGACGAAATCGTGGTGCAGGTTGGGCATGCCGCTGATGGCATCGCTGCACGTCCCGTCGATCGGCGCGACATTGGTGATCAGACTGTCGCACACATTCTTGTACTTGCCGGACAGCAAGTTCATCAGGCAGATGTAGCCGCCCTGGCACGTACCGTTCAGTGTGATCTTCCGGTTGTGCTTTTCCTTCAGCTTGGTGCACAGCTCCAGCGTCTGCATGCAGTCGTCTTCCGGCGTCATCGTCTGCACGACCTCATTGGTCATGATGTCCTTGAC
>JANQQD010000041.1 GCA_028285185.1 Anaerolineae bacterium | reverse complement strand
CGATCCGGTCACCGGGCGACAGCGGGCCGGATCGCGGCTTGGTCGCCCTGCCCGAAGGCGGCCCGCTGTCGCCCGGTGACCGGATCGAGCCCGAGGATCTCGAGCGCCTCGCATACTATCCGGATCTGACCGGCCCGGCCTCGCCGGACGGCGGCATCCTGGAACTCGCGGTCAGTGACGGCCGCGGGGGCGAAACGCTGTGGCGCATTCCGCTTGAGCAGACGCCGATCCCGCCGCCCGGTGCGGCGACAGATGCAGACCATCCCCGCCTCACGCCTGCGGATCTTGAACGACGTCTGTTCCAGCCTTTCCTACAGTTCGCCGAGATTTTCGCCGGCATGGTCGAAGCCACGGCGCGCACTCAGATCATCGTGCAGCAGCCCGCAGCCCCGACGGACAATGTGGCGGACGCTGAGGTGACCGAACCCGATCCGGAGAGGCTTGAGGGCGACCGGCCGACACCGGAGCCCGCTCTCGCCCGTTCCGACGAGGTTGCCCCGCACGATCGGCAGATCGCACTCAGGGCATTGGGTTACTACGACGGCCCCATCGACGGTCTGATCGGCCGGGGTTCGCGGGCGGGCATCCGCGCCTTCCAGCGCGAACGCGGTGATCCCGCGACGGGCGAACTGACGCCGGATCAGATCATCGCCCTGATCATGGCGGCGGCCGAAGCCGGCGATCCGGACAGCCAGAACATCCTCGGCATCCTGTATGGCGATGGCATCGGGGTCGCGCAGGATGACGCGCTGGCGCTCGACTGGTTCCAGCGATCGGCCGAGCAGGACAACGCCCATGCGCCCTACAACCTGGCCCTGCACTTCCGCGACGGCCGCGGCGTTCCCGCCGACGCCGATGAGGCTGCAAGGCTGCTGGAACAGGCGCGCGAACGCGGGCATCCCGACGCGGAAGACCCGTTGGAAGACCTGCCGGGCGACTACACCGCGTGGGTGCCAGCCGACGACCTGCCGCAGGAGCCCGATGAACCGCCGGAAACGCCCCCGGTGGTCCTGATCGGCAATAACAGCTGCACCTGGGCCAATGACGGCTTCTGCGACGACAGCAGCTATTACGGGAACGACACCGCAGCCTGTCCCCATGGCACGGATGCAACCGATTGCCAGGGCAGCACCGCCCGGCCGGTCTCCGTGATGGTCGGCAACAGCTGCCAATGGGCATTCGATTTCGAGTGCGACGAGCCCGGCATCGGCACCGGCGTGTGCGCCAGCGGCACCGACGCCAGCGACTGCGGCCCGATCGCCGCCGCCACCGAGCCACCGGCGACGCCGTCAACCGCCGGGCAAGGCAACAACACCTGCCGGTGGGCATTCGACGGCGAATGCGACGACAGCCGCTATATCGGCTATGACACCAGCGCCTGCGCCCACCGGACGGACGCAGCCGACTGCAGCCGGCTGCAGCTTCGCCCGACCTCCGTACTGGCCGGCAACACCTGCCGCTATGCCTTCAATGGCCAGTGTGACGAGAACCGGTACATGAACTATGTCAGCGGTTCCTGCCCCTACGGCACAGACCAGGCCGATTGCGCGGGCTTGCCGTTGCGGCGCTGACTATCGACGGCGCGCTGTCAGCACGCGGACCATGCCGACGGTCACGGCAGCAGCCCCCAGCAGTTCCGGCCAGCCCGGCGTTTCACCCAGTACGGGCACGGCCAGCAGGACCGCGATCGGCGGCACGAGCGCGGAGAACACCGCGCCGCGCCCGGCCCCGAGGATGGCGACGGCCCGGGTGTAGAAGACCAGCGCCAGGATGGCGGTCAAGACACCTTGAAAAACTCCCTGAAACGCGATCTCGGAGATCGGGGCCGAAAGCAGCGCCGTACCGCCGAGGATGAGATAGGCCGGCACGTAGACCGCCAACGAAAGCACGGCGACGAGCGCCGTCGCATGGAACGGATCGACGGACCAGGCACGCGACGCCACGGTGTATGTCGCCCAGCAGAATCCGCCTGCAACGAACAGGATGTGGCCAATCCATTCCTGCCCATCACCGCCCCCCAGGCTGCCATGGCCGATCAGAGCGACGCCGCATAGGACCGCCGCGAGGCCGGTCAGCCGCGCTGCGGTCGGCCGGTCGCCCAACACCAGCCACCCGCCGAGCGTGGAGAAGATCAGCATGCTGCTCGGGCCGATCACGCCGGCATGGCCGGCCGGCGCAAAGGACAGTCCGACCACCATCGTCAGCGCATACGGAATGCCGGCCCCACAGGCCAGCACGCAGGCGCGCGTCCACCCAAGGCCGGCGGCCCCTCTGCGCCAGACGATGGGCAGCAGGATCACACCGGCTACCGCGAACCTGAGTGCCGTGATGTCGTATGCCGACAGTGTCTGCTGGACCCCGAGGCGGGATACGACGGGCCACGCACCCCAGATCAAAGCCGCAATCAGGCCGCACAAGAGGCCCGTGACCATCGTGTCGTTCCCGGTTGCGGATGCAGTCGACAAGGGACGAGTCTCCGGGCGGCTGTTGTCTGTTCACTGGCGTGCGATCAGGGAATGGTACGGCGCTGTCATCAGCATCGACGCGCAAAGATGGGCGTTATCACGCTGAATTTCCGCGTGATCGGCATCATTTGCGCGGTTATTCTGCAGGAATGCCTGATCTGGACCCGCTCGACCTGGCCATCCTGCGCCGCCTGCAGCAAAGCACGCGCGAGACGTCGGAGACGATCGCCGAAGCGGTAGGGCTCTCGCCCTCTGCCTGCCAGCGCCGCATCAAACGGCTGCGCCAGTCAGGTGCGATCGCGTCGGAAATCGCGGTTCTTGATCCCGCGATCGCCGGCAGCCGGCTTACTCTGATTGTCGAAGTCATCCTGGCCGGCGGCCGGGCCGATCTGGTCGATCGCTTCAAGCGAGTGGTCCGGGACGTTCCCGAGGTGCAGCAATGCTATTACGTCACCGGCGACAAGGACTTCATTCTGGTGATCACGGCAAAGGACATGGCCGACTATGAACGGCTGACCCGGTTGTTGTTCTTCGACAAGCGGGACATCCATAAATTCCACACCAATGTGGTGATGGACACTGTCAAGCTGGGGCTGGAGATCCCCATCTAGCAGGCATCATGCTGAGCGAAGAACGCAGACGCGAGATCGGACAGTTCCTGCGCACGCGCCGGGCGCGCCTGCAGCCGGAGGATGTCGGCATCCTGCGCGGCCTGCGCCGGCGCACGCCGGGCCTGCGCCGGGAAGAGGTGGCGTCGCTCGCCCAGGTCAGCATCGAATGGTACACATGGCTGGAACAGGCGCGCGATGTCCGGGCATCGCCCGCCACGCTGCGCAACATCGCCGATGCGCTGCGGCTGGAGCCCAGCGAACGCGCCCATCTACTGCGGCTGGCCGGCCATCCGCCCGAGGCCGAAAACGGCGGCAACGGCGAACCGCGTGCGGTGGGGGCCAACCTGCAGCGCCTGATCGACCAGCTCGACTGCTGCCCAAGCTGGGTCCTGGGCAGCCGGTGGGATTACCTCGCCTGGAACGCTGCGGCCGAGATCATCACCGGCGATATCGGCCGGCTGAGCGGGATCGAGCGCAACGGCCTCTACCAGATGTACCTCAATCCCAAGATGCGCGAGATGCTGGTGGACTGGGAGCATCACGCGCGGGGCATCGTCGGGCTGTTGCGCGCGCGTTATGCGGCGTCAGTCGACGATCCCTGGTTCCGTGAACTGATCGACCTGCTGATCGAACGTAGCCCGCCCTTCGCCGCCTGGTGGGACAACCACGAGATCAAGGGCTATCAGGATGGCGAGAAACACTACGACCACGCGGAAGCCGGACGCCTGTCCTTCGAATATACGGCCCTGAACGTAGCCGACGAGCGGTTCCGTGAACTGACGCTGATCACCTACGTGCCCATGGACGGCACGGGAACGCGCGAGAAGGTACGGCGTCTCTTGGGCCGCTGACGTCCGCGTGACGACTGCGAGATGCGCAGCCTTGATCCAACCAGATCGATCGCGGTGACCGAACACTGCGCCTCGCCAACGTGGTTACCGGATTTTAACGCCGGCCCGCTTCAATAAAGGGGCAACGGTCAGGAGCGACGGTCTTTCGATTGGCCGGCTTCCGGGATTTCCTCTGCAACCGACGGCGATAGAGCAGGCCCCCATGGACGACGTTTCTGCCACGACCGCGCGGCGGCGCGGCCACCGCGCCCCCGAGACGGCACCTGTCGGCGCCGACTTCGACCACCATCCGATGCCCGGACTGACCATCATCGTCCCCGCTCACAACGAAGCGGGCGCGATCGCCGGGACGGTCGAGACCCTGCTGGCACTGGAAGCACAGGTCGGTGAGCCAATCGAGGTCATCGTTGTCGACGACGGGTCGAACGACGGCACATCGCAGGCGCTGGCACCGTTCGCCGACCGGGTGCAGATCCGCCGCCATGAGACCTGCCGGGGCTATGGTGCGTCGTTGAAGACCGGCCTTGTTTCCGCGTCTTTCGAGACGGCGTGCATCATCGACGCCGACAGCACCTATCCGCCCGACCGGATCCCCGATCTCTTGAGCGAGTACCGCAAGACCGACGCGGCGATGATCGTCGGCGCAAGGGTCGGCGCCAATGTGTCGATCCCCCTGATCCGCCGGCCCGCCAAATGGGTGATCGGCCGGCTCGCCCGGTTCATTGCGGGACGCAAGATCCCCGACATCAACTCCGGGCTGCGGGTCTTCGACGTGCGCGTCGCGCGCCGCATGTTCTCAATCCTGCCGAACGGCTTCTCGTTCACGACGACCATCACCCTGGCGATGATGACGAACCATCTGCCGGTCTACTATATCCCCATCGACTATATGAAGCGGGTCGGCAAGTCGAAGATCCGGCCGATCCACGACACGATCAACTTCGTCATGCTGATCCTGAAGATGGGGCTCTATTTCGCCCCTCTTAAGATCTTCCTGCCGATGAGCGCGGGGATCATGGCCCTGGCTGGCGCCTGGGGCGCTTTCACGGCCCTTGTTCTCGGACAGCTTTTCGACAGCAGTACCCTGGTTCTGGCGGTTGCGGCGATACAGGTCGCTGCGGTGGGGCTTCTCGCCGAGGCGATCCGCTGGCGGATGCCCAGTGACCTGCTGGTGCCTCGGGAAATGAGGTCATAGGCACTGCGGTGCACACCGCGTTCCCGATGACGGGCCCGCCGCATGCCGCGGGCCCGAACGCACATCTAGACGCCCGCCAAGCGCTTATCGGCGGCAGCCGATTGCGCGGCTTGGCGGTTCTTGCCGCAACGGCCTGCCTTCTTGGCGTGCTGTTGATGACGGTGGATGCCGCCGCCGTCGGCGAACAGCTGGCGACGGCAAGGCCGCACCTGCTGCTGGCCTGCGCGGCCATTGCGCTCTGCTTTCCGTTGATCGCCGCTCTTCGCTGGACGGTGCTGCTGCGCGCTCTCGGCGTCGATCTGGAGTATCGCCGCGCCTTGGTGGTGGTTCTTGGGATCTTCCCGGTGAATGCGATCTCCCCCGCCCGCGCGGGCGATGTTCTGCGCGCCTACTCGCTGCGGGGACAGGCACCGGCGGAAACGGTGCTCGGGGGACTGTTGGCGGAACGGATGCTGGATGTCGCCGTTCTCGGCACCATCGCACTGGCCAGTGCCGCCGCTTTCGGCCACTGGGCCCTGGCGGCCCCGGCGGCCGGCGCGGTGCTCGCCGCCTTCGCGATCTGCCTGATCGCAAGCCAGGTCCATCGGCTGCCGATCCGCGGCGCCATAGCCGAAAAGCTGTCCAGGTTCTCTGCAGCCCAGCCACGACTGGCGCGCCGGCCCGGCGCAATGGCCCTGGCGGTGACGCTCAGCCTCTGCCATTGGTTTGCCGCCCTTCTGGTCGTCACGCTTCTGTTCGGTGCGGTGGGGGCCGACCTGTCGATCATCGATGTGGCGATGGCGATGCCGCTGGCGATTTTCGTCGGCCTTCTGCCGGTCACCCTTGGCGGCATCGGCACGCGCGACGGCGCCATGGTGCTCCTGTTCAGCGCCATGGCCCTGCCGGAGCAGATCCTTGCCGTGTCCCTGCTCTACACCGCCTTCGTTTACTTCTTCTTGGCTTTGATCGGGCTACCCTTCGTCGGCAAGGCCTTTCGGCGGCGAGACATGGCACAATGCTGACCCTGAGCGAAGACGCGAGCTACGGCGAAGCGCTACCCGATTTCGGCTATATCGAAGGCCGAGGCCAGCTTGGCCGCCAGGTCCTCAAGCTGACCCGCTGGCTGCGCGCCACCAACGCTGCCCGATACCTGCATTCGGCAGACCGGCATCTGGATATCGGCTGTGGCGACGGCTACTTCCTGCGCCGCTCGCCCTGCCGGGAGCGGTTCGGCCTCGACCTGCGGCTGGGCGACGATCCCGCCCGCGATGGCCTGATGTTTCCGGACGACCATTTCGACTTCATCACCGCGTTGGCCGTGATCGAGCATATCGCCGAGCCAGAGCCGTTGGTGGCCGAGGTCTCGCGCTGCCTGAAACCGGGCGGGCGTTTCGTCCTTACGACCCCCAAGCGGGCGGCCGAATGGCTGATCGCGCTCTACGCCAAGGATATCGGCGAGGAACACCAGCGCTATTACGGCACGGAAGACATGGTGGCTCTGGGAGGCGACGCCCTGCAGCTGACCGGTCATCACACCTTCCTGGCCGGCCTCAACCAGACATTCTGCCTGACGAAGAGAGTTTGACACCCTGGGTCGGCGGTGTCCGGACACCGATCCAGGCCAGCATGAAAGGCTTCGACAATGACCAAGGCTCTGCTCATCAACCCGCCCCGCTTCAGCGAACTGATCGGCAAGAACCCTGCGGTCGTCGAGAAGCACCGCGGTTTCAATCCGCCGCTTGGGCTGCTGTTCATCGCCGGCTATGTCGAGGCCAATAGCGACGAACATGAGGTGGAGGTGCTGGACGCCCAGCCGACCAACCTGAGCTATGACGATCTGGAGGCGGAGATCCGCAAACGGGACTTCGACATCGTCGGCATCACGGCGATGACCTTCACGCTGATCGACGTGCTGAAGACATGCCGGGTGGTGCGCGCCTGCAAGCCGGAAGCCAAGATCGTGCTGGGCGGACCGCATGTCCACCTGTTCCCGAACGAGACGATCGCCCAACCCGAAGTCGATATCCTGATCCAGGGCGAAGGCGAGCTGGCCTTCCTCGACCTTCTGGACAAGATCGACGACCCGGAGCAGTGGCGCGGTGTGCCGGGGATCGTCTTCGCAGACAGCGACGGCGCCGTGGTCAACACCGGCATTGCCCCGAGCACCAATGATCTCGACACGCTGGGCTTCCCGGCCCGGCATAAGGTCGACGTCACCCAGTACACATCGCTGCTCGGGCGTGACGACATGGTGACGACGATGTTCACCAGCCGCGGCTGCCCCTACCGCTGCACCTTCTGCGATCGCCCCTATTCGCCCGTGATCTCGGGCTTCCGCTGGCGGTCGGCGGGCCATATCGTCGACGAGATGGAGCAGTGCCTGAACCTTGGCATCAAGGAAGCCTTCATCTACGACGACACGTTCACGGTGCGCAAAGACCGGGTGATCGCGCTCTGCGACGAGATCGAGCGCCGCGGCATCAAGTTCCGCTGGGACGTGCGCGCGCATGTGAACACGGTGAACGCCGAGCTCTTGCAGCGGATGGTGAAGGCCGGCTGCGACCGTATTCATTTCGGCGTGGAATCCGGCAACAACCGTATGCTGAAGGAGATCCGCAAGAACACCACGGTGGAGAAGATCAAGGGTGCCGTGCGGGATGCCAAGGCCGCCGGCATGGAGGTGCTGTGCTATTTCATCATCGGCCAGCAGACCGAGACGGAAAGCGATATCCGCGACACCATGCGCCTCGCCCGCGAGCTCGACCCCAACTACGCCCATTTCACCGTCTTCTGCCCCTATCCGGGCACCGAGATCTACGAGCGCGGCCTGCGCGAAGGCCTGATCGCCAGCGATGTCTGGCGGGACTTCGCCCGCAACCCCGTGGACGGCTTCGAGCTTCCGGTCTGGGAGGAAAACTTCACCCGGGCGGAGCTGCGGCAGAAGCTGGTCGACTGCTACAAGAGCTTCTACGTCCGGCCCCGCTACATCATGCGGAACCTCTTGCGCATCCGCAGCCGGGGTGAGCTGATGCGCAAGATGCGCGCTGGGCTGTCGGTGCTCACCATGACACCGCAGCAGACGGTGTTCGGCCGACGCGGGCTGGTTCAGACGGTGCGCAGCCTGATCCCGAACGCATCCTACGACGTCAGCGCCTGATCCGACCGGGACGGCACGTCAGCCGGCCTCAAGCGGTTCTTGCCTGCGGAACACCCGCATCAGCCCGCCCGGCGACGTGTAGTGCAGCTGGTAATGCGCAGCGAGTTCGCGCGCGAGAACCGTGTCCGGTGCGAGCGTCGCCATGTCCCCCCAAAGCAGGACATAGTCGACCTCTCGACCGGTCTCGGTGCGGTATCTTGACGGTGCGATCGTCTCCGGCGCGCCGACGAACTGATTGTCGTCGGCGAGGTGGTCATAGGGGTCGATGTCCGGTCGGTAACGGACCGGGAAGATGCCGCTCTGCAGCTGGTAGTTCTTCAGGTCGATGCCGTCTGCCTCAATGGCGACATATCCGACCGTCTGCAGAAAGGTTGGCGGCGCCGCCACACCGGCCCCTGCCGGCGGAAGCAGCCGGAGAGCCAGAATCGTCGACCGCGGCTCTATGTGCGCGGCAGCCGAGACATAGTCGTCGGTCAACGCGTCGATCTGCCTGAACCGATCAACGCGCCCGCCCGCCGCTAGCAGAATGACCAGAGCGGCTGCGACCGCAATGAAGGCCCGGGCTCCCCGGCTCTCGCCGGCCGGTCGGGCCTGCCCGCTGGCCGCCAGCCAGCACACAAGGGCAATCAGCACGAACGGCGTAAGGCGATACTCGATCCAGCTGATCACATAGCGGCTGGGCAGAAAGAGATAGAGTGCGATCAGCAGTGCCGTCAGCACGAAAAGGGGGTGGGCCAGCGAACGTGGGTGGTGCCGCGCACGATGTACGGCAAGCACCAACAGCACGAGGATGAAGAGGGCGCCGGCAACCCGCTCAAGGCCGCCATGCGTCGTAACGGCCGTACCGATCAGCAGCATCATCACCCTTTGCAGGCTGGGCCAGGCGAAGGGCAGCCCGTCGGCCCCACCCTTGAAGGCATCGTCGCTGCCGAGGACGATCAGGCCGACAAGCCAGAGCGGTAGTGCGGTCGCCGCGGGCACGCCGGTGCGCACCAGGAAGCCGCGCACAAGCACAGGCCAGCGCGCGCCCTCGCCGCCGGCCGACCACTGGCGGATCAGCCAGGCGACGCTCAACGTCGCCACGGCGAGGCCGATCAGGCTCAGCGCCAGCAGATGCGAGAGGTAGGCAAGGCCGGCCAGCATACCGTACCCCGCGAACACGCCGATGGTCGCCTTGCCCTGATGGCGCCACCAGAACCCGAGATAGACCATGAAGACGGCTATCCCGAAGCTGAGATTATAGAGGCCGAGGACGAACAGAGGCGTGAACGCCAATGGCAGAAACAGGAACGCTGTAACCCAGTCCGCCCGATTGACGCTGCGCGCCAGGTAGACGGCGCTCGCGGCGAAGAACAGCACATAGACCGTCACCAGCAGCTTTTCGGCCACCGCCGCCGGAACCACATGCAGGAACGCCCAGAGCAGAGGATAGATTATGTAGTTCGACTCGATCCGCGAATGCGGCTCGAAGAACGCATGCAGATGGGTGTTACTCTCGCCCCCATAACGCACCAGGACATCGGCAATATAGAGATGCGCCGGGCCATCGAGGGTCGGCAGATGGCCCACGGCCCAGACAGGCGCAAGGCTCGCCAGCACCATTGCGGCGAAGGCCCACCGATACCATACCTCGTGACCGGCACTCCGCCCTTCGCCGGGCAGATCGTGCGGCGCGACCGATGGGGCTTGTCGGGGTTCAGACATTACGAACTCCGGCGGGCGTCTCCCTCAGGGGACTTGGCGACGAAGCGGTGCCACCAAACCGCTTTGATCGCAGAAGGTTAACTTCGCCTTAAACCGGGCGGCCTATTACGGAACTGCCCGATAGAGTGGCAATGGGGTCGTGCAGGCTTCAAGCGACATGGCGGATATCTCTTCTGGGACCGACGCGCGATGAAGCCATCTCTCGTGTTCAGCCTTGCCTTCGTCCTATACGGGTTGGTCGTGGCAGCGGGTCTCGGGCGCACGGTTACCGGGAACGAGATGAGCCACGTTCTGCTGGTCGGATCCCTCACCGCCGCCGGGTCTGTCCAGCTTGAGACGGTCGCCTCTCCCGACCTGCTCGCCGTGGCCGACGTGTCGCGTCATGACGGCCAGGCGTACTCGAACAAGCCGCCCGGGCTCGCGCTGCTGGTCTGGCCAGTCGCCCAGATCATGACGGGGTTCGAAGCGGATGCAGACACGCCGATCCAGCAGTTCATGCTGGCGATCCTCTTGTTCAACACGGTACTCGCCGCGCTGACGGTCCTGCTGATCCGGGCCTACCTTGCGAGCTTCCGGCTCAGCCCATGGGCGGTCGGCTTCGGCGTGCTGGCAGCGTCGGTCGGGACCCTCGCGCCGATATACGTGACACAGGCGACCACTGCCGCCGTGACGCTTTTCCTCACCGTTGCGGTCCTTGTCTGCTTACGCCGGTACCAGCTGAAGAGATCAATGGTGCCGCTGATCCTCTCACCCGCGCTCATGGCCTTGGCATTCGCGGCGGACTACAAGATCGCGGCCTTCCTGCTGCCGGCGGCGGTCTATGCCGCCTGGGCTCTCTGCAGAACCGATATCCGTTCGATTCTGGCCGCCGGGGTCCTGGTGGTCATCCCGCTTGCCGCCCTCGGAATCTATCACCACGCGGCGTTCGGCGAGGTGCTGACGTTCAGCTATTCCCACTATGAAGCGCGGGACTACGTTCCCTGGGAGGGGGTCGGAGGCGCCTTCTCGCTGAGCTACCTGCCCGACGCGGCCTGGGGGCTGACGCTTGGCACGGCGCGCGGCATGGTACCCATCAGCCCGGTCGTGGCATTGGGCATTGCCGGACTGGTGGTGGCCTGGCGCCGCGGTGTGGCAGGGCTGCGGTTGCCGATGCTGATGGCGGGCGCCGGTTTCCTGTCGATCTGCTGCTATCTCTATTGGTTCGGGGGCCATTCGGTCGGCTATCGCCATGTGATGGTGACGGCCGTGCTGCTCGCGATGATGTCCGCTTTTGCCGTCGATGCGATGGCCCGGCATCGCGCAGCTCTGTCGGGCTGCGCGCTGGTTCTTCTCGTGTCCGCCGTGTTCGCCTATGGCGGCTGGCGGGTACAGATGGACCCCGTTCTTCTGGATGCGACATGGCGGGAGGAAGAGGGCCGCGTCCAGGGCGATTTCTTTGCCGACCTGCTGATCCCCTGCTTCACGCGACAAGACGTCTGCGCTGGCCGTTAGCCTGGATCAGGCCGCCTTTTCCTCATGATAGTCGTCGTCGATGTTGACGGCCCAGAGCGCGCTCTTGTCCGGGGTGTCGGCGATGATCGCATCGACCGCGCACCGTGCCGTCAGCATGGAATGGTCCTGGTTGTTGTACCGGTGCATGCCGTTGCGGCCGGCCAGGAACAGGTTGGGAACGCTGTCGGTAAACTGGCGGACGGTGTTGAACTCGCCATAGCTGCCGTAATAGCCGGGATAGGCCTTGGGCACCCGCAGCACCAGGCTGTCCAAGAGATCGGCACGATGGGCCAGGCCCAGGATCTCCATCTCGCGGATGCCGAGATCCGTCATGTCCGCATCACTGGCCGTCCAAAGGCCGTCGCCTTCGCGGCAGAAATACTCCATGCCCACCCAGGCGGTGCCTGGATCGGCCACCATATACGGGCTCCAGTTATTGAAGAACTGCAGCCGGCCGACCTCGATGCCCTTGTCTTGGATGTAGATCCAGTTGTCCGGCACCAGGTTGATGGGCGAGCCGGCCTGGGCGCCCTTGGTCGCCGCCATCTTGCGCAAGAGCAGGCCGACCGTGATGAAATCCCGATACTCCAGCCCGGCCGCCACACGCCGCACCTCCTCCGGCGCCCCGGCCGCCATGGCGTCTACCAGCTCCGTCACCGGCATTGTGGAGATGACATAGTCGGCCTGGATCGTGTTGCGCTCGCCAGTCGTCACGTTCTCCGTGGTCAGCGTCCGCACCTTGCCGTCCAGGATCTGCAGGCCCACGGCCTTCTCTTGGAAGCGGATCTCGCCGCCGCCGGCGCGCACCATCTCCGCCACCGTCTCCCACATCTGGCCGGGACCGTATTTAGGATAGAGGAACCGCTCGATCAGGCTGGTGTTGGCGGCCCCGCCCGCACCAGGCCGCAGTTTCTTGAACGGAGCCGTCAGGGCATGGGCGATCGCCTTGGAGATATTCAGGCCCTTGATGCGCTGGGCGCCCCATTCCGCGCTGATCTCGCTGCACGGCACGCCCCACACCTTCTCCGTATAGTGCTTGAAGAAGGTGTCGTAGAGCTCATACCCGAAGCGGTTCAGAAGGAAGTCTTCCAGGCTGACTTCCGGCTGGCGAGGGAACGCACGCGCC
>JANQQD010000028.1 GCA_028285185.1 Anaerolineae bacterium | reverse complement strand
CATTTCCAGGCGTCGAATTCCTGATCATGGGCGGTCAGATCGATATCGGCGTCGGTGCCCGTGAACCGGAAGGCAAACCACCGCTGCGTCTGCCCGCGATAGCGGCCGCGCCACGCCTTGCCGACGATGTCCGACGGGAGATCGTAGGACAGCCAGCCGTCGGTTTCGGCCAGCAGCGCGACCTTGTCCGTACCGATCTCTTCGCGCAGCTCCCGCACAGCCGCCGCGGCTGGATCTTCACCTTTATCGATACCGCCCTGTGGCATCTGCCACGCTCCGGGCGTGTCAATTCGCTGGGCGACGAAGATGCGTCCGGTTCCATCCGTCAACATCATGCCCACGCAACGGCGGTAGGGCAGATCCGCGGACGACCTGGAAGCGGCCATCGTCGCTGCTCAGCTGCCCGATGGCAGGTTGGTGACGGCGGCGATGGGGGCGAGATCGATCGCCTTTGCCTCCAACGTGGCGGCCCAGACCGCCAGCCGCTCGAGCGTTACCGGATAGTCGCGCGCCAGGCCGATTGCGGCACCTTCCGCGCGCGCCATATCCTCCAGCTCGCGCAGGCGCAGATCGATGGTGTCGCCCGTCGCCGTCTCGTCGACGACCCGGTCGACAATCGCGTGCGCGACCCCGACCTCACCGGCCACCTGAGCGGCAACCGTGTCAGCAACGGAGCGGTTGTCGACATAGAGGATGCCGCGGTCCGCCATGATCTGCAGCATCGGGGTCAGCGCCTCTTGAGAGGCCGCAAAGCGCGAACCCATATAGCCGATCAGCCCGACATAGCCGGTGCCGCGCCCGAGGATACGCTGCAGCCGCTCGCGATTCTGATCCGGCCCCATGGAGACCAGCAAAGCCTGCGGACCGGGATCGTTCTGCGGAAATCCCACCGGCTCCATCGGAAGCATCAGCAGCGTCTCATGCCCGTCGGCCCTTGCCAGGTCCAGCCAATCGGACACGTCCTCCGCGTAGGGCGAAAAGGCCAACGTGATCGGCGCGGGCATCGTGTCGATCGCCCGCTGCGTGCGTTCCTGCTGCCGCCCCAGCCCGGTGATGATGATCGAGACGCGTGGACGCTCACGGGTCTCGTCAAAGGGTCGGGCATAGCCCTGCCAAGGCATGCGGCCGTCTTCGGCGATCCGAGGCAGCAATCCGAACAGCGTCTCTTCCACCAGACCCGCTACCGGCGCCGGCGGCAACGGCTCTGCCATCATCGCCGTCGGCAGATCCTGGGCACCGGCCGATGGCGCACCGCCACTGCCGTCGGCCCCGGCGGCGTCGCCCCCGTCGTCGGCCTCCGGCGGTGGAGGTGGCGGTGGCGTGTCCAGTTGTGTCTGCAGAAGGGACCTGAGCGTTTCGCCGGTCTCGTCGTCGCCGCCCAATTCGGGCGGTTCCGGCGTTTCCGCCGCGGCGTGTTCGGCTGGCGCCTCACCAGCGCCGTCGGTCGCCGGCCAGAGAGGCAGAGAGACGGCGACCGTCATGGCGCGATGGCGCGCCTCTTCCTGCAGTCGCGCCACCGTTGGCCCCGCCGTCAGCGCGAGCCACACGATGGTGCCTGCAACCAGAGCAACGACACCGAATGCCGTGGCGCCCAACAGGCGGCGGCCGGCACCGGCTGCGCCGCGTCCTTTTCCTGGGCCGGCTGCCGGTCGGTTACGGCGCCATCGAAATCCCCGCACCTATGCTTACGCTCCCTCGCGGGCGTCGGCCGCGGGTCAGTTGGTGACGCGCTGGCTGAACAAAGACACGCCCCGCAGGATGTCGATTGCCCGCGACAGCTGATAGTCGAAGGGTTCCTCGTCGTCGGCGGCCGCCTCTTCCAGCGCCGACTCCCCATCCGTACCGGACGCCATGGGCTCACCCTCTTCGCCCAGCTGCTCGTTCTCAAGCGCACCTCTGAGATCGGCCTCGCGCCGCCGCTGGGGCGAAAGCTCTTCGACCAGCGCCTGCTCCACATGGATGTCAGGCGTGATACCAAGCGCCTGAATCGAATTGCCGGCTGGCGTGTAGTAGCGGGAGGTGGTCAGCCGCATGGCGCCGCGCCCCGGCAACGGCACGATCGTCTGCACCGAGCCCTTGCCGAAGCTCTCGGTTCCCAGCAGCACCGCGCGCCGATGGTCCTGAAGCGCACCGGCCACGATCTCCGACGCCGATGCTGATCCACGATTGATCAGCACGACCATCGGCAGTCCATGGATGATGTCGCCAGGCGTGGCGTCATAGCGCTGCGCATTCTCTTCGTGACGGCTGCGGGTCGAGACAATCTCGCCCTGTTCCAGGAACGCGTCCGAGACGGCAATCGCCTGTTCCAACAGTCCGCCGGGATTGTTGCGCAGATCCAGCACGACTCCGATCAGATTGTCGCCAAGCTCAGCCTGCATCTCCTCGATGGCATCGACCAGGCCTGCCTCGGTCTGCTCGGTGAAGCTGGTGATGCGGACATAGGCCACGGACTCCTCTTCGACGCGGTGGCGCACCGACCGAATCCGGATGACGTCACGGGTGATGACCACGTCGAACGGATCTTCGTCGCCACGAAGCACGGTCAGGACGATGTCCGTCCCCACCTCGCCGCGCATCCGTTCCACGGCCTCGTTCAGGGTCAGGCCCAGCACCTGCTCGCCGTCCAGATGGCTGATCAGGTCGCCTGCCTCAAGACCGGCCCGATAGGCCGGCGTGTCGTCGATCGGCGAGACCACTTTGACCAGCCCGTTCTCCATCGTCACTTCGATGCCGAGCCCGCCGAACGAGCCACGGGTCTGGACCTGCATGTCCTCGAAATGCTCAGGAGAAAGATAGCTGGAATGCGGATCGAGAGACGTCAGCATGCCCGTAATTGCGGCCTCGATGAGCTCCTGGTCGCTCACCTCCTCCACATATTCGGCGCGTACGCGCTCGAAGACCTCGCCGAAGAGATCGAGCTGACGGTAGGTCTCGCTGCGGCCGTCGCTCTGGGCGATGGCGGCGATGGGTAGAACGCCTGCGAACAAGAGACCGATGATCGCGGCCACCCTCAAGTGCTTCATCCGTGCCCTCTGCTTTGCGCCGTTACCAGGCCGGGGATCGGGTCCACCGGGCTGCCGTTCAGCCGCAGTTCAAAGTAAAGCGTAGCCCTGTCCCTATCGTCGGTTTGCGGCAAAGCCGTGACGCCAAGGGGTTCGCCCGCCAACACCGGCTGGCCTACGGACGCGTCAATACGACCAAGACCGATGATTAGAGAATGATATCCGCCGCCATGTTCCAGGATCAAGATGTCGCCATACCGCCGGAAAGGTCCCGCAAAGCGTATCGTGCCGTCAATCGGTGCGACGACCGGCGCTCCCGGGAAAACCGACAGCGTCACACCTTCGTTGGCTTCGCCGAATTCATCCGTCTCACCGAACGCCACGACAACCTGGCCGCTGGCCGGCAACAATGTGCCCTCCACAGCGCGCGGGACGGCCAGCGAAACCACCTGCCATCCGCCCGAGCCTGCAGCGTCCTCGGATGGCGGCTCGGCCGCCGCCACGGCTTCGGCCGGCGGATCCTCGCCCACCGGCTCGAGGGTCGGTGGTGCTAGGAAGGGTTCGGCAGCTGCGTGCAAGGCTGCCCCCACGTGGTCCAAGGCCGAAGCGATCGCGGCGGCCATCGCCTGACGGCGCTCCTCGGCTTCGCGTTCCAGGCGCTCGATCTCAAGCTGCTCGATCAGGCCACGCAGATCGTCCGCACGCTCCGCCAACACGCGGCTTCGATCCTCCGATGCATCCCTCTGGGTGGCCGTTCGCCGCTGCAGGCGCGCCCGCTGTTCCGACATGCTGGTGAGCAGAGAGATCTGGCTGTCCAGCCGGCTGCGCAGGGCCTCTGCCGCCGTGCGCTCGATGGTAAGGCGACGCCGTACGACAGCCAGCTCGGCCAGCTGCGCACGCAGCCCGGCTGCTTCCTGCTCCAGCTCCGGAACGGCCGCCCGCAGCAGAAGAGAGGTGCGGACCGTGTCGATCGGCGCCTGCGGGCGTACGATCAGGGCCTCCGGTGGGATGCGAGAAAGCCGCTGCAACGCGGCCAGCAGCCGAGCCAGACGCTCGCGTTCCGTGCTCAGCGCCGTGGCAACCGCGGCCTCCTCCGCCGCCAGTTCGTCGAGCCGCTCTTCTACGGAGATCAGCTGCTCTTGCTGCATCATGATGCTCATGGCAGCGTCGATCATCTGCCCACGCAGGCGCATGAGCTCCTGATCGTACTCGCTCAGCCGTTCGGAAAGCGTGGTCTGGCGCAGCCGGCTTTCGTCGAGATCCTGCTCGACCTGCCGCAGTTCCTGCGTGGCCACGGGCAGGCGGCGATCACCCTCATCGTCCTGCGCAATCGCAACCGCCGCCGGCGCCATCACCCCCGGCAGCGCTGCGAGAATCGCGGCCCAAGTCAGCCGCCGCGACGGCACGGGTCCGACACTACTCCGCTGCCCGCTGTACGCCCTGGGGCCGCAGCAGCGACTTGCCCGTCATCTCAGCCGGCTGGGCAATACCCATCAGCTCCAACAAAGTCGGGGCGACATCGGCCAGCCGGCCGTCGCCGAGTTCGACCCCGGCCGGGCCGTTCACCAGAACCAGCGGCACCAGATTGGTCGTATGCGCGGTATGCGGCTGGTCGTTGGCAAAATCGCGCATCAGCTCGCAATTGCCGTGATCGGCCGTCACCAGCAGGGTCCCGCCCTGACGCCGCACGGCCTCTTCAAGCCGACCGACGCCGGCATCGACGGCTTCCACCGCCTTGATCGCGGCATCCAGGAAGCCGGTGTGACCCACCATGTCGGGATTGGCAAAGTTGATCACGACAAGGTCGTACCGGCCGCTATCCACCGCTTCGACCAACTTGTCCGTCACCTCCGGCGCCGACATCTCGGGCTGAAGATCGTACGTGGCCACCTTGGGCGACGGCACCAGGATGCGGTCTTCCCCCTGGAACTGCCGTTCTTCGCCACCGTTCAGGAAGAAAGTGACGTGCGGATACTTCTCCGTCTCGGCGATCCTGAGCTGCGTCATCCCGCGGTCGGCGATCACCTGACCAAGGACGTTCTCCAGTGTTTTGGGCGGGAAGATCGCGCTCATCAGCGTGTTCAGATGGTCGGAATACTCCACCATCCCGCAGACATCGCCGAAAACCAGCGGCACCCGCTCGAAGGCATCGAAGCCGGGGTCGACAAGCGCCGCGAGGATTTCACGCGCCCGATCGGCGCGGAAGTTGATGAACAGGATCCCGTCGCCGTCGCGCATCCCGGTGTAATCACCGATGATCGTCGGCTTGATGAACTCATCCCCGGTATCGGCATCGTAGGAGGTCTGTATGGCGCTCAGCGCGTCCGGGGCCGAAAGCCCTTCGGCTCGGGTCAGCGCACGATAGGCGACCTCCACCCGCTCCCACCGCTTGTCGCGGTCCATGGCGTAGTAGCGGCCGTCGACGGTGGCGACGCGGCAGTTGGGAAGGTCTTTCAGGCTCTCAAGGAACAGGCCGACCGACCGCAACGCATCCTGCGGCGGAACATCACGGCCGTCGGTGAAGGCATGTATCGCCACGGGCACGCCGGCCTCCGCCACCGCCCGTGCCACCGCCGCCATGTGATAGTCCTGCGAGTGGACGCCGCCGGGCGAGCACAGGCCCATCACATGACTGGTGCCGCCGGTCTCATGCAGTTTGGCGATATGGGCCTGAAGCGCCTCGGCACTGGCAAGGCTGCCGTCCTCGCAGGCGCGGTCGATCATCAGCAGGTCCTGCAGCACGACACGGCCGGCCCCGAGATTCATATGTCCCACCTCGGAATTGCCGATCTGGCCTCCGGGCAGCCCCACCGCTTCTTCAGACGCCTGCAGGAATGCGTGGGGGCATTCGCTCCACAACCGGTCGAAGGTCGGCGTGTTGCCCTGCCGCACGGCGTTGTACTCGGACTCTTCGCGCCAGCCCCAGCCGTCCATGACGCAAAGGACCACGGGACGCGGGCGATCCGTCTTGCTGCTCTCAGTCATGATCCGCTCCATCGCTCTTGCGCGGACTATAGGGGAATTCGGTTGAAGACAACATAGGCACCCGCACCTGCGAACGCCATTCGCAAGCGCGGGCGTCCTCTGCGTGCCCTGTCAGCAAGTTTGCGGAAAAACGCGCCTTGTCAATCGCCGGACGGCTTGGGGAACGTGACCGTCACGGTCGTGCCGACGCCGACGGCGCTGTCGATGTCCAGACACCCGCCGTGAAGCTGCGTCAGATTGTTGACCAAGGCCAATCCCAGGCCGAAGCCCTGATGCGTCAGATCAATCCGGTTGTTCACCCGCTCGAAGGGGCGCAGCAGCCGGCTCAGATCGTCCGCCGCGATACCGACGCCCGTATCGGCCACGATGACCGATGTACCGCCGTCAGCGTTTCGATTGCCGCCCACGGTCACGCTGCCCTTCTCCTCTGTATACTTCACTGCGTTGGAGAGAAGATTGAAGAGGATTTGCTTCAAAGCCCTTTCGTCTGCATAGACCTTGATCTTCGGCTCTTCAACGGCAAATGCAATCGATATTCCTCGCTTGCGTGCCTGCAGCGTCACCAGCTTCACCGCCGTGCGCAGCACGCCGTCAAACTCCAGCCATTCCGGCTCAATCTGCATCCGGTTGGCCTCGATCTTCGACATGTCGAGCACATCGTTGATGAGGCTGAGAAGATGCCGCCCGCTTTCATGGATATCGGCGGCGTATTGCACATAGTCGTCCCGACCCATTGGACCGAAGATCTGGTCCTTCAGGACCTCGGAGAAACCGATAATGGCATTGAGCGGCGTGCGAAGCTCATGGCTCATGGCCGCAAGAAAGCTGGACTTCGCCGCGCTTTCACGGTCAGCAAGCACGCGCGCCATGTCCAGATCAACAAGCTCTTTGCGCAGACGCCGGATGGTGCTTTCGCCATAGTCCAGCGCGTTTACCATCGCGAGTTCCTCTTGCAGGATGCGGGCGGCGCCCTGCAAGGCGGAAACGGCACGCACTGCGTTCGCACGGCCATCGCGATCGACGGCTACGATAGCTCCGAAGGGGTGGGAATCCTGCCGTATGATCGGCGCTGCAGCGTAACCGCGAAAACCGCACGCCGTCAGCTGCGGCCCCACGGCCACGCTGCCCTTCGAAACGTCCGTTTTGCAATGTGCGGTTTCGCCGGCCAGTCGCCCAGCCAGCGGCAGAAGACTATCGACCTCCGCCGCTGTCAGGCTGGCCGAAGCGGCAATCAGATACACCCGGCTGCCATGGCCGCGGCCGATAACGGCGCCGGCCATGCCCGCCGCGGCCGCGGCCAGGTCGGCTACCTGACGCCACCGCTCCCGCAGCTGTCTGAGCCGAAGCTGCGACGACGACGCATCGACCCTCCCCGCGATCGATCCAAAGTTCGGATCGCCCACCCCAGGCCGCGATTTCTCGGTCGTTCGAGCCACCGGATACTCACATTCCCCAAAAATCCACTGACATGGTCAACGGAACCTTGAGAACCTACATCGCCAATCAAAACGCCAAAGACTCCAGTCTCTGACATACGAACCAGGCTGTAAAATATATCACAGTGCGTGATTAAATTCTACATCGACACATGTCACGTTTGATTAACCACTTTTCAAAGAGAACTGGCAACATCTCCAGAGCCTCAAATCACCGTAGTTTGAAGTCTTCGCGGTTCAGGCTCGATGATAGGGATGTCCTGCAAGGATGGTGGAGGCGCGATAGAGCTGCTCGGCCAGCATGAGCCGGACCAGCATGTGCGGCCAAGTCAGTCGGCCGAATGCCAACACGTCGGCGGCCTGCGCCCTGATATCGGCTGCGTGGCCATCGGCGCCGCCAATCAGAAAGGCGAGTTCCGGCGCTCCGCCGTCGCGCCACCGGCCGATCCGCTCGGCGAAGACTTCGCTGGTGAGATCGGTGCCGAGAGGATCGAGGGCAACGATCACAGCCCCCTTTGCCACGGCCCCCATAAGCAGCGCTCCTTCGCGCGCCAGCCGCTCCGGCTCGGACACGCGCTGGCGCACCTCCACCTCGCGCTCCTCCACCGCCCAGGGCAGACGCGCATAGTAGGTGTCGATCAGTGACCGTAATGCGCGGTCGCGCAACCGCCCGACCGCGACGACACGAATCCGCACAGCCGGACGATCGCTCCGCCCGTCAGCTCACCCAGGGCTCGCGCACGGGATTAGCCGGAGCGGCCTCAACGCCGCCCACAGGTGCATCGCCCCCCCACATCTGCTCCAGATTGTAGAAGGACCGAACCTCGGGCCGAAAGACGTGGACAATCACATCACCGGCGTCGATCAGCACCCAGTCGGCCGTCGTCATGCCTTCGCAGCTGAGCGACTTCACGCCGGCCCGGCTGAGACGTTCGACAAGATGCTGGGCGATCGAGGCGACTTGGCGCGCTGAGCGGCCGGACGTGACGACCATATGATCGGCGATCGTGGTCTTTCCCGCCAAGTCGATCACTACCGTGTCTTCGGCCTTGTCGTCATCCAACGAGGTCAGCACGGTGTCGATAACCTGCAAAGGCAACCGGTCGGCGAACCCTGCAGGAGGTGGCCCATCGGTGATCAGGGCCGGGTTGGTGTCGAGTATGGCTCTCCCCTCGTCCGTTATCGTCGGCTGTGGCTTGAGATGGCCGCCAGCCTCACGTGGTCCGTCTGTCTTCTGCCGCGGCGCGGCGCAACGCCGTCGCCGACGCAGGATGCCGGCGAACACGGCAGAGCACCCAGGCAGGTGGTGCGGCCTTCGCCAGCCGGTCCGACTGCCATGGACGCTTGCGCGCCCGCGCGAACCTTTGCCCCACATGGCCAAAGGAACCCTTAAGACCATAGGGAGCACGATCGAAGATCGCAATGGGAACGGTGTGAAAGATCAGTGACCACCGCTGCCAGCGTGGCAGTTCCGTCAGCAGGTCTGCCCCCATCAGCCAGACGAAGCGTGTCCGGGGGAACCGCCGCCGCAGCTGCACCAGTGTGTCCGCTGTGAACCGCGTCCCCAGTTCCTGCTCCAGCGCGGTCACGCGGATCCGCGGATGGTCCGCCGTCGCGCGCGCCCGCTCAAGCCGGACAGTCAGAGGTGCGGTTTCCGCCGAGCCCTTCAGAGGGTTTTGAGGTGTGACCAACCACCAGACCTGATCCAGGCCGAGACGCCGGAGAGCGGCCAGGCTGATATGGCGGTGGCCGGCATGGGCAGGGTTGAACGACCCGCCCAGAAGCCCGACGGCAAGCCCTGCCCAAAGTCGTCCGGCGCGAAGATGGGGATTGGTGGTCAGGGGCGAACCTGGCCGGTGCCGCGGACCATGTATTTGAAGATGGTCAACTGTTCCGCCCCAACGGGTCCACGCGCGTGCAGCCGGTCGGTCGAGATCCCGATCTCCGCGCCCATGCCGAACTCGCCCCCATCGGCGAACTGGGTGGAGGCGTTGTGGAGGACGATGGCGCTGTCGACAAAGGTCAGGAAGGCCGCGGCCGCGGCAGCGTCTTCGGTCACGATCGCGTCGGTGTGGCGCGAGCCGTAGCGCGCGATGTGATCCAGCGCCTGATCCAACCCGGCGACGACACGGACGGAAAGCACGGCGTCGAGGTATTCCGTGCCCCAATCGGCTTCGGTGGCGGGGATCACGCGGCCGTCCAGCGCCTGCGTCTCGCTGTCGCCGCGGACCTCGCAACCGGCCTCGATCAGCGCGTCGAGGATCGGCGGAAGCATGCTGCCCGATACGGATCGGTCCACCAGCAGCGTCTCCGCAGCACCGCAGATGCTGGTGCGGCGCATCTTGGCGTTGACGGCGATGGCCCGGGCCTTTTCCGGGTCTGCGCCGGCATGCACATAGACATGGCAGATGCCGTCCAGGTGCTTCAGCACGGGGATCCGGCTTTCCGCGGCGACACGGGCGATCAGCGACTTGCCGCCGCGCGGCACGATCAGATCGACATGGTCGCTCATGCGCAGCAGCGCACCCACCGCCGCCCGGTCGGTCGTCGGCACCTGCTGCACGGCCGCCGGCGCCAGCCCGGCGGCGGCAAGACCTTCGGCGAGACAGGCGGTAATCTCGCGCGCGGAATGGAAGCTCTCACGGCCGCCGCGCAGAATGGCGGCATTGCCGGCCTTCAGGCACAGCGACCCGGCATCCGCGGTCACGTTCGGCCGGCTCTCGTAGATGATGCCGATGACGCCGATCGGCACCCGGACCCTGGCAATGTCCAGGCCGTTGGGGCGCTGCCACCGGGCGATCTCCGTGCCTACGGGATCTGGCAGGCGGGCCACATCCTCCAGCCCGGCCGCCATGGCTTCGACGCGGTCGGCCGACAGGCGCAGGCGGTCGATGAACGCAGCCGAAGTGCCGTCGCGCTCCGCATCCGCCACATCCTGCCCATTGGCTTCGAGGACCTGCGCGCAACGCGCCCGCAAGGCCTCGGCCGCGGTCATGAGCGCGCGGTTCTTCTTGTCACTCGACGCAACAGCCAGTGCGGCGGCGGCCTCGCGCGCCGCGACACCCAGTCGGCCCACCAAATCGTCGACCGTCTCGCGGCCAATATCCTCGACAACGCTCACCGTCGATGCTTCCTCTCGGCATCCCACCCGCGGGCCACCGCCCGACGCGGGCACCATAGTGCATCATCGACGGGAAATCAGCGCCCGATCGGCGTCATGACCCCGAACGCTGCCCGTCGCCGGATACCTGACCGAAGATGCGCGGCGCAAACCGCTCGCTGAACCCGGACAGAAAGCCGATCACCCAGAGCATGTGGAACTGGATTTCACCGCCTTGCGACACGCTGAGGCCGCTGATCGTCACCAGCTCCGTCTTCAGCACCGAGAATACGGCCAGCGAGAAGATCATGGCCACAAGCGGCTTGAAGAAGGCCCGGATGAAGACGGTCGCCGGATCATAGGGCTGCGAATTCGTCGGTTCCGGCGTCACGGTCAGCGACACGACGATGCTCGCCAAGCTGCCGAGAAACGCCGACATCAAGAGGGCGAAGACATCCTTGCGGTCGTACGGCGTCAGGGGGTCTTCCTGGCCCGGGGTCACGTGGACCGAGACCGTGCCGACACCGATGGCGCCATCGTCGTCCGACACTTCGATCTTCAGCGTCAGCGTCGGAACGCGGTCGTAGTTCAGGGAAGAGGGCTGCACCACCCTCAGACGGCCCGTCTCGAGATTGACGTCGAACGCGCCGCCCTCGTTCCCCGCGGTGATGGCGTATGAGAGAACCTCGCCCTCGTCCTGATCCTCGGCCGTTAACGTCCCCACTTCGGTTGAGGCTGCTGCATGTTCGCTGACGACGAAGATCTGATGCACCATCGTTGGCGGATCGTTCGCATCGGTGACGAACACATTGACCGTCTCGGTCAGCGGCGACCCTGCGCCGGCCACCTCCAGCGTCAGCCTCCGGACCGGCTCCGTCTCGTGGTCCAGCAGCGAGCCATTCGTCACGATCAGCATTCCGTCCGAATGGTTGACGTCAAAGGCCCCGTCCTCGTTGCCTTCGATGATGGTGTAGACGGGCTCTGTGTCCGTGGCCTTGCTTTCGAGCGGTCCGACCACTTCGCCCGGATCCGCATGCTCCGGGACCGAGAATGAGTAGTCCGCCCGCGAAGGCTCGTCTTCGGGTCCGGTGGGTCCCTCTTCGGCCTCTTCCGATTCCGTGACCGGGTCCGGAGGATCGATCGGGGGGGATGCGTTGTCCGGCTCGAACTGCGACAGGATCATCCAGGCGGCAACCATGGCCAACAAGAGCGCCCAGATCATACCTGCCAGCGCAGCACTGCCCGGTCTGCCCCGCCCCACCATGTAGATGAGACGCATTCCCCACGACCGTTGCCAGTTGGCCAGCAGCGCGGTCTCGACATACATCCGGCGGCAAACGGTCAGATTGGGCTGTTCGGCTGTGATCATGGGGACGATCGACCGGAACATCGAAACTAGCTGATCGGTGTAGGTGGTGCGCAGCTCGCAGATCCGATAAGCCAGGGGGATCAGCTCGGCAATCTGCCTCTGGACATCTTCTTCCAGCTTCTGCGACGCGTGATCTCCAAGCGCCTTGATCTCTGCAGAAAGGTCGGGGCGGGGACCGTCGATGGAGCCGAGCGCCCAGACAGCCTTTAGGAACCTGCGGAACCGGCCCGGTCGGCCGTCTTGCTGCCCGTCATCCTGCGGCTGCGGATCGCTGGCCATTGGAGCGCTCCCGTGTTCTGACCGATTCTACGTCGGTCTCTTAATGTTGACCCCCTGCGACAAACCGTTCAACTCCGCCAAAAAAACGGCCCCCGGCCTAAGCCGCGGGGCCTCAAGTCCAAGTCAGGAGTAACGCAATAGATACGCGCGATTATTATAGTAGCGACCGGCAGGCGACGGTGCTGTGATGGTCATCACAGTCTGACGCAGTGTCTTCGTATTCTATCTTGACGGGCGTCGATCGGGCGGCGACAGCGACGCTCAGTGCCGGCCGAACGCCCAACGCGGGAGCTTGAGGGAGATCGAGCGTTGCGAATCCCGACTTGGCTGCGTTCCAAGCGCGTGTCGACGCAGACGCGCAGCGAGAAGCTGCCGCCGAGTTTGATCGACCACGTCGCCAGCGATGCCGAGCGCTTCCGTGTCCATTATCCGGAGGAAGGCCCGGTCCCGATATCCCTTCCCGACGGCGCAGCGTCTTTCCTGGCCTACTGTCAGGCTGTGAAGACGGTCGGGGAGGTCGCACTTCGTGAGAAGTTCGACATGTTCATGCTGCGGCCCTGGTACGGCTACCTGATGATCCTCGACTATCTGCCGGAGGAAGGTGACTTCCGTTACAGGCTGTACGGGTCGGAGATCGCCGCAAATGCCGGCTTTGACATGACGGGCAAGCAGGTCGGCCAGGTCAAAAGCGATACCGGGGCCTTCTTTCTCCGCACCTATCTGGATGCGGTCACGCGTAAGCGCATCGTCTACACCGCCAACCTGTCCGAACGCGCACAGTATGTGTTGTGGTGGCATCGAATCATTTGCCCGGTTCGACGCGGCAACGGCCTTCAGGTGATCGCCTGCAACTATCCGGTGTTCGCGCTTTAGCCGCGCATCGCTGAGGGAATGGGGCTGGAGCCCTTGACACACATTTTCATTTCATCAATTCTCGACATATGGACATTTCAACGGCGGTGGCTTCGCTCTCTGCGCTGGCGCAGGAAAGCCGCCTCAAGGTCTTCCGATTGCTGGTCGAATGCGGGCAGGACGGCATTGCCGCCGGCGAAATTGCGCGTGCACTCGGCATTCCCCACAACACGCTTTCGAGCCATCTGAGCCTGCTGGTGCAGGCCGGCCTGATCCAGTCCCGGCGGGACGGGCGCTCGATCATCTACGCGGTGGATCTGGCGGGCACACGCCGGCTGTTCGGGTTCCTGATGCAGGACTGCTGCCGGGGGCAGCCTGAGGTTTGCGCACCGTTGCTCGACGCCGTGTTTCCGGCTTGCTGCGACTGACAGTGACAAAGGGATGGCCTCGTGCGCAACGATCGTGCCGAGGCCGAGCTGCACAACCGTGCCGCTGTCACAATTCTTACATCGCAATTCCTATAGTATGCGCGCTGTCGACCCAACACTCAGCCGAGCGTGAGACCCCATGACCGACAGAACCTACAACGTCCTGTTCTTGTGCACCGGCAACTCCGCCCGCAGCGTAATGGCCGAATGCGCACTCCGCCGCTGGGGCCCCGGCCGCTTCAATTCGTTCTCCGCCGGCAGTCATCCCAAGGGTCAGATCCATCCGATGACGCTCCGGCTGCTGCAAGATCTGAACTACAAGACGGACGATCTCCGCAGCAAAAACTGGGAGGAGTTCGCGCAGCCGGACAGCCCGCCGCTCGACTTCGTCTTCACGGTCTGCGACCAGGCCGCCTCGGAAGTCTGCCCGGTATGGCCGGGACAGCCCATGTCGGCCCATTGGGGCGCGGAGGATCCGGCCGCCTTCGTCGGTCCGGACGACCGGGCGTACCAGTTCTTCAAGCGCGTCTATCTTGAGCTGGAGAACCGCATCAAGATCTTTGCCAGCCTGCGGCTGGAATCGCTGGACATGCTGGGCCTGCAGAAGCGCCTGGACGATATCGGCAAGACGGCGGCCAACGAGACTGTGGGAGCCTGATCCACGATGTCCTTCGACCTGACCCGGCGCCTCTCGGCAGAGGCGCTGGGAACGGCATTGCTTCTGGCCACCGTCGTCGGCTCCGGCATCATGGGCGAGCGGCTGGCGGACGGTAATGTCGCGATCGCCCTCTTGGGCAACACGATCGCCACCGGC
>JANQQD010000005.1 GCA_028285185.1 Anaerolineae bacterium | reverse complement strand
CAGGCTCCGTCCTTACTTCGGCCGCTTGGCGCCGTACTTGGAACGGCGCTGGCGGCGGTCCTTGACACCCTGGGTGTCCAGGGTGCCGCGAATGATGTGATAGCGCACGCCCGGCAGGTCCTTCACGCGGCCGCCGCGGATCATGACGACGGAGTGTTCCTGCAGGTTGTGCCCCTCGCCGGGGATGTAACTCGTCACCTCGAAGCCGTTGGTCAGCCGCACACGCGCGACCTTACGCAGCGCGGAGTTCGGCTTCTTCGGCGTCGTCGTATAGACGCGCGTGCACACGCCACGCTTCTGGGGGCAGGCCTCCAGAGCCGGCACTTTGTTGCGCACCCGCGGCGCTTGGCGCGGTTTGCGGATCAACTGGTTGATCGTCGGCATCGCTGCCCTTCGTCACTCTTCCAATGCGCGTGGCCCCGGCCCACGCAGGATCGCAATCGGGAAACCCGATCGAACACCGGCTGATCCGCATCGTTCACAGGGGGCGCCGACAAGATAATGACCTCGCGCATCCGCACTTCCGTGCGGCGCGAGGCCCTCTCGCCAATTGCAATACGCCCCATCTTCAAGGGGCGCATACCTGCCCGTCAGTCAACGAGTAGCGCGTCTAAGCCCGACCCCTCCGGGGGAAAGGCCTACAGCCAGCTCCCGAACTAGGCGGCCGGGACTATAGGCCCGGCCCCAAAGCGCGTCAAGCGCAGGGCAAGGCCGAAGATACAAAAAAGGGGCGACCTGCGCCGGTATGCTGCCATACCGGCCGCAGATCGCCCCAGGCGTCTCTGATCGCCTGCCTTGCCCGGGCTTACGCCGCGCTTGGCTCGCTATCCGCGTCGCCCGGCTCGTTCGTCGGCAACAGGTCCATCGACTGCGCGTCATGGGCCGCCTGGGCAAGGCGGTCGCGCTCGGCCGCCATCCGCTTCAGGCGCTGCACCACCGAACCGGTGCCGGCCGGAATCAGGCGGCCGACGATGACGTTCTCCTTGAGGCCTTCCAGACTGTCGACCTTGCCGGATACGGCCGCCTCCGTGAGGACGCGAGTCGTTTCCTGGAACGAGGCGGCGGAGAACACCGACTTGGTCTGCAGGCTGGCTTTGGTGATGCCCTGCAGCACCGGCTCGCCCTTGGCGGGGCGACCGTTCTCGGCCAGCGCCTTGTCGTTCTCCGCCTCGAAGTCCTCGCGGTCGGTCAGTTCGCCAATCAGGAAGGTGGTGTCGCCCGGCTCTGTGATCTCGACCTTCTGCAGCATCTGGCGAACGATCACCTCGATGTGCTTGTCGTTGATCTTCACGCCCTGCAGCCGATAGACGTCCTGGATCTCGTTGACCAGATAGTCGGCCAGCGCTTCGACGCCCAGTACAGCCAGGATGTCGTGGGGAACCGGGTTGCCGTCCATCAGGTGATCGCCCTTCAGGACATAATCACCTTCCTGCACCGAGATGTGCTTGCCCTTGGGAATCAGGTATTCCTTGGCCTCTTCGCCCTCTTCCTCCGGCCGGACGATGATCCGACGCTTGGTCTTATAGTCCTTGCCGTATTCGACGCGGCCTTCGATGTCGCTGATGATGGCGAAATCTTTCGGCCGGCGCGCCTCGAAAAGCTCCGCCACACGCGGCAAGCCGCCGGTGATGTCGCGCGTTTTGGAGCTTTCCCGCGGGATACGGGCCAGAACATCGCCGGCGCGCACTGGGGCGCCGTTTTCGACCGACAGAATGGCGTCGACCGACATGAAGTACCGGGCTTCGAGGCCGTTCGGCAGCTTGACCACCTCTCCGGCCTCGTCCCTCAGTGTGACTCGGGGCCTGAGGTCGCTGCCGCGCGGCTGCTGACGCCAATCGAACACCACCTTCGCCGAGAGGCCGGTGGTGTCGTCGACCACTTCGCGCATCGACACGCCTTCGATCAGGTCAACGTAGTGGGCCGTTCCTTCCTTCTCGGTGATGATCGGGATGGTGTAGGGATCCCACTCCGCCAGCTTGGTACCGCGGCGGACCTGAGCCCCCTGGTCGGCCAGAAGGCGCGAGCCGTAAGGCACACGGTGGCGCGCCTTCTCCCGCCCCTGTTCATCGACCAGCACAAGCTCGCAGTTGCGCCCCATGACCACCGGCAGGCCGTCGCTGTTCACCACGACGTTGCGGTTCTTGACCTCAAGCGTCGCGTTGAAATTGGCCTCCACGAAGCTCTGCTCGGCACCACGCTGGGCCGCACCGCCGATATGGAAGGTCCGCATCGTGAGCTGCGTGCCGGGCTCGCCGATCGACTGGGCGGCGATGACGCCAACCGCTTCGCCGATATTGACCGGCGTCCCGCGCGCGAGGTCGCGCCCGTAGCATGTGGCGCAGATCCCGCCGCGCGTCTCGCAGGTCAGCGGCGAGCGGATCAGGAAATGGTCGACACCGCCGCTTTCGATCGCCTCGACACGGTCTTCGTCGATCAGGTCGCCAGCCTTCAGGATGACATCACCGGTCAGCGGGTGCAGCACTTCTTCCGCTGCCGTCCGCCCAAGCACACGGTCTGCCAGCGGCACCACGACATCGCCGCCGTCGATAATCGCCTTCGCCGTGATGCCCCTGGTGGTTCCGCAATCGACCTCGATCACGGTGCAGTCCTGCGCCACGTCGACGAGACGGCGCGTCAGGTACCCCGAATTGGCCGTCTTCAGCGCCGTGTCCGCCAAACCCTTCCGGGCGCCGTGGGTGGAGTTGAAGTACTCCAGAACCGTCAGGCCTTCCTTGAAGTTGGAGATGATCGGCGTCTCGATGATCTCGCCCGACGGTTTGGCCATCAGGCCGCGCATGCCGGCCAGCTGACGGATCTGTGCCGCAGATCCACGCGCGCCGGAATGGGCCATCATGTAGACTGAGTTCACCTCGCGTGACGGGTCGCTGAGGGTCGACGAGATCTCCTTCATCATCTCGTCGGCGACCTTGTCGGTCGTCGTGGCCCAGACATCGACCACCTTGTTGTATTTCTCACCGCGTGTGATCAGACCGTCGAGATACTGGCTCTCATATTCCTTCACTCGGTCCGTGGCATCCCCGACCAGCCGCTGCTTGGCGACCGGAATGACCAGGTCGTCCTTGCCGAACGAGATGCCAGCCTTGCACGCCTGGCTGAAGCCCATGGACATCAGCCGGTCGGCGAAGATCACGGTCTCTTTCTGCCCGCAATGGCGGTAGACCATGTCGATGACCTTGGAGACGTCCTTCTTCGTCAACAGCCGATTGATCATCGAGAACGACAGGTCCGGCGTGCGCGGCAGGATGTCCGACAGGATCATCCGCCCCGGCGTCGAGGTCACCCGCTGAACGTAAGCGCGACCGTCGGCATCGACCGACTGATACCGCGTCTTGATCTTGGTGTGCATGCCGATGACGCCGGCCGCCATCGCCTGCTCGATCTCGCCCATCGAGGTGAAGCGCAAGACCTTGTAGGCCTTGAGCTCCCCCACCTTCAGCCGCTGGAACAGGTTTCCCGTGTCCTGCCCCTCAAAGCCCTCCGTCGGCTTTGCCGGGTTCTGCAGCACCACATCTTCGGCCTTCATGGCCGCCGCCAGCGCTTCCACGCTGTCGAGCTCCACCTCCGGCCCGACGATGTCGTTGCGCTCCATCGTCAGGTAATAGAGGCCGAGCACGATATCCTGGCTGGGCACGATGATCGGGTTGCCGTTGGAAGGGCTAAGGATGTTGTTGGTCGACATCATCAAGACGCGCGCTTCCAGCTGCGCCTCGAGCGACAGCGGCACGTGCACCGCCATCTGGTCGCCGTCGAAATCCGCATTGAAGGCCGTGCACACCAGCGGGTGGAGCTGGATCGCCTTGCCCTCGATCAGCACCGGCTCGAACGCCTGGATGCCGAGACGGTGCAGGGTCGGCGCCCGGTTCAAGAGAACCGGATGCTCGCGGATCACTTCTTCCAGGATATCCCAGACCTCGGGCCGTTCCTTCTCCACCATCCGCTTGGCGGCCTTGATGGTGGAGGCCATGCCATAGATTTCGAGTTTGTGGTAGATGAACGGCTTGAACAGCTCCAGCGCCATCTTCTTCGGCAGACCGCACTGGTGCAGCTTCAGCTCCGGCCCGACCACGATGACCGAGCGGCCGGAATAGTCGACGCGCTTGCCCAACAGGTTCTGGCGGAAGCGGCCCTGCTTGCCCTTCAGCATGTCGCTGAGCGACTTCAGCGGCCGCTTGTTGGCGCCCGTGATCACACGGCCACGCCGGCCGTTGTCGAACAGCGCGTCCACCGATTCCTGCAGCATCCGCTTTTCGTTGCGGACGATGATGTCCGGCGCCTTCAGCTCGATCAGCCGCTTCAACCGGTTGTTCCGGTTGATGACGCGGCGATAGAGGTCGTTCAAGTCGGACGTGGCGAAACGCCCGCCATCCAGCGGCACAAGCGGCCGCAGTTCCGGCGGGATCACCGGGACCACATCCAGGATCATCCATTCCGGCCGGGCGCCGCTTTCCATAAACGCCTCGATCAGCTTGAGGCGCTTCACCAGCTTCTTGCGCTTGGCCTCCGAGCCGGTCTCGCGCAGCTCTTCGCGGACCTTCTGGTAGTCTTCCTCCAGGTCGATGGCGGCGAGCATCGACTTCAGCGCCTCGGCGCCGATCTTCGCCGTGAACGCCTCTTCGCCGTAATCGTCTTGGGCGTTGATGAACTCGTCCTCGGACAGAAGCTGGTTGCGCTTCAGCGGTGTCAGCCCCGGCTCGATCACGACGAAGTTCTCGAAATAGAGAACGCGCTCCAGGTCCTTCAGCGTCATGTCGACCATCAGGCCGATGCGTGACGGCAGCGACTTCAGGAACCAGATATGCGCCACCGGCGAGGCCAGCTCGATATGGCCCATGCGCTCGCGCCGCACCTTCGAGAGCGTGACCTCGACGCCGCATTTCTCGCAGATGATGCCACGATACTTCATACGCTTGTACTTGCCGCACAAGCATTCGTAATCCTTGATCGGGCCGAAGATGCGGGCACAGAACAGCCCATCCCGCTCCGGCTTGAAGGTACGGTAGTTGATCGTCTCAGGCTTCTTGATCTCGCCGTAGGACCAAGACCGGATCCGCTCAGGGCTGGCGATCGAGATCTTGATCTGGTCGAAGCTCTGGGGGCTTGCAACTTGACCGGTCAGGTTGATCAGTTCGCTCATCGACGAACTCCCGCGCAAGAAAGAATGATTAGGTGCGCACCCGCGGCCGGGACCAAGCCGCCCGCGGGCGTATCAAGCGGCATCAATATGTCCGCTGCTCCAATTCCACATTCAGGCCGAGCGACCGCAATTCCTTGACCAGGACGTTGAAGCTCTCGGGAATCCCGGCCTCGAAGTTGTCGTCCCCTCGGACGATCGCCTCGTAGACCTTGGTTCGGCCGGAGACGTCGTCGGATTTCAC
>JANQQD010000379.1 GCA_028285185.1 Anaerolineae bacterium | reverse complement strand
GGCTGTTCTTGCGGTGCAGCGACGGGCGTGTCGACATTCTTCAGCGTCTCGTGGACTGCGTTGATCAAGTCCGGGAGCTGATCGGCCGATACCGGGTTTTTACTGACGTACGAAGACACCACCTGCGCAGTCATGCGCAGCAGATCCGTATCCGTCACATCGTTCGCGTTATCGTCCATTTGGCTCATGTTTCATTCCCACGACGCACCACTTGGTCGCTCTAAACTCTGCATATCAAGTTTTGGGTGTCAACTCTAATTCTCAGTGGTTTGTCAAGTAGGGTCCGATATTGCCCAATCAAGCCCTTGGCCGGGCCAAGAGCGAGTACAGATATCGGCAAGAGGCTTATTCGGCGGAGACTTCGCCGCCTCCGAGTCGACACCCCGCGGCATGCGGCCCTTCGGGACGGGGATAACGCCTTCGGATGCACCTTTGGTATGTGCGTCGGTGCGGCACAAATTGTGGCGGCTTGCGCATCGTTTGTGCGAGAGTGCCAGCCGCGGGCGAGATGTGGTGCGACCATATCGCCTATGGGCGAAACTGGCGCGGACGACCGTGCGCATCCTCGGGAGATTCGTGGACCCCATGTCGGGAATGAGAATCGCTATCGGTTCCGACCATGCCGGATACCAGTTGAAGCACGCGCTGAAACGTTGCATCGCCGCGGAAGGCCACATCGTGATCGATGTCGGGACCGACGGAAGCGATTCGGTCGACTATCCCGACTTCGGCTATGCCGTGGCAGACGCTGTGGCGGCGGGCGATGCCGATCGGGGTGTCGTCGTCTGCGGCACTGGTATCGGCATCAGCATCGCGGCCAATCGCCGGGCAAGCATCCGGGCAGCCTTGTGCCATGATGCGACGACAGCCCGGCTTGCGCGCGAGCACAACGACGCCAATGTCCTGGCGCTGGGCGCGCGAATCATCGACGAAAACGCGGCCAAAGAGTGCTTGGCCGTCTTTCTCACCACAGCCTACGAAGGTGGCCGTCACGACAGGCGTGTGGCCAAGCTTTCCCCGGATCATCGCGCCCTGAAGGGAGTCATGGAACGTGTCGACCAGTGAGGCTTTGACAAGGCCCGCGCCGGCCGGCGAGGCGGCTTTGGCGGACCGGTTCTTCGCGGGATCGGTTTCCGAGACCGATCCGGCGCTGGCGGCGGCACTTCGCGCCGAGCTTGGCCGTCAGCAGGATCAGATCGAGCTGATTGCCAGCGAGAACATCGTCTCGCGCGCAGTGCTGGAAGCGCAGGGTTCCGTTCTCACGAACAAATACGCCGAAGGCTATCCAAATCGTCGGTATTACGGCGGTTGCGAGCATGTGGATGTGGCGGAGCAGCTGGCGATCGAACGCGCCTGTGCGCTGTTCGACTGCCCGTTCGCCAATGTGCAGCCGCATTCCGGGGCCCAGGCCAATCAGGCCGTGATGCTGGCGCTGTTGACGCCGGGCGACACTGTCCTGGGGCTTTCCCTGGCGGCGGGCGGCCACCTGACACACGGCGCACCGCCAAACCTGTCCGGCAAGTGGTTCAACGCCGTCGGCTATGGCGTGCGCCGCGAGGATGCCCTGATCGATTTCGATGAGCTGGAGCGGCTGGCGCGGGAGCATAAGCCGAAGATGATCATCGCCGGTGGGTCGGCCTATCCGCGCGAGATCGATTTCGCGCGTTTCCGGTCCATCGCCGACTCCGTCGGCGCCTATCTGATGGTCGACATGGCGCATTTCGCGGGTCTGGTCGCCGCCGGCGTCCATCCCAGCCCGCTGCCGCACGCCCATGTGGTGACGACCACGACGCACAAGACTCTGCGGGGTCCGCGCGGTGGCCTTGTCCTTTCCGTGGATCCGGACATCGGCAAGCGCATCAATTCCGCGGTGTTTCCGGGACTGCAGGGCGGCCCGTTGATGCACGTGATCGCCGCCAAGGCCGTCGCGTTCGGCGAGGCCCTGACCGATGATTTCAAGGCTTATGCCGCTGCGGTGAAACACAATGCGGCAGTCCTGGCTGCCGCGCTGATCGATGGTGGCCTTGCCATCGTGTCCGGCGGCACGGACACCCATCTCTGTCTGGTCGACCTCCGCCCCAAGGGTCTGACCGGCAATATTGCCGAGAAGAGCCTGGAGCGCGCAGGCATCACCTGCAACAAAAACGGCATCCCGTTCGATCCGGAAAAGCCGATGGTCACGTCCGGTGTCCGCCTCGGTTCGCCGGCGGCGACGACGCGCGGGTTCGGCGCCGCCGAGTTCGAAGAGGTGGCGCGCCTAATCGTGGAAGTGCTGGACGGCCTCGCGGCCAACCGTGACGACAACAACGAGTGCGAGGCGTCCGTGAGGCGCCGCGTGGGGGCGTTGTGCGAGCGCTTCCCCATCTATCCAGGCTTCTAGCGGCACCGCCGGCTTGAGTTCACGTTAGCGCCAGAGGGAGTTCCAGAGTCCATGCGCTGCCCGTTTTGCGGCCACGACGATACGCAAGTGAAGGATTCGCGGCCAACGGAAGACAGTTCGGCCATCCGCCGGCGGCGCTACTGTCCCGGATGCGGCGCGCGCTTCACCACGTTCGAACGCGTGCAGCTTCGCGAACTGACGGTCGTGAAGAGCACCGCGGCGAAAGAGACCTTTGACCGCGACAAACTGATGCGGTCCATGTCGATCGCCCTCAGGAAGCGTCCGGTGGACCACGACCGGCTGGAAAGGGTGGTAAACTCGATGGTCCGCCAGCTTGAGAGTTCCGGCGAGACCGAAATCCCTTCACGCGTGATCGGAGAGATGGCGATGAAGGCTTTGGAAGCGCTGGATAAAGTCGCCTTTGTGCGATATGCGTCAGTGTATCGGGACTTCAGCGAGCCCGGAGCGTTCACCGAGTTCGTCGGCCGACTTCAGGTCGAAACGGATTGACCGCAACGGATGGCGGGCTGTCCGGAGGTGTCGGCCGGAAAGGGGACCGGTCAGATAGCCGATTTATGGATCTGGCACTGTCGCTGGGGCGACGCAACCTTGGCGCAACTTGGCCAAACCCGTCCGTAGGCTGCGTGATCGTTCGGACCGACGACGATGGCTATCGCCGCATCGTAGGCCGGGGATGGACGGGCCAGGGCGGACGCCCGCATGCGGAAACCGTCGCGCTTGCCCAGGCCGGGGCTGAGGCCCGAGGCGCCACAGTTTACGTTACACTGGAACCCTGCAGCCATCATGGCGTGACGCCCCCTTGCGCAGACGCGCTGATCGCGGCCGGCATATCGCGGGCCGTGATCGCCATGACCGATCCCGATGCGCGGGTGAACGGCCGAGGCGTGGGCCGGCTGATGGACGCCGGCATTAGCGTCGATGTCGGCATTGGGGCGGATGCCGCTTCGTCCGCGCATGCCGGGTTCGTCAGCCACCGGCTGCAGCGCAGGCCGCTGGTGACGTTGAAGCTGGCAACCACGATCGACGGCCGCATCGCGACCCATACCGGAGAGAGCAAGTGGATCACGGGTGCGCAGGCTCGCCGGCGGGCACACGCGCTGCGTGCTACGCATGACGGCGTAATGGTTGGCAGCGGCACCGTCTTTGCCGACGATCCGTTGCTGACTTGCCGCCTGCCGGGCCTGGAGGCGCGGTCACCGGTGCGCATCCTGCTGGACCGGCGGTTGCGCATTCCGCTGACCAAGACGCTGATCGCAACCGCGCGCCAGCATCCCACCTGGCTGCTCACGCTGCCGGATGCCGACGGCCAGCGGATTAAGGCGCTGCAGGATTGCGGCGTCGACGTGATCAAGGTGGACCCGCGTGAAACCGGCCTGCCCGACATGGCCAAGGCGCTGGGGCTGATCGCCGAGAAGGGCATCTGCAGTCTTCTGGTGGAAGGCGGAGCGGGCGTTGCTGCAGCACTTCTGGCCGACGATCTGGTGGACCGGCTCATCTGGTTTCGCGCCCCCGCGGTGATCGGCGCTGACGGCATCGCCGCACTGGCAGCCCTGGGCGTCGAGCGTCTTGATGATCAACCGCGCTTTCGGCGGCTGGCTGTCCGCGCGGTGGGCGACGATCTCATGGAAAGCTACGAGCGCATCCGCTAGAAAGCCGGCGTCATGTTCAGTGGGATTGTTTCATCCATCGGCCGCGTTGCCACCGTCGACCGGCACGGCGACGACGCACGATACGTCGTCGAAACGGGTTTCCCGGCCTCCGACCTCGCGCTCGGCGCCTCGGTGGCGCATAGCGGCGTCTGTCTGACGGTGGTGGAGATCGGCGAGGGCCGCCACGCCGTTGACGTATCGGCCGAAACGCTCCGCCGCAGCACCCTTGGCGACTGGTCCGTCGGCACCGAAATCAATCTGGAGCGGTCGTTGAAGCTTGGGGACGAGATCGGCGGCCATCTGGTGTTCGGGCATGTCGACGGTCTTGCCCAGGTCGTTTCCTCGCGACCCGAGGGCGTGAGCCTGCGGTTCGAGTTCGAGGCGCCGACGGAGCTGTCGCGGTATATCGCCCCGAAGGGATCCATCGCCCTTGACGGCGTGTCGCTGACCGTCAATGAAGTCGACGGCGCCAGATTCACCGTCAACATTATACCCCATACGCGAGAATGCACGACGTTTCGCAACTTAAATCCGGGTCACCAAGTGAACTTGGAAGTCGATATGCTGGCCCGCTACGTGGCGAGGCAGCTGGCGATCCCCGCTTGAGCCCGGAAGATCAGGACTTCCTCTCGCCGATTGAAGAGATCGTCGAAGAAGCGCGCCAGGGGCGCATGTTCATCCTGGTCGACGACGAAGATCGGGAGAACGAGGGCGATCTGGTGATCCCAGCGGAGATGGCGACGCCGGAGGCGGTCAACTTCATGGCCAAGCACGGCCGCGGCCTGATCTGCCTGGCCATGGGGCGGCGGCGCCTGGAACATCTGGGCCTGCCGCTGATGCCGCAGAGCAACGCCTCGCGCCATCAGACGGCCTTTACGGTGTCGATCGAGGCGCGCGAAGGTGTCACCACGGGCATCTCGGCCGCCGACCGCGCGCGGACCATCGCCGTTGCCATCGACGACGTCAGCAGCCGCAACGACCTGACGACCCCGGGACACGTCTTCCCGCTGATGGCGCGCGACGGCGGGGTGCTGGTCCGTGCTGGGCATACGGAGGCGGCGATCGACATTGCCCGCCTGGCGGGGCTGAAGCCGTCCGGCGTGATCTGCGAGATCATGAACGACGACGGCACCATGGCGCGTATGCCCGATCTGGTGAAATTCGCCCAGTTCCACGGACTGAAGATCGGGACGATCGCCGACCTGATCGCGCACCGCCGGCGCACCGAGACCATCGTCGAGCGGCGACTGGAAACGGATTTCGTCAGTCGGCACGGCGGGAAGTGGCGCCTCCACATCTATGTCAACACCGCCAGCTATGCGGAGCATGTGGCACTGGTGATGGGCGATGTCGCCCAGGGCGGGCCGGTGCCGGTGCGCATGCACGCCCTCAATGTGCTTGAGGATGTGCTGGGCGACATGACCATGGGCCGTAGTGGCGAACTGGCTGGCGCCATGGAGATGATCGGGCAAGAGGGGCGGGGCGTCGTCGTGCTGATTCGCGAACCGCGCCCTGACAGCCTGACGGAGCGGCTGAAGGCCCGGCTTGGCGAGGCGCCGGCACGCAAGCCGGGCGGCGAGCTGCGGGACTACGGCGTCGGCGCTCAGATCCTGCTGGATCTCGGGGTCAGCGAGATGGTGCTGCTGACCAACCGCCCCAAGACCGTCATCGGACTGGACGGATATGGCCTGACCATCAGCGATACCCGTCTGATCGAGCCCGCAAGCGAAGGGAAGACCTGATGAGCGACGCGGTCGAGCCGACGCGCATCCTGATCGCTTCGGCACGGTTCTATGAGGACATCGCCGACGAGCTTGAGCGGGGCGCCGTTCGTGTGCTGGAGGAGGCGGGCGCAGCGCACGAGACCATCACCGTGCCCGGAGCATTCGAGTTGCCTGCGGCGATCGCGATGGTGATGCGCGCGGCAGAGGCGGAGCCCCAGCGCTGGGGGTTTCACGGCGTCGTCGCCCTCGGCTGCGTGATCAGGGGTGCCACCAGCCACTACGACTATGTCTGCGGGGAGAGTGCACGGGGCCTGCAGGATTTAGCCGTTCAGCAGTGCCTGCCGCTCGGCTATGGGATCCTGACCTGCGACAATGATCAGCAGGCTTGGGACCGCGCGGCCGTGGACCGCCGCGACAAGGGCGGGGATGCGGCGCGGGCCTGCCTGCAAATGGTGGCGATCAAGCGTCTGGTCGGCTTGCTGCCGGCCTGAGTGCGAACGCTGAAGCAGCTTGAGGAAGCGGCGCCGATGCCTGCCACTCCTTCGCCTTCGTCCACCGCCCGGCTGTCGGCGGCGCGTCTTGCCGCTGTGCAGGCGCTCTATCAGATCTCCATGACCGGCGGCGACGTTGCGACGGTGTTGCGGGAATTCAAGGCCCTCAGGCCCGGCGCCGAACACGACGAACCGGTTTTGGTCGAACCCGACGCCGACCTTTTCCAGGCGATCGTCCGCGGCTGCGTTACCCGCAAGGCCGATGTAGAGCGTGTGGTTGCTGGTGCCAGCGCCGGCGAGCGGTCACTGGACCGGGCCGAACGGCTGCTCAGGGTGATCGTGGAGGCTGCAACCTGGGAGTTGCTGGAGAACGACCAGGCGCCCGCACGCGTGCTCTTGTCGGACTATGTCGATGTAGCCCATGCGTTCTTTGACGGGCGAGAGCCGGCCATCGTCAACGCCGTCCTGGATCGGATCGCCCACGTCTTGCGGCCGGAAGATGTCGCGCCCGCGCGCGACCGGCCCTGACCCCGAGCGATGGCTGGGCGCAGCAGCGAATTCGACCGTATCGACAGTTTCCTGAAACCGTTGGCGGCCGGGTTCCAGGGCGCTCTCGGGCTTGTCGACGATGCCGGGGTGCTGACGCTGCCCGCGTCCGAGAGCCTGGTCGTGACGACGGATGCCATGGTCGAGGGTGTCCATTACCTGGCCGGCGAGCCGCCGGAGCGCCTGGCCAGGAAGCTGCTTCGGGTGAACCTCTCCGATCTCGCGGCGATGGGCGCTGCCCCCTACTGCTATACGCTGACGCTGGCGCTGCCGCCGGCTGTCGAGGACGACTGGCTGGCAGCCTTCGTCTCGGGCCTGGCGAACGACCAGGCGGCGTTCGGCGTCCACCTCCTCGGCGGGGACAGCGTCAGCACGCCCGGCCCACCGGTCTTGTCGATGACGGCATTCGGTCGCGTCGATAACGGGCGGATGGTTCTGCGATCCGGCGCGCAGCCGAGCGATGCCGTTCTGGTGAGCGGCACGGTCGGCGACGGCGCCCTGGGGCTGCAGGTGGCGCGAGACGGGGTGCCCGGGCTGGACAACGCGCATAGCCGCTTCCTTGCCGGGCGCTATCACCAGCCGGACCCGCGGATCTGTCTTGGCCGCGCGCTTCCGGGTCTCGCAACGGCGGCCGCGGATCTGTCCGACGGTCTGATGGGCGACCTTGGTCACATCTGCCGGGCCTCGGGCGTATCGGCCGTCGTGGACGCCGACCGGGTGCCGCTTTCCGCAGCGGCACTTTCCATGATCGCCCTCGAGCCCCGATGGCGAAAAGTGGCATTGGCGGGCGGCGACGACTATGAATTGGTTTTCACGGCACCGCGGGATGCCGTTGCGGCCATCCGGGCCGCAGCCGCGGAATGTGCGGTCCAGGTGACGGTCGTGGGCCGCATCGTGGAAGCGGAAGGCCGCTCGCCCGAAGCCCGCATGGTCGATGCCGACGGGACGATCATGAACGGCGTCGCTGGGTGGCAGCACTTCTAAGCGCGTAATGGTGGACTGCAGCAGGTTGGCCGGAATCTACCGATTGGCGGCATCCTTTACCCGTTGTTCACCATCAGCATCCGATAACGGATTGTAGTGTATCGAACCAATTACGGCCGCTGGGCCCTTTGGCACGACGGATGCGCAAGCTGATCATCATTGTCGTTGTGCTGTTGATCCTCGGCGGCGGGGGGGCCGCCGCCTGGTTCTTCTATTTCAGCAAGACGATGGGCGAAGAGGCGGAAGAGGAAGAGATCGTCGAGCCCGAGCCCGAAGGTCCTCCCGTCTACGTAGAATTCAATCCGATGCAGTTCCCCGTCTTGGGCGAAGACGGCGTGGAACAGATGGTCACCCTCGTCATCGCCCTGCAGGTTCCGGACGACAGTGCCGGGGACGAGGTGATCGCCATGGCACCGCGCCTCAACGACGCGTTCATGGTGCAGCTCTACGGCGCGCTCGATGCCCGCACCGTGATGCTCAGCAACGGCATGATCGACGTTTCGAGTCTGAAGGTGCGGTTGGTCGAGGCGGCCGACGGCGTGCTGGGAACCGGTGTTGTTCAAGACGCGCTGGTACAGATGATCAGCCAGCGCCAACTCTGACCAATCGGCGGTCGCGCCCCTCAGATTTCACTTGAACCTGCCGGCGGAATAATCGGCGAACATCGTTGATTTGCGGCAAAACTGTGACCCCCCGTGTTGCCTCATTGCACCCGCCATGGCATCTTGCCGCATTGCGGAATCACGGATTCGGCAGCTGGGCCGGCGCGGGCGCGACCGCAACCGGCGAGTTCGCTTCAGGGGGATCTAATGTCACCAACAGTCGTCCTGGTCTTCGCCCTGCTCTGCGGGGTGGCGGCTGTCGCCTACGGAATTTGGGCATCTCGATCGGTGCTGGCGCTGAGCGCGGGCACGGAGCGCATGCAGCAGATCGCGTCGGCGATTCAGGAGGGTGCGAGCGCCTATCTGAACCGCCAGTACACGACCATCGCGATCGCCGGCGTCGTCATCGCCGTGATCGTGGGCTTTCTCTTGAACTGGCTGGTGGCGGCTGGGTTCGTCGTCGGTGCCGTTCTGTCTGGCGCGGCCGGCTATATCGGAATGCTCATTTCTGTGCGCGCCAATGTGCGGACCACCGAAGCCGCGCGTCAGGGGCTGGCAGAGGGCCTGAGCGTATCGTTCCGCGCCGGCGCGGTGACCGGCATGCTGGTCGCCGGTTTGGCGCTGCTTGCGGTCGCCGGGTATTACTCGTTCCTGCTAGCCTCGGGGGCCGAAGGCCGCGACGTCATCGACCCGCTGGTGGCCCTTGGCTTCGGCGGCTCGCTGATTTCGATCTTCGCGCGTCTCGGTGGCGGCATCTTCACCAAGGGTGCGGATGTCGGGGCCGACCTGGTCGGCAAGGTGGAAGCCGGCATTCCCGAGGACGATCCCCGGAACCCCGCCGTGATCGCGGACAATGTGGGCGACAATGTCGGCGATTGCGCCGGCATGGCAGCGGATCTGTTGGAGACCTATGCCGTGACCGTGGTCGCCACGATGGTGCTGGCATCGATCTTCTTCGCCGGCTCTGAGAACCTCGGCATGCTGATGGCCTACCCGCTTGGCATCGGCGGCATCTGCATCCTGGCGTCCATTGCCGGGACGTTCTTCGTCAAGCTCGGGCCCAGCAAGAGCATCATGGGCGCTCTCTACAAGGGCTTCATTGCAGCCGCGCTGCTATCGCTTGCCGGCATCTTCTTGATCACGCTGGTCGTGCTCGGCTTCGGCACGGAGTACACCTATCAAGTCGGCGGAACGGACCACTCCGTGACCGGCATCATCCTCTTCGCCTGCGCCGTCATTGGCTTGGTCGTCACCGGCCTGCTGATCTGGGTCACCGAATACTATACCGGCACGGATTACCGGCCGGTCCGGTCGGTGGCGCGGTCTTCGACGACCGGTCACGGCACCAACGTGATCCAGGGGCTGGCAGTGTCGATGGAATCGACGGCTCTGCCGGCGCTGATCATCTGTGCCGCCATCATCGGGACGTATCTGCTGGCAGGTCTATTGGGCATCGCCATCGCCGTGACGGCCATGTTGGCGCTAGCCGGTGTGGTCGTGGCGCTCGATGCCTATGGTCCGGTCACTGACAATGCCGGCGGTATCGCGGAAATGGCCGATCTTGAGGCGGATGTCCGCAACACCACGGACGCGCTGGATGCGGTGGGCAACACGACGAAGGCGGTAACGAAGGGCTATGCCATCGGGTCGGCCGGGCTCGGCGCCCTGGTGCTCTTCGCCGCCTACACGGCCGATGTCGACTACTTCAGGGCGAACGCCAGTCCGGAGCAGTACGCCTTCTTCGAGGGGATCTCGTTGGACTTCAGCCTCTCCAATCCGTACGTCGTGATCGGGTTGTTCCTGGGCGGTCTCTTGCCCTACCTGTTCGGGGCGCTCGGCATGACGGCCGTGGGCCGTGCGGCCGGATCGGTCGTGGAAGAGGTGCGGCGTCAGTTCCGTGAGACCAAGGGCATCATGGAAGGCACGACCAAGCCCGATTACAGCCGGGCGGTGGACATGCTGACCAAGGCGGCGATCCGTGAGATGATCGTCCCGTCGATGCTGCCGGTGCTGTCGCCCATTGTGGTCTTCTTCGCGGTCTGGGGCATTGCCGGCGACAAAGGGGCGGCGCTGTCCGCGGTCGGCGCAATGCTGCTGGGCGTCATCGTGACCGGGCTATTCGTGGCGATCTCCATGACCTCGGGTGGCGGGGCCTGGGACAACGCCAAGAAGTACATCGAAGACGGTCAGTACGGCGGCAAAGGCAGCGATGCCCACAAGGCAGCGGTCACCGGAGACACCGTCGGCGATCCGTACAAGGATACGGCGGGGCCGGCAGTGAACCCGATGATCAAGATCACCAACATCGTGGCGCTCTTGCTGCTCGCCATCCTGGCTCACTAACCTGTCCACGGTACCCGGCGGCAAGACATCCCGCCGGGTACCGTCGACTGTTTCCAGGAAAGCTCAAGTCTCAGGCGCACCAGCGTCGGCGGATCCGCCCGTCATGCTCTGCCGAAAGAGTTGGGCTTTGGCCCGAAGGACCAAGCTTGATCGCGACGGCGGAAGGTCGGTCGCCCCGCGACCCGCTATTCTTCGCCCGCCGGGCTGAACCGCCCGAGATTGCCGAACATCTGCTCGAAGAATGTGATGCGCCGGCCCAAGGTCGGCGTCTCGCGTTCCACCAGTTCCACGTCCTGGGCGTCGTCCAGGCCCCGTTCTTCCATCTGCTGGAGGACACCCGTTTCGTCGAAGGCCACCATCAGCACACGGCGCTCGATAATATCCGGCTCGAAGAAGGACATCCGCTCCGTGCGCTGTCCGATGTAGTACCAGACACGCTCGTTGAACGTTCCGACGGTGGTCGGGCTGCCCAGGACGTCCAGCACATCGTTCACCGTGCTGGACCCAACGGCAAGCTCCGCCAGCTTCTCGTCTTCGACGATGTTTCCGCGTGTGGCCCTGATCGGGGCGCACGCTGTGACTGCCACCGCAAGCGTCATTGCAGCCAGAACGGCAGTCGTCCTATGGCGTCGCATCGCTCAAGATTCCTTTGTTCACCCGGACACGCCTACGCCATGTGTGGTCCCTTGCGCAACCATTCAGCGGGTGGGGACTATTGACCGGCGCGCTGCAGCCGCCTATTTCGCCCGTATCATCGTCCTCGACGGTCGTTCCAGCGTCGATGGCGGCGTCCCCTTAAAGCAGCGGATGCCTGGCCATGTTGTCCCGGATTCGTCAACGGCGCGAGACCCGCCACGCAGTGGCGCAGGTCTATGTCTGCCTCGTGGAGCAGGCCCGCCGGCCGGAGTTCTTCGTACATCTCGGCGTGCCGGACACGGTGATGGGCCGGTTCAATGCCGTTGCCCTGCATGCCTTCTTGCTGCTCCATCGCTTAAAGGGTGAGGGCGCCAGTGCGGATCTCTTCGCCCAGGCCCTGTTCGACCATATGTTTGCCGACATGGATCGCAATCTGCGCGAACTCGGCGTCGGCGACCTCAGCGTCGGCAAGAAGGTCAAGTCGCTGGCGAAGAGCTTCTATGGTCGGACGGTGGCCTATGAACGGGGGCTTCTTTCGGACGATGACGGTGACCTGGAAGCATCGCTGAGGCGCAATCTCTATGATGGTGTCGTCCCCGATGAGCGGCAGATCGAAGCGATGATCGGATATCTGCGCAGCGAGGTCGCACGCTTGGCAGCCACGCCCGCGGAGCGGATCTTCGCTGGCGAATGCGACTTCGCTGGTCCGCTGCTTCCTGCAGGTTGGACGTCTGAAAGCCAGTCCTGAGAAGGCAGCAATCCCAATGTCGAGCTTTGAGCTTTCACGCCCTCTGTCCGTCGACCAGATCGACGACGAGGGGATCACGATGACTGTCGAGGCCGATGCCGAGGAAAGGGCGGCCCTTGCGGCCCGTTTCCGGATACCGGCGGTCGCGAGCCTGAAGGCGGAGGTCGTTATCAGGGCGCATGCGGGCGGGCGGCTCTATTTGGCGCGCGGAAGCCTGACGGCGGATGTCGTACAAAGTTGCGTCGTCAGCCTGGAACCGGTCCCCGCCAAGGTTGAGGAGCGCTTCGCCGCCACGTTCCATGCCGCCGACGCGGCCGTTCCGGAAGAACTGGCGGAGACGGGCCTGAACGCCGACCCCGACTGGGATGATCCAGAGCCGGTGGAAGATGGCGTGATCGATGTTGGTGAGCTGGTGGCGCAACATCTGTCGCTTGCGCTCGACCCCTATCCGAGAGCCTCTGGGGTCAGCATGGAGGCGATGCTGGCCTCGGCCGCGGAACAGCGTGAAACGCCGTTTGCCATATTGAAATCCTTGAAACAGGACGAAGGTTCCTGAAAAGGATGCGCCCAGCCGGCCGGGTAGGCAGCGCGGGTTTTGCCCGCCAGAAGTAGCCGCGGCGGTGATGGGCCTTGCTCCGCAAGGCGGATTATCCTAAGTAACGGGAGCTTTTTGGGGCGGCCCGCTGCGGCCGCCTTTTGAAATCGAGAGTTGCTGTCAATGGCTGTTCCAAAGAAGAAAGTCTCCAAGTCGCGCCGGGATATGCGTCGCGCCCATCACGCCCTGACCCGGGTGTCGTATGGCGAGTGCCCCAATTGCGGTGAGTTGAAGCGTCCGCACCATGTGTGCGAGGCTTGCGGCTACTATGATGGCCGTGAGGTCGTGGCCACTGCGGCCGACTGATTGCGCCCAATCGGAATTGGGGATTGACCGGCAACCATGGCGGCGCGCCGGAACACAGACACGCTCAGCATCGCGCTTGATGCAATGGGTGGCGATCGCGCGCCCGGCATGGTTCTGGCCGGGGCGGAGATCGCCCGCAAGCGCTATCCTGACGTATCTTTCGTGTTGTTCGGCGATTCCGAGCAGATTGAGCGGCGGCTGAAGCGGCTGCCGAAGCTGCGCGCTGTCTCAACCGTGCGCCACACCGATACGGTGGTGACCGGTGACATGAAAGCGTCCGTCGCAATGCGACAGGGCCGACGGTCGAGCATGCGCCTGGCCATCGACTGCGTGAATGCGGGCGATGCCGATTGCATCATTTCCGCCGGCAACACCGGTGCGCTGATGGCGATGGCCAAGTTCGTGTTCAAGACCCTTCCCGGCATCGACCGGCCGGCCATTGCGTCTTTCTTCCCGACATTGCGTGGGGAAAGCGTGCTGCTCGACCTCGGGGCGAACATCGACTGCCGGCCGGAGCATCTTGTCCAGTTCGCAGTGATGGGCGCCTTGTTCGGCAAGGCTGTGCTGGGCCTTATCACGCCCACTGTCGGCGTGCTGAATGTCGGCTCGGAAGCGCTTAAGGGCAATGAGGTGGTCAAGGAGGCCTACAACCGGCTTTCCGAGGCGCAGCTGCCCGGGCATTTCCACGGGTTTGTGGAAGGCAACGATATCCCGGCCGGCACGGTCGATGTCGTGGTGACGGATGGTTTCACGGGCAATGTCGCCCTGAAAACGGCGGAAGGCACGGCAAAGCTTTCCGCGGAATGGCTGCGCCGAACCTTCCGGTCGTCGCTGTTTGCGCGCATCGGCTACCTGTTGGCCTACAACGCGTTCAACAAGCTTCGCAAGCGCACCGATCCCCGTCAGTACAACGGCGCCATGTTCCTCGGTCTGCGCGGGATCTGCGTCAAGAGCCATGGCGGGACGGATGCCCGCGGCTTTGCCAACGCCATTGGTGTGGCCATCGATCTCGTGAAGAACGGCTTCAACGACAAGGTTAAGGAAGAAGTGCAGCGGTTCATGCCCCACCTCGGTCCGACCGAGCCGGTCACCTTTCCCTCCGCTGCAGTGTCGACCACGTCCAGCAGGTCGCACGGGGCGGCAACCGCATGACGGTGCGGCGGTCGCGTATCGTCGCGTGCGGATCGGCCCTTCCGCGGCGCGCCGTCAGCAATCTGGAACTCGCCGAGACCGTCGACACCTCGGACGAATGGATCGTCCAGCGCACGGGCATCCGGCAGCGCTACATCGCAGGACCGGACGAAAAGACGTCCGATCTGGCCATCGCCGCCGCTCGGGCGGCACTGGACCGTGCCGGGCTGACCGGGTCGGAGATCGACCTTATCGTGCTGGCGACGACCACGCCCGACAACACCTTTCCGGCGACGGCATCACGCGTGCAGGCGGCGCTGGGCATGGTTGGGGGCGTGGCGTTCGACGTGCAGGCCGTCTGCTCCGGCTTCGTATTCGCGCTATCGACGGCCGACAATATGATGCGCCTGGGCCAGGCAAACCGCGCGCTGGTGATCGGTGCGGAGACGTTCACGCGCATTCTTGACTGGAACGACCGTGGCACCTGCGTCCTGTTTGGAGACGGTGCCGGCGCAGTGGTGCTCGAGGCCAGCCTCGGCAACGGCGACGCGGACGACCGCGGCATCCTGTCCACACATCTCAGGTCGGACGGCCGGCTGCACGATGCGCTCTATGTCGACGGCGGTGTATCGTCGACCGGCACTGTCGGCCATGTCCGCATGGAAGGCCGCGAAGTCTTCAAGCACGCCGTCACCAACATGGCCGAGTGCGCCGAAATAGCGCTGAAAGCCAATGGTCTGACGGTCGATGCGGTCGACTGGCTCGTGCCCCATCAGGCAAATCGCCGCATTATAGAAGCCACCTGTCGCAAGCTTGGCCTGCCGCTGGACCGTGTGATCATGTGTGTGGAACGGCATGCCAACACCTCGGCCGCATCGGTGCCGCTGGCGCTGGACGAGGCGGTGACCGACGGTCGGATCAAGCCCGGCGACATGGTGCTGATGGATGCCATGGGTGGTGGCTTCACATGGGGATCGGCCTTGGCCCGCTGGTGACTTTACGGCGGAATTGCGGCCCTTTTCCCAGTTCGGCGTTAAGGATTCGTCCCAACCCTTTGCAATTGACTGAAAAATACCGCGGCGATACGATCTTGAGCGAGCTGCGGGGGCAGGCTCGGTATACTGTACCGGGGGGTGCCATAGATGTCGGGCGAAACACTGACAAGGGCGCAACTGAGCGAGGCCGTTTATCAGGAAGTTGGCTTGTCGCGCAACGAGTCGGCCGAGCTGGTTGAGGTCGTGCTTGAAGAGATTTCCGAAGCCCTTGAACGGGGCGAGATGGTGAAGATCTCGTCTTTCGGCAGTTTTGCCGTCCGTCAGAAGGGCGAACGCGTCGGGCGCAACCCCAAGACCGGGGAGGAAGTCCCGATCCACCCGCGCAAGGTGCTCGTCTTCCGCGCGTCGCATGTGTTGAAGAACAGGATCAACGCGATGCAGGACGGCAGCGAGCCGCGCAAGGGCAACGGTGAGGCATGATGGATCTGCTTGAGATCGATGCCAAGGGGCGGGCACCCCGGAAATC
>JANQQD010000377.1 GCA_028285185.1 Anaerolineae bacterium | reverse complement strand
CCCTGAAGGGCGACGCTGGCCTCGGCAAGAACGTCGGGATCCAGAAGGTCCTCGCGCGGGTTTGCCAGCAGGCTGGACAACTGCCGGGACACGCGGTTGCGGCTATCGGGCCAGAACTGCATGCGCTGGAACCGCATGAGGTCCTTCGCCGGGCCGAATGTCAGCCACTGTACGCCCATCCAGGCGTCGAAGGCGTCGTGGTAGTGTGCAATCAGATCGTCGAAGGCCGCATCGTCAGGCTGATCACAATAGGCAGCGGCCGCCTCACGCAGATCGGCTGTCATTGCTTCCAGCTGTCGATAGCCTGGGATTACCTGGTCGCGGACGATGTCCACGTTCAGGCGGTCATAGAGCTCCGCCGGCAGCGGCTGCGCGTGCCCCGAGGCGGCGAACAGCAGGAAGCCCAACGTCAGCAGGGCGCGGGCGACGGCGCGCAAGTCAGGTCTCACAGCGACTCCAGGAATGTGATCATCGCGTGCCGCTGCTCCGGCGTCATGGCGGCAAAGGCATCGCGCATGGGTTGGGCTTCCCCGCCATGCCACAGAATGGCTTCGGTCAGCGACCGCGCACGGCCGTCATGCAGAAAATAGGTATGGCCACTGACGGTCTCGGTTAGCCCGATACCCCAGAGCGGCGGCGTGCGCCACTCGCGTCCCGATGCCAGGCCGTCCGGCCGATTGTCCGCCAAGCCTTCGCCCATGTCGTGCAGCAGCATATCGGTGTAGGGCCAGATCAGCTGATAGGACAAGGCGGGGTCGCTTTCGTCCCGGCGGGTGACGAATTTCGGCACGTGGCAGGCGATGCAGCCGGTCTCGTAGAACAGGCGCTTGCCCTCGAGCACCGTCGGGTCGTCCACATCGCGCCGCCCCGGTACCGCCAGATGGCGGCTGTAGAACAGCAGCGTGTCCATCAACTCCGTCGGCACTTCCACATCTTCATACTGCGGTGAGTCGCCTTGGATAGCCGAGCGACAGGCTGTCTGCGCCTCTGTGCACTCGCCCCAGCCATCGGGGAACACCGGCGTCGAGATCCCCACATCGCCGGAAAAAGCGCCGGAAACCTGCTCCAACAGGGTCGGCTGATTGGCCTTCCAGCCAAAGCGACCGAGCATCAGTTCGTCGTTCACGACGCTCCACACATAGTTCGCCCGGCCGGAGATGCCGTCGCCGTCGCTGTCGTCGGGGTCGGCATGGGCCAGGATGTCAGCCTCGTCGATGTACTCCAAGAGCCCCAGCCCGATCATCGGCGGCGCCACGCGCACCGACATCATGACGTCCGGGTGCATGTCGCCGTAACCGAGATCGGTGACGCTGTAGGTCGGCCGCCGCAGCTGCACGATCTCGCCGCCGGCAAGCGCGACCGGCACTTCTTCCCACTCCGTGTGAATACGCCCTTCGATCGTGTGGCCCTGGATCGCCACGTCCTGCAGTTGGCCGCCATAAACGGGCTCCGGGATCACGCTGGCGACGCCACTCGCCAAGAGCGCCTGATCCTCATCGCTCTGCGGCGGGATGCTGAGGCGCATCAGCATCGACACGGCGACATCGTCCGGATGGTTGCCCTCGGGCGGGTGGCCGCGGCCGTCCTTCAGATGGCAGCGCTGGCAGGACCGCGCATTGAACAGCGGCCCCAGACCGTCCGAGGCCTGGGTCGAGGCCGGTGCCGAGACCCAGACGCGCCGGAAGACGGCGTTGCCGATGTTGAACGTCGCCCGGTCGGCGAAGGTCAGGTTGGCCGAGGGCTGGGAAAAGGCATTGCGTGTCACGGAGCCGCGGAAGGTCGCAGCGCCGCCGGGGTTGTTCTCGTAGCGCTCGGGCGAGGAGAAGTCCGTCGTCGGCCGGGTGACCTCAAGGACGCTGGCCACGGCCGGAACGGTGAAGACGGCAAAGATGATCAGGATTGCGCGGATGACCACGGGCGTTCCCCAGAGGCCACGGGAAAGAAGCCGGAACGACAACCTTATGCAGCCACAGGAAGCGCCCGGACAACAGCGTGGCGGGATGGTCCGACGGCCCCCCCCCGCCTCACTGAGATATCGCCAGATTACTCGAACACGGCGTCAGGGTCGTCCAGGCTGTCTGAGCCCTCGAAATCGATCAGCGACAGATCGAGCGCGGCGACGACCAGCTCGAAGCCTTCGGCCTGAACGACCAGGCCGTCGATGACATCCTGAAGGATCTGGTTGCCCTCGTCGTTGCCCTCGCCCAGCATCTGGTCATAGGCCATGCCGCCCTGGGCGGTCTGCATCATCACATCCATGGCCGCATAGGTCGCCGCCATGTCGGCCTTGACCCGGTCGTCCAGCGCCGGGTCGGCCGCAGCGACCAGATCCGACAGCGAGGGGCCGGAAACGACCGAGCCATCGGTCCGCTCATAGCTGGCGTTGTAGATGGCGATCATGCCGACCTGGTTGAAATAGTGCGACTCGTGGGTGTTGTCGGCGAAGCAGTCGTGCTCCTCCTCCGGGTCGTGCAGCAGCAGGCCCAGCTGCATTCGCTCACCCGCAAGCTCACCGTAGGAAAGGCTGCCGAGTCCGGTGACAATGGCGGTCAGACCGTCCTCAACCGGCCCATCGGTGACCGCCAGGCGAGCTTCGCCGCCTTCGGCCCAGAGAGCGACCATTTCTTCCAGATCGTCGACCAAGAGATCGGTGACCGTGACCAGGTAGTCGACGCGCCGCTCGCAATTTCCGCCGGTGCAGTTGGCCGGATCGAAATCCGTATGCGGACGATCGCCCGCCCCCGGCCCCGTCCCGTTCAGGTCCTGGCCCCACAGCAGGAACTCGATGGCGTGGTAGCCGGTGGCGACGTTGGCCTCGATGTTGTCCGCCTCTTGCAGCACATCGGCCAGCAGCTCTTTGGTGATGGCGCTGGCGTCGATGGTCTCGCCGCCGAACTGAAGCGTCGGGTTGGCGATGACATTGGCCGAATAGAGCAGGTTCTCGTCGCTCTCGGTGCCGTAGTACGCCTCGTCGACGTAGTCCAGCAGGCCTTCGTCCAGGGGCCAGGCGTTGACGCGGCCTTCCCAGTCGTCCACAGCCGCGTTGCCGAAACGGTAGACTTCCGTCTGCTGGTAGGGCCGACGGGCCTCGATCCAGGTCTCTCGCGCGGACTGCAGCGTCGCGTCCGACGGGCTGGACGTCAGTTCCAGCACGGCAGTCTGCAGCCGCCGGGCGTCAGCCAGCGCGTCTTCATACATTGCGTGCGCGATGTCTGCGTACGTGTCGAGCACTTTGGCCGCATCCGTCTCGGCCTGCGCCCCGGTCGCCGCCAAAGCGCCCAAACTGGCAAACAGCAAGACCCGCCTCATGATCAGCCCCCTCATGATCAGCCCCCTCATTCGCTTCCCGCGTTTGCGGGCGACTATAGAGATCGACATTTGCGAATGCAAGTCATTCTCATTTGATCGAGCGATCGTGAAGGAAAGCCCGGAGAGCCCTGGCTGTCGCATGGGCCTGGCGACGTGGATAGTGCCTCTCACCTCTTCCGGAGTAACGCGACAGGGGGCCGATCCGGCCTTCCGGTGCCCATTGCCTTTCGCGGACGGACCGCATCGGAGGATCTCTGGCGAGCCGTCGGCCGGAATGTGACCGACCGATCCGCGAGGTTGGCGGACGGAAACTCTCGCCGCGCGACCATACCCCAGTTGTCCGGCACTTCGGGAAACCATGCTGGGATCGGAGAAAGGAAGGGAAGCGGATTAAGTAAAGTGTCTTACATTGTTTGCTTCGATCGATCAAATGAAAGCCGTTCGATCTCCATCGCGGTCATTGGGTGACCCTCGACAAAAATTTGGCGCTTGGAGGCATTCCAACGTGAACACTGGACATATTTTTGTAGTAGTGCAGCAAATTCTCTTAATACAGCTTAAAGGAAGCTCCATCAACCCTGTATCTCTACTATGAGCATACAGGAAATCATCAAATATCGGATTGTTGTTAACCAAATTTTAAGGAGATTTACCCTAAAACTTATTCAGATTGATGCATGGCAGTGAGATGAAGATTGGATCACTCACTGGATGCGCCACGGACAAATCGATGTCTCTAGCCACTCAGCCCGTTACGATCTCGACCGACATGCCCACCGTGACCGCCAGCAGGTTCCACCGCGATCTTCACATCATCACGCTACTGGCCTTGATCCTTTCGCCGTGTGCCGGATGCATCGTACTGGTCTTTGTCGGGTTCTATCCGTTCCCCGAGTTTCTCAACGTCTTCGGCTCATACACGGGCGCCTATATCGTGGCGTGCGTCCTATTCGCGTTCTGGCCCATCCGCCGCCTTGCAAGTTGGCTGGACGATCTGGCGAGCGGCCGCGCTTACGCCAGCGCGACCAAGGCTCTCAGGTGGACGCCGTGGACCTTCATCCTGCTGCTGACGCTGTACAACGCGGCCGGGGTCACCACCAGCAACCTTTCGCTGAACGCTCTCGGGCATACCGCGTTCACTCTTGCCGATTGGGGCTATGCCTTGTTCGCCTGCGTGCCGGTCGTGCTGATCGTGGCCATTCCGCTGAGCTTTTATCTTGTGGATCGTCTCGGGGCCTATCTGGCGCCGCGCGGCGTTCGGATCATTGTCGCCCCGACCTGGTTCAAACTTGTCGTGCTCGGCCTGTTCACCCCGGTGATGATCGACACGCTTCTGATCACCTACTATTTCGACCGCACGGGTTTCTTCACTCTTGAGACCTTCCTGCTCTGGACCACTCTGATCGTTATTGCCGCAGCCGGGACTCGAGTGGCCCATTTAAGCTTCAGGCAGAGCCTGGAACCTGTGGAACGCTACCTGACGGTCGCGGAAGGCAGTGGTGGCGGAACGCTCGGCGAACCGGCCCTGCGCCCCAGGTCCCTCGATGAGATTGGCGCCCTCATCGCTCGCTGGCAGGAGCTGCTGACCCGTCAGCAGGAAGTGGAGAGGGCGCTGCGCGAAGGTGAGGAACAGCTGACCAACGCGCAGAGAATCGGGAACATGGGAGATTTTCATTGGGACATCGAAACAAACGAGGTGCGCCGTTCGGCGCAGGTGTATCAGATCTGGGGGCGGACGCCCGAAGGATTGCCGATGACCTACGAAGGCTACATCGCGACAATCCATCCGGACGACCGGGGCTTGGTAGAGGCCGCCATTCACGGCTCCGCGTCGGGCGTGCCATACAGCATAGACTATCGCATCACGGTCCCATCGGGCGAGGAACGGCACATCCACGAGGAAGGCGAAGTGATCCGCGATGAAACGGGCCGTCCGGTCCGCATTGCCGGAACCGTTCAAGACATCACCCGCCGCCATGCCATCGAACAGGCACTGATCGAAGCGAAGGACGTGGCCGAACGTGCCAACAGGGCGAAATCCGAGTTTCTGTCGTCCATGAGCCACGAGCTGCGCACGCCGATGAACGCCATACTCGGGTTCACGCAGCTTTTGAACTCCGATCCCAGCCACTCCCTGACGGAAAAGCAGCACGAAGCGACTGAGATCATCCTGCGGGCCGGCGACCATCTTCTGAACCTGATCAACGAGATCCTGGACCTTGCCCTGACTGAGTCCGGCAAGGTCTCCGTCGATGTCGCCCCACACGATCCGACGCCCATTGTCGCAAGCTGTGCAGAGATCGCCGGCAACCTGGCCGAGCAGAAGGGTGTCACATTCCATGATCGTACGGCGTCGTGGATCTTGCCGGAGATTACGATCGACGAGACTAGGTTCCGCCAAGTCCTGCTGAACCTTCTGTCGAACGCCGTCAAATACAACCGCGCCGGCGGCTCGGTGGCACTTGCCGTGGAAGAGAGGGAGAACGGCTCGCTTCGGTTCTCCGTCGCCGATACCGGTCGAGGCATTCCCGAAGAGAAACAGGCACAGATCTTCGAGCCATTCTCGCGTCTCGGGCTCGAGAACTCCGACATAACCGGTACCGGCATCGGCCTGACCATCACCAAGCAACTGGTCGAACGCATGGGCGGGGCGATCGGTTTCACGAGCAGGCTGGAACTGGGCAGCACATTCTGGGTGGAGTTCGCCATTACCGACGGGGCGCTATCGGTCAGGGATCAGAGGCAAGAGGACGCGACCACCGCCCCGACGGCCGGCCTGAACGGGCCGCACGGCGATCACACCGTGCTTTGCGTGGAAGACGATCCGAGAAGCCTGAAACTGCTGGAATCGATCATCGACCGGATACCGGGTGCCGCGATGCTGTCGGCCCACACAGGTGAGCTCGGCATCCATCTGGCCGAGATCCACCGACCGGATGTCATCCTGATGGATATCAATCTGCCCGGCATGAACGGCTTCGAGGCGCTGGGCCAGCTGAAGCGGTCACCGGCGACGCAAGAGATCCCGATCATCGCCCTGACAGCCATGGCGTCGCAGAAGGACAGGCAGCATGGGCTGGATATCGGCTTCGCCGACTACCTGACCAAGCCGATCAACGTCGAAGAGATATCATCGGCGGTGAACAGAGCGTTTCACGCCAACTGAAGAGCAGCTTCCAGTCGATTTCGGCCGAAGAGGGAAGACGATCCCTCACCCAAATGGCTGCGATGGTCTGGACGACACCGTCAATTCGCCAGATACCGCCGCGCCAGATGCTCCTTGAAGACCTCCGGATCGAGCGGACGGCCGGTGGCGGCTGTCAGCAGGTCGGTGCTGGCCTTGCTGGAGCCTTGGGCATGGACGTTGCGGCGCATCCAGCCGATGAAGGGTGAGAAGTCGCCACGGGAAAGTGCCGGCAGCAGGTCGGGCTCGTCCCGGCCGGCGGCGTCGAACAGCTGGGCGGCGATCATGGCGCCCAGCGTGTAGGTCGGGAAATAGGCCCAGGCGCCGCCCGGCCAGTGGATGTCCTGCAGGCAGCCATCGCGGTCGTCCGGCGGCACGATGCCCACCAGCTCCGCCATGCCGTCAGCCCATGCGCCGGGCAGGTCGCCCAGCGCTAAGTCTCCGGCCAGCATGGCCCGTTCCAACCGGTAGCGCAGGATGACATGGGCGGGATAGGTCACCTCATCCGCATCCACCCGGATTAGCCCTCGCTCCACCTTAGTGTAGAGCCGGTAGAGGTTGTCGACGGACCAGGCGGGGCCGGCAGTGTCGACATTGGCTGAGAACGCCTCGCGCATCAGCGGTGCCGCGTATTGCAGGAACTCGCGGCTGCGGCAAGCCTGCATCTCCACCGACAGGGACTGGCTCTCATGCACCGCCATTCCGCGCGACGACCCAACGGGCTGGGCCAGCCAGGCGGCTGGCCGGCCCTGTTCGTAAAGGGCGTGGCCGGTTTCATGCATCACGCCCATCAACGCCTTGGTGAAATCGGCCTCGTCATAGCGGGTGGTGATGCGCGTGTCGTTATCGGCGCCGCCGCAGAAAGGGTGCATGCTGACGTCGAGCCGACCGCGGGTGAAGTCGAACCCGGCTGCGCGCATCAGCGCGACGCCAAGCTGGCGCTGCGCCTCTACCGGAAACGGGCCGGTCAGCGGCTCCGGCGCCGGCTGGGCGGCCTGATAGTCTAGCACCCGGCCGGTGAAGTCTGGCAGGAACGCGGCGAGATCCGTGAAGACGCGATCGATCTCCTTCGCCCGCAAGCCCGGCTCGAACTCGTCCAGCAGCGCGTCATAGACATCGAGGCCCAACGCCGACGCCTTAGCCTCGCCGATACGCAGCGTCAGCGTCAGCACCTCTTGCAACAAGGGCTTCAGGCCAGCGAAGTCGTTGTCGCGCCGGGCCGAGCGCCATGCCACCTCGCAGGCCGTGACCGCCTTGGTCGACGCTTCGACCAATTCCGACGGCACAGCCGTGGCGTGAAGATACTTGCGCCGCATCTCCCTGAGGTTCGCCTGCTGCCAGTCGTCCAGGCCGCCGGCGCCTTCCGCTTCGCCGAGCCGATCCCCCATGGCCGGATCGGTCAGCAGCTCATGATGCAGCACCTGCAGCGTTGCCAGGGCCTCGCCACGGATCTCGGTCGACCCTTCCGGCATGTTGGTTTCCTGGTCCCAGTAGAGGATGCCGAGCGCGTTATCGACGCCCGACAGACGGGCGAAGCGCCGTTCCAGATCCTCATAGACTTGGCTGGGCATGGGTCTCACTGCTCCTCGCGGCCACGCCGCAGCTGGTAGAGGACGAAGATCACCACCAGTACGGCGGCGAGACCGAACCAGGTGAGAGCGTACTGCAGGTGGTTGTTGGGAATGTCCAGCCGCGTCTGGCCGCCGATCGGCGGCCGCGGATCTGCGTCCGCCGCCTCCAGGATCAGCAGCGGCGTATCGATCGCCAACGCTGTCGCCATGGCCGCCAAGTCGACCCAATACCATTGCGCGGCTTCGGGAACGTTATCGGGCTGAAAAGTACCCTGGGGTGCGGGCAGCCGCAGCACACCCTCAACCGTCACCTCACCGGCCGGCCATTCCCAGGCGTCGGTGGCGGCGGCCGCTTCTGGCACCCACCCGCGGTTTACCAGGACGTGGCGGCCCAGCGCGGCCCCATCGGTCCGCTCGAAAGCGGCAACCAGATGGCCACCGGCCCGTCCCTGATGGGTACGCCCCAGGACGATCAGAGCGCTACCGTCCAGATACCGGCCCTGTACGCTTACGCGCCGGTAGTCCCATGCTTCGGCGTCCTCGATCTCCGCCGGCATGGTGACCGGTTCCGCCGCCATTCGGCCGTCGATATGGGCGATCAGCCCGGTCTTCCAGTCCATCCGCTGCAGCTGCCAGACGCCGAGCCCGATCAGCACCGGCAGCATGGCCGCGACCATGAGGGTCGGCACAGCGAGCAGGCGAAACCGCCGGCCGGAGGACTGGGACATCGGGTTCGTCAGTCGCCTTCCAGGTCTTCGCGGCGGTGGCGATACTGCAGGGCGATCACATAGGCCTTCGCCGGCCGCAGCATCACCAGCGCCAGCACGACGACCAGTACGCTGGCGATGGTCGGTGCCACCCACATGGCCGTGTCGAACGAGAAGTGGATCCAGAACGCCACGGGCACCGCGATGAAGCCCAGGATGAAGATCAAGAACACGGCTGGCCCGTCACCGCTGTCCTGCCGGGCCAGATCCAGGCCGCAGGAGCCGCACTTGTCGGCGATCTTCAGGAAGCCGCCGAACAGGCGCCCCTGACCGCATCGCGGACAAGCACAGGCTAACGCCGCCTGCAGTGGTGGAACCCCTTCGCTGCTTGCCAACACCTGTGTGCTCCGCCCGACGGTCCTCAGTGGGCCGACTCTCCCGCACCCCACCAGTAGACGGCGCAGAACAGGAACAGCCAGACCACGTCGACGAAATGCCAGTACCAAGCCGCAGCTTCGAAGCCGAAATGGCTTTCCTTGGTGAAATGACCCCGCGCCGTGCGCCACCAGCATACGGCCAGGAAGATCGTGCCGATGACCACGTGGAAGCCGTGGAACCCGGTCGCCATGTAGAAAACCGTGGGATAGATGCCGTCACGGAACCCGAAAGCCGCATGGCTGTACTCATAGACCTGCAGGCAGCTGAAAAGGACGCCGAGCAACACCGTCAGCCCCAGGGCGCGCGCGGCCTCCCGGTTGTGGCCTTCGCGCAGTGCGTGGTGCGCCCAGGTGACCGTGCAGCCGGACAACAGCAGCACCAGGGTCATCAGGAACGGCAGATGGAAGGGGTCGAAGGTAACGACCCCCTCCGGCGGCCAGACCAAGCCGGTCGCCTCCATCGGGAACAGGCTGGCGTTGAAGAAGGCCCAGAAGAACGCGACGAAGAACATCACCTCGGACGAGATGAACAGCATCATCCCGTAGCGCAGGCCG
>JANQQD010000373.1 GCA_028285185.1 Anaerolineae bacterium | reverse complement strand
TTCAAGTCGTGGGGCCATTCGACGTGGCAGGAATGCCTGCGCATCGCCGATGCCGCCGATGTCCGGCTCGCGGTTCCCTTCCACCACGATCCCAACCATGACGATGATTTCATGGATCGGGTAGCCGACGAGGCGGCGGCGGCGCGCCCGGGCACGATCGTGGCCAAGGAAGGCGACGTCCTGCACCTCTAGCGACCGGATCTGACAGGCATGGCGCCGCGGATGGCCAAGCGTCTGCGACGGCTGAGCTTCGGCCTGTCGACGCTGCTCGGTTTCGGCGCGCGGGGCTTCTTCATTCCGCATCGCTATGCGTCGACGATCGCACGTCCGTTGCCGGCCAATCCCGCGATCGAGCGCCTGTTTGCCGACCATGCGGCGACCTTCGCCGATCTCCTGGGACGGCTGGATCGGTACCGCGAAGCTCTGACGGCGATCGGTGCCGACGCGCCGCCCGAGCCGCGCTGGGGCCAAGGCTGGTTTCCGCGCCTGGACGCCGCCATCGCCTATGCCCTGGTGCGCGAACGCATGCCGGCACGAATCATCGAGGTGGGCAGCGGCCATTCCACCCGGTTTCTGGCGCGCGCCGTGCGTGACGGCGGGCTGGAGACAGTCATTACAGCGATCGATCCCGAACCCCGGCGGTCGTTGGCGGGATTGCCGGTGGTGCATTTGGCACACCCTCTACAGCAGGTGCAGGCTGATCTGTTCGGCACGCTGGAGCCCGGCGACATACTGTTCATCGACAGCAGCCACATCGTCATGCCGGGGACCGACCTGGACGTCCTGTTCGGCCAGATCCTCGCGGCCTTGCCGGCCGGCGTGCTTGTGCATGTGCACGACATCTTCCTGCCGGACGACTATCCGAGAGACTGGATCTGGCGCGGCTACAACGAGCAGCAGGCGGTTGCCGCCCTGCTGGCCGGCGGTGGTGTCCGGCCGCTGTTCGCGTGCCGTTACGCTGCGACGCGAATGTCGGAGATGGTCGCCGGCACCGTCGTCGGCCAGCTTCCGATTGCCGAGGGTGTGTATGAGACAAGTCTGTGGCTGGAGAAGATCACGTCGCCTCTGTTTACCTTTTAGAAACTACAAATATTCAGTAATTTTCATGCCGATCCTGACCATCCCCGCGTCATGAGTTTGCCGGATCGCCGCGCGATTCGCCACAGTATGATAACAATATTGCTCGCAAAATACTGCTGCCCAACTTAGATTCAAGGGAAAGAACAAACCGAGGAGTTGCCACCATGCGCCAGGAAACGCTGCATGTGATCGAACATGCCAAGCTTGCAGCCGCCGTGATCTGTGCCGCCGCCCTGTTGCTGATTGCCTGACGATAGCTACGCCCAGCGGCCACGGCTCCCAAGCCGCTCGATGGCCCGCCGGCAATCGCGCGATCACATAGGCTTGATGCCGCGCGATGTTGCGCAGCAGCCCTGAGCAGCCCTATGTGGCTGTTCATGGTTCAGCTTCCAACCCTCTCGGCCGCCCGCCGGCTCTTTGACAGTCAGCCGACAGACACGCTGTCGGAGCGTGTACGCGCCGCTATCCGTGTCCAGGAAGAGCACAGCGAGATCCTGATCGGATGGGTGCAGTTCGCGATCGTCTGCGTCTTCGGGATCCTTTATGCCGTCACGCCGCGTGCCGGCGGCAGCGTCGACATGATGTTCGAGCCGGTACCGAAGGTGCTGGCGGCCTATCTGACCTTCACGGTCCTGCGATTGATTTTGGCTTACCGGCGCTACACGCCGGCATGGCTGCTCTATCTTTCGGTCGTGGTCGACATGGCGCTGTTGATGGCGCTGATCTGGAGCTTCCACATCCAGTACGGCCAGCCACCGGCTTTCTATTTGAAGGCGCCGACGCTGATCTACGTGTTCATCTTCATTGCGTTGCGCGCGCTCAGGTTTGACCCACGATATGTGCTGACATCGGGTCTTCTCGCCGCTATCGGCTGGGTGCTGTTGTTGAGCATCGCCGTCACCGAGACGCCGGACGCGGTCACGCGCGACTATGTCGGCTATATGACCAGCAACATGATTCTGATCGGGGCGGAGATCGACAAGATCGTGTCGATCCTGGTCGTCACCATGGTGCTGACAGTGGCGCTGGCGCGGGCGCGTAGGCTCTTGGTGATTTCCGTCCGCGAAGGGGCGGCGGCGGAGGATCTCAAGCGCTTCTTCGCCCCCGACGTGGCCCGGGCCATCACCCATGCCGACATGGCCATCACTGCAGGCGAGGGGCAGTCGCGCGAGGCCGCGATCCTGATGATCGACATCCGTGGCTTCACGGCGTTCGCGTCGGCCATCGACCCGAACGACGTCATCCGGCTGCTGGCCGACTACCAGCGGTTCATGGTGCCGGCCGTCCAGCGCCATGGCGGACAGATCGACAAGTTCATGGGTGACGGCATCATCGCCACCTTCGGTGCCCTGCAGCCCAGCGACAGCTATGCCGCTGACGCGCTGCGCGCTTTGGAAGACGTGCTGGAGCAGGCGGTCCGGTGGAACGCCTATCGGGCGTCGCTGGGCTATCCGACGGTCCTTCGCGTCAACGCCGCCGCCGCGACGGGAAACGTGATCTTCGGCACGGTCGGCGATGCGACGCGGCTGGAATACACCGTGATCGGGGATGCGGTGAACATGGCCTCGAAGCTCGAGGCCCATAACAAGGTGCTGGTGAGCCGCGCCATTCTGCCCGCCGCCACGCTCAGTCTCGCGCAAACCCAGGGCTACCGGCCGTCGCTCGACTGGCGCCGCCACGACAGTCAGCGGGTCGTGGGGCTCGCCAGCGGAATCGACGTTTCGGCCGTAACCTGAAAGCTTCGCCGCCCCGCCCATCGCGGTTCAAAAACAGACCTCCAGGTCCTGCTCCAAGCCAGGATAGGACGTTTCGAGACGCTCTTGCATCTCTCTGTCAGGATCGATGTCGACATCGATCAGCGCCTGCTTGTCCTCGTCGGACAGCGGCTCGAAGGCTCCCATCACGCAGTCCATGACCCGGTCGCGCTCTGCATCGCCGAGATCGGGTTCGTACCGCAGCACCGCTGCCTCGACCGCGTCGCGGAACGCGCCGTCGATCCCAGCGGCGGCGCCCCCGCGCATCGTCCAAGTGCCGTCATCCAGCAGAAGATACGTCTGCCCATCGTCGCCGATGCCGACGATCACCGGCTGCCACGTGCCGTCTGGGGAAACCAGGAAGGTTCCGCCATCCTCTGCCGTCACCAGGACATCCTCCGCGGCGGCGACCGATGCCGCGGCGGCGAGAACAATGGCCGCAAGCAAAGCCCGCATGGCATCCTCCCTGCGTTTATGATGATGTTGGCCTGGAGCGCGCCCGGGCCCCGCGCCATGTTAAGGGTCCGGGGCCGGCGCCGCCAGTGGTCCTCGCGCCGGACGGCCCATGGGAAGCCGGCCGGGAGGAGATTGGATGTGGATTTCGACGACACTCAGATCCATCGCTATGCCAGGCACATCATCCTGCCGGAGATCGGCGGGGCGGGGCAGGCAGCGCTGCTGCGATCGCGCGTGCTGGTGATCGGTGCCGGCGGCCTGGGATCGGCCCTGCTGCTGTATCTCGCGGCAGCCGGCATCGGCACGCTGGGCATCGTCGATGACGACACCGTCGACCTCAGCAATCTGCAGCGCCAGGTGATACATGATACCGGCACGATCGGCACAGCCAAGGTCGCGAGCGCTGCCGCACGGATCCGCGCGCTTAACCCGGATGTCACGGTCGACACTCACGCCGTACGTCTGACCGCCGACAACGCCGACGATCTTGTGGGTCGCTACGATATGGTCGCCGATGGAAGCGACAATTTCGACACGCGATACGTCGTCAACGATGCCTGCATCCTGGCCGGCAAGCCGCTGATTTCGGCCGCCATACTGCGGTTCGAAGGCCAGCTTGCGACCTTCGGCGTCGGCGACGGCCCCTGCTATCGATGCCTGTACCCCGCTGCCCCGCCGGGCGACATGGTGCCGAGTTGCGCCCAGGCGGGCGTTTTCGGCGCACTGGCCGGTGTCATGGGATCGCTTCAGGCAATCGAGGTGATCAAGCAGGGCCTCGGGCTCGGCAACGGTCTCGCCGGCCGGCTGCTGTTGTACGATGCCCTAGGGCACGGGTTCCGAACTCTGACCGTCAAGCGCGATCCGGACTGCGTACTCTGCGGAACATCGCCGACACTCCGCGCTGGCGGCAACCATGCCTGAGGGCGTACGTGCGCTTTCCATCGTTGTCTTCGATGGAGATTTTTCGCGCGTACACTATGCCCTTGTGCTTGCCAGCGCCGCTGCTGCCAGCAACCGTGACGTCACGCTGTTCTTCACCGGCCGCGCACTCTTCGCGCTCACACGGGCGGGATGGCGCAGCCTGGAGGGCGATCCAGAAGCAGGCAACGCGCGCGCGCAATCCTGCGGTACCGCTACGTTCGACGAGCTTATGGGCGCATGCCGCGACCTCGGCGTGCGGTTCATGGCGTGCGAGATGGGCCTCCGGGTCGCGGGCCTGGAGCCCGAAGCGCTGACGGAAGCGGAGGCGGAGATTACCGGCGTTGTCACATTCCTTAATGAGACGCCCGGAGATGCTCAGATGCTGTTCATCTGATTGTCACAGCCAGCGTTTGGGGAACGTTGTCCTTCGATCGCGGGCGGAAAATGAACCAAGTTTGCCGAATCGGAGCGATTTCCTTGAGCGAGATCGTTGCACTCTGCCTATCGCTTCGTCAAAATCTGTTTCGAGTCCACGCTAATTGGAACAGATGGGCATAGCAGTCAATTGATCAACTTCGGCCGCACGAAGAACCGCGGGATTGCCGCGTTCCTGCGCCCACCGAACGAGCCTTCCGCACCGGCAGAGCCGGCCGGCAGCGCCTCGCGGGGCGGACCGGTCGTTGATCACGAAGATTTCTCCCAAGACGATATCAGCAGCCCCATGGTGCGCGACTTCTACCGGTATTGGCTGGATCTGGCCGCCGGGCGCCCGATGCCGCATCAGACCGAAGTGGATCCGACGGGGATCCCGAAGCATGTGCTGCCCTTCATCAACCTGACCGATGTCGGTACCGATGGCCGGTTCAAGGCGCGGCTGGCCGGCACCAAGGTGGTTGCGCTGTCTGGAATGGAGATTACCGGCCGGTTCATCGACGAGATCCCCGGCGCGGAGGACATGCTGAGGCAGTTCCAGCGGCTCCTGAAATCCCGCAAGCCGTACCATTGTATCGTGCCGCTGACATGGTCCGCTTTGAACTACAAGTGGTGCGAGACCGTTGTCTGCCCGCTGGCTGGCGGCGGCGACCGGCGCATCGGGCGGCTGATCTCCGCCACGGCGTTCGATTGACGCGCGGACCGTCCGCCTGAAGGCAGCTCACGACGGATCGGGTGACGCGGCGGCTTCTTCCAGTTCGCGGACCCGCTGTTCGGCCCGGCTGGCATCTTTGGTCGTCTTCTCCAGGCGTTGTGCCAGCACCCGCATGATCTCGACGGCCATCTGCGGAAACTCGGTGATCAGGCGAAAGAACAGGTCCTTGGTGATGCGCAGGGTCACCAGGTCGGTCTTGGCGCGCACCGTCGCCGTCCGGGGCACGTCGCACAGGATCGCGATCTCGCCGACGAAGTCGTTGCGCTTCAGCGTGGCGACGCGGAACGGTTCGCCACCGGCGCTGACCAGGACATCCGCCTCGCCCTGCATGATGATATAGGCGCTGTCTCCCATCTCATTCTGTTCGCACACCACCTCTCCGGCGCGGAAGTTGAGCCGCTCGCTGGTAAAGGCCAGCAGCTTCAGCTTGGATGTCTCGATATTGGCGAACAGGGGTATGCGCTTGAGAAGCTCGACCTCTTGCAGGATGCTCATGCCTTCGTCTCCCGTCCTGTTCCCCGTCACTCGCCCTCAAGCATCGCGCTCAATGCACTGCCGGTGCGGTCGCGAAGCTCGGCGAAGCTTCCGCGCTCCGCCAGCTTGCCATCCCGGACTACGATCACCTCGTCGAAATCGCGTGCCATGCCGGCACGGTGCACACCCCAGATCAGGCCACGGCCCTGGAATCTTGCCCGCACGGCTTCACCGACCCGCTGCTGGGCTGCGGTGTCCATGCGGGCCGTGGCCTCGTTCAGGATCAGCACCTGCGGCTCCTTCAGCATGGCACGGGCCAGACCCAGCTTCTGCTGCTGGGCGGAGGTGAGCCGCGAGCCCGCGACGCCGACGGACATGTCCAAGCCGGTCTCCATGACGGTCGTGCGCAGGTTCAGCGCATCGACGACCTCGGCGATCAACGCTTGGACCTTGTCCTGCGATCCGGCCTGGCCGTAGCGCACCTTGCCGAACAGGATGTTGTCCTGGATCGTCGCCGCAGTGTTGTACTGGGTCACGTCGAAGAACTCGACGGACCCGCGCAGGTCTTCCGGCAGGTTGGCGGCAAACGCGCGGCGCGCCTGCAGGATGCGCTCCTGGATCGTGTCGACGATCATGTCCAACCGGTGGCGGGACACCACCAGCTTGAATGGCAGCGACATCAGGCGCGAGCGGTCTTCCGGCCGCAAGGCGGCGGTCCCCTCCTTGCGCACCCGTGCCACCAGCGGCTGGTAGTCGGGCAGATCTTCGGAGCTGATGAACGAGAACTGCTCGAAGAACTCATGGCCGGGTGGCAGGTCGGCGAAGATTTCGATCATCATCTCCGCCACTTCGGTGCCGATGCGCAGGAACTCCTCCGACAGTCCCACTTCGGCCAGCACCGACAGCACATAGGGATGATCGGCCATGGCATCCGGCGCGAAGGTCTTTCCAACCGGCGTACCGAACAGCAGGTTCTCCGCCACGCTGGCGCTGGTGTTGTAGCGGTCCGCATCGAACAGCTCGACCAGCGCATCATCCATGCCGTGGCCATTCAGCCGTTCGCGGATCGCCTCGCGGGCACGCAACACATTCTCGGCCGCCGCCGTGTTGGCCGCCGGATCGATGGAGCCGTTCAGGCCCATGCGATAGACGTCTTCAGCCATCTCAACGGCACCAAGGATCTCCAACGCCTGCCCCGAAAGCTCATCGGCACTGGCCGCACCGGCAGACTGGTGGTCCACCCAGTCGGCGTTGATGTCGTCGACCGTGTTGCCGGCGATCTGGGCCTCCATGATACGCCGACGCCGTGCCGCCTCTTCGTCCGCGGAATAGGCGGCCTCGGCAACCGGGCGATGCTTCAGTCCATAGTAGAGATTCGCCCGCAACGAGTCGGAGAACATGTACGGCCCCTGCCCGACATAGGCGAAGGCGCGGCCTGTGACCGCTTCCGGCAGTTCCGCCATGTCGTGCTCACCCAGCCGGACGCGCCCCGAAGTCGGAACCAGAAGACGCGCCACCATCATCAACAGCTCATCCCGCCCGCCGCCGCCGGCATCCAGCACCGCGACATGCCGGTCCAGCGGCAGTGTCAAGGACAGCGCCTCCACTGCCGGAATGCTGCCTTCCTCGACATAGGTCACATTGGCGAACGACACCTCTTGCGGCAACGGACCAGTGAACGCCGACTCGTCCATCAACTGCGCTTCGGGTTGAATGTCCGCCGGTTGGAACTGCTCCACCACCTGTTCGTACTTGATGCGGGCATCTTCGGTCCGCTGATAGTAGTTCAGCAGTTCGCGCCACGGGCCGGACAGGTCCTTATAGGCCGCGAGCACGGCAACCAATGCGCCGAACGAAAGCTCGCCCTTGATCACCAGATAACCGCCAATGGAGTAAAAGAAGAAAGGTGTGATCTGATTAATAAAATTGTTGAGAAATTTAATGAAAAACTTTCGATTGAAGATCTCATAGCGGATCTGATAGATCGTTCCCAACCGATCCGCCGCATCCGCAAGGTGGTAGCTGGACGTGTCGTGGGCATGGATCTCCTGCGTGCCGGCCACGGTCTCGCCGATTCGGTCGGCAAGTTCTCGCACGGCACGCACCCGCCGCTTGCCGAGCTGGTTCACATGCCACTGCAGCTTGGGAATGATGTAGGCCTGCAACGGATAGAGCGCGATCGCGGCCGCCCCCAGAACCGGATCCTGGATGAAGATGAAGACCAGATAGGTCAGCAGCGTGCCGCCCTGGAACGCGGGCAGAGCATAGGCATCGCCCACGAACCCGCCCAGAGGCTCGACCTCCGCGGTGATCATCGGAATGATCTCGCCCTGGCTCATCCGCTTGAACCGGGGCAGGCGGAAACGCAGCACGCGGGTATAGAGCTCGTAGCGCAGGCGCCGCAACATCCGCTCGCCGAGCCGACCGCGATACACGTTAATGTAATACTTGAATCCGCCGTTTATCAGTACGAGCGCCAGAAAAGCGCCACACAAGATGAACAGAAACTCAATCTGTTCAAATGGTATCCCAAGTACTGTTTGAGGAAACTCCGTACCACCGATTGCCTCGTTGATAATGATTTTCGGCAACTCTAATGTATAATATAGAATTGGAAATGACAGCACGGTCAAGAACAGAATATAGATCTGCTCCCTCTTGCTGTACTTCCAGACAAAGCCGAAGATGTTTTTCTGCATCGAAAATCAAATCAAGCGTCGTCGAGTGATTGTGATCCGCCTTGAAGTGGCGACACCGGCACGCCGTCCGGGCGATGACCATATCGCCTTTGCTTGGGTGCAGCAAATGCCATGGTTTCGGGGTCGGGCTTCGTGGTAGAGAAGGGGCCGGCGCACGCGGCGGGCACGTCTGTGGGCGTGACGGCGGCGCCGGAGCGATCCGGCCGCGCAAGGTGCTGGGATGGGTAAGCGCAACGACCATAGCCGGATCCTGATCTACAGCCACGACAGCTTCGGGCTCGGCCATTTGCGCCGGTGCCGGGCGATTGCGCATGCCCTGGTGCAGCGCGACGCCCACATGTCGGTGCTGATCCTGTCCGGCTCTCCCATCATCGGCAGCTACGAATTCGGGGCGCGCGTCGACTTCGTGCGCATTCCGGGCGTCATCAAGCTCAGCAACGGCGAATACACCTCGCTGAGCCTCAAGATCGATCTGGAAGAGACGCTGGCCATGCGGGCGTCGATCATCGAGCACACGGCCTCGATCTTCGATCCCGACATGCTTCTTGTGGACAAGGAACCCCTGGGCCTGCGCGGCGAGATCAAGGGCACGCTGGAGCTGTTGAAGGATCGCGGCACGCCGCTGGTGCTGGGCCTGCGCGACGTGATGGACGAGCCGGGTCAGCTCGCCCCGGAATGGGAGCGCAAGAACGTGGTCCCGGCGCTGCGCGACCTCTATGACAGCCTCTGGGTCTATGGTCTGCCGCAGATCTGCGATCCGCTTGAAGGGATCGACGTGCCGCGCAGCGTCCGGCGCAAAGTGAGCTATACGGGATATCTCAAGCGCGAGCGGTCCGGCGGCCGGTTGACCTGGAACCCGCCGTTCAACCGGCCCTTCATCCTGGTCACGCCGGGCGGCGGCGGCGACGGGGAAGACCTGGTCGACTGGGTGCTGCGGGCCTACGAGCAGGGCGGACCGCTGCCACACCCGGCGCTGATCGTGCTCGGACCCTTCATGCAGCTGGAACGGCAGAACGACTTCATGGCCAGGGCCGCGGCTGTCGACGATGTCGAGATGATCACCTTCGACAGTTATCTCGAAGACCTGATGGGCGAGGCCGTCGGTGTCGTCGCCATGGGCGGCTATAATACGTTCTGCGAGATCCTCTCATTCGACAAACGGGCGGTGGTGGTGCCGCGCGAGCGCCCGCGGCGGGAACAGTTCATGCGGGCCAAACGCGCCGACGATATGGGCTTGGTGAGGATGCTGCCGGTGGAAGAGGTCGCAGATACCGGCAAGATGATCGACGCGCTGATCAGCCTGCCGGACCAGCGGCGTCCGTCGGAGGTGATGGTTCCCGGCCTGCTGGATGGGCTCGACCGGGTGCATGCGCTGGTGGGCGAAGCCATTGCCGACGCCCGGGCCTCAGCCGTCGCCTATCCCCGGCGCCAGACGGCCTGAGGCGATGTTGGCACCGACGGGCGGGCGGGGACGCACGGCCGTTGTCGTCAAGGGCTATCCGCGGCTGTCGGAGACGTTCATCGCGCAAGAGATCCTTGCGCTGCAAGACCGCGGTCTGGATCAGGTGATCGTCTCGCTGCGCCATCCCACCGACCGGTTGGTGCATGCGCTCCACCGCAGGATCACCGCACCCGTCCTCTACCTGCCCGAATACCTGCATCAAGAGCCGCGGCGAACAGCGGGGGCCTGGCTCTGGGCCCGCCGGCAGGCCGGATACGCGACCGCACGCCAGGCCTTCCTAAAGGATCTGCGGCGCGACCCTAGCCGCAACCGTGCCCGCCGATTCGGCCAAGCCTGTGTGCTGGCACAGGAGTTGCCGAAGGATGTGGACCGGCTGCACTGCCACTACCTGCACACGCCCGCGTCGACCGCCCGGTATGCCGCCCTAATCCTAGGGCTGCCGTGGAGCTTCTCTGCCCACGCGAAGGATATCTGGACCACGCCGGCCTGGGAGCTGCGCGAGAAGCTGGCAGCGGCGGCCTGGGGTGTGACCTGCACCGAGGCGAATCGGCGCTATCTGGATGGCCTGGCGCCGGCCGACAAGCCGGTGGCGCGCGTCTATCATGGGCTGGACTTCACGCGCTTTCCCCGGCCAGCGGCACGCCCGCCGCGCGACGGCCGCGACACGAGGGATCCGGTACGGCTGGTCAGCGTCGGACGCGCCGTCGACAAGAAAGGCTATGACGTTCTGCTCTCGGCCCTGGCGCAGCTGCCGGGCGATCTCTCCTGGCGGTTCGTCCATATCGGCGGCGGCGACCGCGCCGCGCGGCTGAAGCAGACCGCTGAGCAACTGGGCCTCGCGGACCGGATAGACTGGCGTGGACCTCAGGCTCAGGACGCGGTGATCGAGGCGCTGCAGACATCCGACCTTTTCGTGCTCGCAGCCCGGATCGCCGCCGACGGCGACCGCGACGGTCTGCCCAATGTGCTGATGGAAGCCCAGGCCGTCGGGCTGGCCTGCCTCTCGACCCGTGTATCCGCCATTCCGGAGCTGATCGAGGACGGCGTGACCGGCCGGCTGGTCGCTCCCGATGCCGTGGACGCTCTGGCAGACGCACTGGCCCGGCTGATCACGACCCCTGATGAGCGCGCACGCCTGGGCGCAGCCGGGGCACACGCTGTACGGCGCGACTTCTCGTTCGAGCGCGGCATCGACCGGATGGCCGAGCGCTTCGGCCTGGCGGGGCCCTCAGGAACTGTCGCGATGGCATGAGGATCGCGTTCTATGCGCCGATGAAGCCGCCGACCCATCCGGCCCCGTCCGGTGACCGGCGGATGGGCCGGTTGCTGATGGCGGCCCTGCGCCAGGCGGGCCACTCCGTCACTCTCGCATCACGCCTGCGCAGCTGGGACGACGGCACCCGACCGCGTCGGCAGGCTCGTATCAAGGCGGCCGGCGAGGCGGCGGCGCGGCGCCTGATCGCGCGATGGGGGACCGCCCATGCGGACCGCCGGCTTGATGCCTGGTTCACCTATCACCTCTACCACAAGGCGCCCGACTGGATCGGGCCGACCGTCAGCCGGGCCCTCGGCATCCCATACCTGATCGCCGAAGCGTCCCATGCACCCAAACAGGCGGACGGTCCCTGGGCCAAAGGGCTGAGGTCGACGGAACACGCATTGCGACAGGCCGCTGCGGTGCTGGCCATGACGGATGAAGATATGCAAGGGCTGCGCCCCTGGGTCCCGGTTGATCGGCTTTGCGTTTTTACACCTTTCGTCGACACTGCGCCTTACATGGCCGCCGCCGCGGAACGGGTACGGCACCGCCGCGACTGGTGGCAGGGCGATGGGGGGCCCTGGCTCTTGGCAGTGGGCATGATGCGCTCTGGCGACAAGCTGCAATCCTACCGGCTGCTGGCTGCGGCGCTGGATCACGTGGCCGACCTGCCCTGGAAATTGGCGATCGCCGGCGACGGCCCTGAGCGAACCACCGTCGCCGCCCTCTTTCCGGAGGACCGGCAGCGTTTGTTGGGCATGGTGGCGGCAGAGCGTATGCCCAGTCTGTATGCAGCGGCCGATCTTCTTGTCTGGCCCGCGGTGAATGAGGCATACGGTATGGCCTTCCTGGAGGCGCAAGCGGCGTCCTTGCCGATCGTGGCAGGCGCTGACCGGGCCGTGCCGGAGATCGTCGCCGATGGCGTGTCGGGGCTGCTGGCGCCGCCGGGCGACGTCGCCGGTTTCGCAAGCCAAGTCCGCCGGGCCCTGACCGACCCGCTGCGCCTCCAGACACTGGCTGAAGGCGGCGCCCGCAGGGCAGCGGACGCGCTGGACATCAAAGCGGCGGCGGTACGTCTGAACGGCATCTTGAGACAAGCATGCATGCAACAGAACTGATCCTGATCCGCCATGGCCCGACTGAGTGGGGGCCGGGTCGCCGCTTGCAAGGACGAGCCGACATCCCGCTCAGCGCCCCCGGGCGCGAGGCCGTGCGACACTGGCGGTTGCCGGCCGAAGTGGACACCTACACCTGGTTGTCCAGCCCACTGGTCCGTGCCACCGAAACGGCACGCCTGTTGGGCGGATCACCGGCCGTCGACGACCGGCTGATCGAAGCCGACTGGGGCGAGTGGGAAGGGCGCACGCTCGACGATCTGCGTCGCGAGATGCCGGACGAACTGGCGGCGAACGAGGCCCACGGGATCGATTTCCGGCCGCCCGGCGGGGAATCGCCACGCCAGGTGCAGGACCGGGTCATGTCCCTGCTGGCGGAACTGGCCGCGCGCGGAACGCCGACGGTCGCGATCACCCATAAGGGCGTGATCCGGGCGGTGTACGCGCTTGCCGTGGGCTGGCATATGACCAGCAAACCTCCGGACCGGCTGCAAGATGAGGCAATGCATCGCTTCCTGCTGGCGCCGGATGGCGCACCGGCCGTCGATCAGCTGAACATCCCGCTGATACCGTGACCGCGGTCTTCTTCTATGTCCAACACCTGCTGGGTATAGGCCATGTTCGACGCTCAGCGCTGATCGTCCGCGCCCTGGCCGATGCCGGGGCCGACGTGTCGGTCGTCTATGGCGGGTTTCCCGATACGGCGGCCGATTTCGGCGCGGCGCACGTCATCCAGCTGCCGCCGGCGCGGTCGGCGGATATCCGCTTCAGTGCCATGGTCGGCGAAACCGGTGCGGCGATCGACGACGCCTGGAAGGCCGCCCGCGCCGACGCACTGACGCGCGCGTTCGACGCGCGGCCCTGGGATGTGCTGGTCACCGAGACCTATCCGTTTGGCCGCAACCAGTTCCGGTTCGAGCTGCAGCCGCTGTTGCAGAGAACACGCGATCTTGATCGCCCCACCCGTAACGTCGCATCGGTCAGGGACATCCTAGTGGCAAAGTCCGATGCCGGGCGCAGGCGGCGCATGGTCGACACGGCGGCACGCTGGTACGACTTGGTGCTTGTGCATGGCGATCCGGACATCCTGCCATTGACGGCCACGTTGCCGGAAGCCGCGGAGCTGGGGGGACGATTGCAGTATACCGGCTATGTCACTCCCTCGGCAGACGGCCCGGAACCCCCGGAACACGAAGGGCATGGCGACGTGGTCGTCTCAGTCGGAGGTGGTGCAGCCGGCGCTTCACTGTTGGCCGCCGCGATGGCGGCGCAGCGTTCGGGTGCCGTACCCGAACGCCATTGGCGCCTGCTTTGCGGGCCGGACACGCCACGCGACCTCGTCGACCGGCTGCACGCCGAGTCCGGCGACGGCGTGACGGTGGAACCGGCGCGGCCGGACTTCGCCGGACTGCTGCGCCGGTGCGCCGTGTCAGTCAGCCAGGCCGGCTACAACACCGTGATGGATCTGCTGGCCGCGGGCTGTCGCTCGGTTCTGGTGCCGTTCTCTGCCGGTGGAGAAACCGAGCAGTCGCTGCGGGCGGACCTGCTGGCCGCGCGCGGTCTGGCCACGGTCGTGCCGGAACAGGACCTGACCCCGGCGACACTCGTCGCGGCTGTGAATCAGGCCCTCGAAGGGTCCGCGCCCCCGCCTCTGACGTATCGTCACGACGGGGCCGCGGAGTCCGCGCGGTGGATCATGGCGGCCGGGGCAGAAGATGGTGGGCGGTTCCCCTCATCGGCTGCGCCCCTATAATGCCGTCTCTGACAGATCGGTCTTCAGGATGACTTTGAGCGCCACCAACCCAGACACGATGCCGGACACCGACTGTGCTTGGGCGGCGCTTGCGGCCGTGCTGGAGGGACTGTCCGCCGGCGGCCGGACGGTCGACCTGTGGTGGCGCGACGACGACGCAACGGAGCCGTCGCCGTCGCTCGATCGTTTGCTGGCGCTGGCGGAACGGCATGACGTGCCGGTCGCGCTGGCGGTGATCCCGGCGCATACCGGTCCGGCACTGGCGGACCGACTTGCCGGATCCCCGCAGGCCGTTGTGCTCCAGCACGGGTGGGCTCACGCCAATCATGCGCCGGACGCGGACAAGTCGGTCGAGCTGGGCGGCGACCGCCCGGTCGCGGCCGTCATGGAGGAGCTCGCTGCCGGCCGCGACAAATTGCAGCGACTGTTCGGTCACCGCTTCATGCCCGTGCTGGTGCCGCCCTGGAACCGGATCGACGGCCACCTGCTGCCCCATGTCGCCGATGTGGGATATCCGGCCCTGAGCACCTTCGGCCCTGAGGCCGGGGAGGCCGGACCCGCGCAGGTCAATGTCCATATCGACCCCATCGCGTGGCGCAACGACCGGCAGTTCATCGGCGAAGCCGCCTTCGCCGACCTATGCCGCGAGGCAATCGGCCGCCAGCCGCACGGCCGAGCCCTGGGGGTGATGACCCATCACTGGGCGCATGATGAGGCGCTGTGGCAGGCTTTGGACCGGCTGCTCGGCCTGCTGACCCGCCACCCGGCGGTTCGCTGGCCGCAACCGGCCGCGCTGTTCGGGATCGGCACGGCATGACGCAGCACCTCTATCCGCCAAGCGCGCTTGTCGGCGACTATGTGCGTGGCGGCATCGGCTTTGCGCTGATGGTGCTGCCTCTCGCCCTCCTGGAGCTCAACACCGTTGTCGCTGTGGTGTTCGCCTGCCTGGCCGTGATGTTCGCGCTGCATCTGCTGCGCACCGCCCAGCGCCAGGTGACGGTGGTGGAAGCGGGCGGCGACGGCATTGTCGCTCGCGGACCGCTGGGATCGGCCATCCGCTGGGATCGGCTGGCGGGCATGCGCCTGAAGTACTTTTCCACCCGCCGCGACCGGCAGCAGGGCTGGATGACCCTGACCTTGCGGGGCGACGGGCGCAAGCTGACCCTGGAATCTTCTCTGACCGGGTTTGACGCCATCGCGGAACGATCCGCGGCCGTGGCCCGCACGAACGGTGTGGAGCTGGATGACACGACACTGAACAACCTGAGTGCGCTGGGGATCGACCCGGGCGAGGCGGCGAACGCGGACGACGGCGCCGCCGACGATGATTGGATCGCCGTCGCCAAGGCGGCCCGCGATCGGGCAAAGGACGGCGCCTAGGATGAGCGATCTTTTGCGGGTGCAGGACCTGAAGGTCGAATTCGCGGTGCATGGCGGGGTCGTGCGGGCCGTGAAAGGCGCATCGTTCCGCGTCGGCCACGCCAGCACGGTTGCGCTGGTGGGCGAGAGCGGCTCCGGTAAGTCCGTCATCTCGCAGGCGATCATGGGCATCCTGCCCAATGTCGCCAGCGTCACTGGCGGATCGATCCTGTTCGACGATCCACAGGCCGGCGGCCATGTCAGCAACCTGGCGACCATGGACACCGAGGGGTCGGCCTATCGCCGTATCCGCGGCGGCCGCATCTCCATCATCTTCCAGGAACCGATGACGTCACTGTCGCCGCTGCACACGGTCGGCAACCAGGTGACCGAGGCGGTGAAGCTGCACCGCGATGTGACCGACCGCGTGGCGGAAGACCTGGCGCGCGAGATGCTGGGCCTGGTCGGCTTTCCCGACCCGGCCAAGGCGATCAGGACCTATCCGTTCGAGCTTTCGGGCGGCCTGCGCCAGCGGGCAATGATCGCCATGGCGCTGGTCTGCCGCCCGGCGCTGTTGATCGCCGACGAGCCGACAACGGCGCTGGACGTCACCATCCAGGCCCAGATCCTGAAACTGATCCGCGACCTGCAGCAGGAGCTGCAGATGAGCGTGCTGATGATCACCCACGACCTGGGCGTCGTCGCCAACGTCGCGGACGAGGTGGTTGTCCTCTATCAGGGCGAGGTGATGGAAGCGGGAACGCTGGAGGATCTCTTCGCCGACCCGCGGCATCCCTATCTGCAGGCGCTGCTGCGCGCCGTGCCCCGCTTTGCCATGAAGCCCGGCGAACGCCTGATGCCGATCCGCGAGATCCGCGGCGAGACCGGGCATCTGTTGGCCGAGCAGGAACACACGGCCGCGCCCGCAGGCAACGGCTCCGTCATCGACGTGGCAGGGGTCAGCAAGACATTCACCATCAAGAAGGGCGGCCTGTTCGGCGACAACGCTGCGGGGCAGGTGCGCGCGCTTGACGATGTCAGCTTCTCCATCCGGCGCGGCGAATGCCTGGGCCTGGTGGGTGAAAGCGGCTGCGGCAAGACCACCCTCAGCAAAGTGCTGATGCGCGCGCTGAAGCCCGATGACGGTGTCGTGAAGTTCATCGAGCGCGACGGCACCGTGATCGACGTGCTGGATATGGACGATCCGTCGCTGAAGCGCTTCCGTACGAAGATGCAGTTCATCTTCCAGGATCCCTACAGCTCGCTGAACCCGCGCATGACCGTGCTGGACATCATCACCGAGCCGCTGGTGATCCACGGCGTCGGCGACCGGGCCTATCGCATCGAGCTGGCGAAAGAGCTGATGGCGCTGGTGGGCCTGGATATTCGCCACCTGCAGCGCTATCCTCACAGTTTTTCGGGCGGCCAGCGCCAGCGTATCGGCATCGCCCGGGCTCTGGCGCTCCGGCCGGAACTGCTGATCTGCGACGAGCCGGTGTCGGCGCTGGACGTGTCGATCCAGGCCCAGATCCTGAACCTGCTGAAGGACCTGCGCGAGCGGCTGGGCCTGACCTACCTGTTCATCAGTCACAATCTCGCGGTCGTCGACTACATCGCCGACCGCATCATGGTCATGTGCCGGGGCGCCGTGGTAGAACTGGCGCCGCGGGACAGGCTGTTCCGCAACCCGGTCCATCCATACACGAAGGCCCTGCTGGCGGCCGTGCCGCACCCCGACCCGGCGCGCCCACTGGATTTGACGACACTGAGAGACGGGAGGGCCAGCGACCCGGCAGCCTGGCCCGAGCCGTTTACGTTGTCGGGTGATGTGCGTCCGCGGATGATCGACCTCGGCGGCGGGCATTTCGTGCGCGCCATGCCGCAAGCAAGAGAAATGGAGTTGGCTTCATGACTGGTCTTGCACCCCTGAAGGAGCTTCG
>JANQQD010000342.1 GCA_028285185.1 Anaerolineae bacterium | reverse complement strand
AACTCCAGTTCGTAACCGAAGCGGGCCTGTCCAGCGCCGACGTCTTCGGCCAGGCCGTCCAGGTCGGTGAAGATGTTCACCTCGACCTGAACGGCAAGTTGATTGCTATCGAGGGGGTGCAGCACGGCGACCTCAGCGCCGACAGCTTCCTGATCGCATGACGATGCACCCAGTCTCTCTGGTGCGCACACGTACCTGCGGCCGTTCCATCCGCTCCGGGACCTTCCACCGATAACGGGTGAGGGTGGCGGAGCGACGGCAGGAGCCTCGCCAGGGCCGAAAGCCGGCCATCGCCCGCTAAGGTCCTTCGTGGGCGAGAGGTGCCGGGGAGCGCCTAAGCGACCCCGGCCGGGGTCCGGGGCTGCGCCCCGGTGCGGCGAAGCCGCAGTTGCGACCTCGACACAGGCGCGATGATCGAGGGGGAGCCGCCGTCACTGGCCCGGCCAGTGACGGCGGCGGCCAAGGCCCCTGTCAGGCGGCATTTGGGGCGGGATCCATAAGTCACCGTGACGTAACGGCGGCAGATTCGGGGACACCTCACCTGCGACGTTTGCGGATCGCCGTGACCCAGTTATCAAGCTCCTCGATAGCAGTCTTGAGGTCCGCCGGCTCGGGCACCGGCGCACGCGCTGCCGCGGCCTGATCATGACCAGGCAGCCATCTCGAAGTCTTGGTCATGGCCGCTTCGACTGTTCGGCAATCCTCCGCTGAGATATCAGCAATCGCGCCGATTTGCTGTGTCTGAACGCCAGGTCGATATCGTTCGACAATGCCCCAGAGAAGAACTTCCTCGAGTGCGCGTTCCCATGCTTCGCGGAGCAAACCGTAGACGTACGTGGCCTCCTTCTCATACGCGTCCTGATGGCCGTTGCGAAATAGCTTGTCGGCAGCCTGCTGTTCGTTCTTGAGGTATCCGATTCTCCTTTTGACGGGCATCGCTACCCACGGAAGCTCCTCCGTGCAGACGCCGGCGCCCTTCGGAAATTGACGAACGTGCTGGTCAAGCTGTGCAACGCTCAGTTCTACGGCGAATTGCTTGAGCAGCAGGAGGAATACGACGTCGTGCGTAAATATGATGACCTGCCGGGTCCGGGCCTCTTGCACCAGCCGCCGCGCGACGCCTTCGCGCCATCTGTAATCGAGCGAGGATACAGGATCATCGAAAACGATGCCGGACGGATCGTCGGCCGTGCTGAGTTCCGCGAAGAACGCTGCGATTGATAGGCAGCGCTGCTCGCCCTCGCTCGCGACCTTTGGCAACTCTACACCAGGCGCACGCGTCAAGATGAGCTTGTGATAGAGAACGCCGTCAGCTCCTCCGGCTTCGGTGAGTTCAACCTCGACGTGGCGGAAGCCCAAATCCGACAGCTCGTCCCTGAAGCGCTCTTTCAGCGTCTGCGACACTGCGGTCTTCGTGACCGCAGTGCTCTTCTGTGTGATGGCGTTAGTTTTGGTGTCGTCGATGCACTGCCCGTACGCGGCGATTTTCTTCTTGCGCTCGATTTCGTCCAGAATTCGCGACTCATACTGGCTAAGCAGTTTGCGGCCCCTTAGCTCCCGGGTTTCGGCGGTAATGCCCTTGAATGTTTCCTCAGTCGCGTTCGTGTTCAGCGTGTTGATGCGATCCCGATATTGCTTTGCGAGTACGTCGACATCGTAGGCAACGGACGTGAGGGCAGGGCAGTCTGGGGGAATGTCTTCATCTCTTGTGAGGGCGAGAACGATGGCCTTTCGCCGTTCTTCGTTCGCGGATAGAGCGACTGATAATGCTTCAGCAACTGCCTCTTGCTCGATTCGGATTTCCTGGAGCGTCTCCTTTGTTGCTTCGGTCGTTGTCTCGAGATCGGTGAAGGATTTCACAAGCTGCGTAAAGGATTCCCGGACTTGCCGGAGTTCTCGCTCTGTCGTCGAAGCCACGAACGCCTCAAACTGCTTGAGCCTGTGAGCGGCCGCGTGATCTAGTTCCTGCTGGCAGAGCACGCAATGCGCGCCGTTCTCCACGACCGGAAATGCCTGGGCGGGATATGCATGCCCCCGCGAGAACTGGCGGGCTGCCTCCCAAAGCTCCGTCCAGGATTCGGAACCGGTCCCGGCGAGCATGCCCGTTTGGAGGGTGGCCTCCCGCAGCCTTCTGGCCTCTTCGCTCTTGCGGTTGCTCTCAGTTCGCGCTTCAAGTGCCGCCGCGACGGCTTCCTCCGACAGCGCGGTTTCCACCGCCTTGATGTGCCGGGCCAGCGTCTCTACGCGGCCAGCGCGAAGGTCAAGTTGCCGGATCAGTTTCTTGGGATCATTGGCCTGCAGATCAAGTAATGATTTCTCCAGCAACGTTTGCCGAGATTCCTCATCGGGGGAAAGGCGCGCAAGCGACTGGACTGCTTCCGGCTTTGTAAGTGAGCTTATGCTCGACAGGAGCTTTGCAGCGGCGGTTCCTTGTGGGAATTGCCCCAGTAAGTCGGCCAGGCCGCTCGAATCCAGAGCGCGCCGTTCGACTTCGAGTTTCGCGCGGATGGCCCTGCAAGCCCTTACAAGCTTGTCAAAGAGGTCCAGCCCGAAAGGCCGAAATGCGACGTCGGTCTTTTCTGTGAGGTAGACGGCAGCGCACTGCGTATCGAATACGCTCACGCGAGATACGAACTCATTCTCGCCGCTCCCGGCCCATTCCTGTGGTTCTTGTTCGGATCCCACCTTGTACTTGATTGACACCACAGGGGATAACGGCGTGGCGCCCGAGACGACGTTGCCCAAGATCGGCTCCTGCCCTCGGGCGCGGCATGCGCTTTTGAGAATTCGAGTATACCCAGTCTTTCCGGCGGCGTTGTCGCCGTAAACCACGGTTAGGTTCGGTCCGAAGTTGAGAGTTTGGTCTTCCGCTAGCGCGTTCACTCCGCGGTAATGAAAGATAGAGACAAGCGACACGGGCGCGCCGCCAGCTACCTTCTCGGGCACATGCTCATTGGAGAGTGGGGCGATATCCTCCGGTTCTGCGAGTCCATGCACACTCTTGCAGATGTCCGTCAGCGCACTGATATCGTCACCCGTAAGCTCGCCGTTCAACACGAGACGACGCAGGGCATCCCGCTGCCACACAGGACGTTGTTTGGACCACTCAAGAATCTCTTGGAAGACGGTCATTCTCGCGACGCTGAGTTGTGGGGCGGCCCTTATTGCCCACCAAGTGGCATAACGTAGCCGAGATGCTTCTCAGGCGTGCATGCACCTTAGCACTGACCAGATGACTCTTCGCAGGGGAATGGCAGTCTTGGGTAAGACTCGGATGCCACAGCCCCTGCCAGGACCGTCAACTCTCCTATGCGAAGCGGCCAGCCGAGGGAGCCGGGGTAGCGTTCGCAGACGCCAAAGAGTAGGACCCCTTCGATCGCACTGGTGACCGCAGCCTGACCTACCCCGCCAGCTTGTCCTTCAGCACCTGGTTGACCATCGCCGGGTTGGCCTTGCCCTGGGTGGCCTTCATCACCTGGCCGACGAAGAAGCCGAACAGCTTTTCCTTGCC
>JANQQD010000334.1 GCA_028285185.1 Anaerolineae bacterium | reverse complement strand
GCGGGTGTAGCTCAGTGGTAGAGCAGTAGCTTCCCAAGCTACGTGTCGAGGGTTCGATTCCCTTCACCCGCTCCAGTTTCCGCTGGGTCCAGTCCGAAGACATAGGTATCCGAAGACATAGGTAGCGGACCGTACCTGAGACATGGGTGACAACCTCGTGCCGAACGGTACGACCATCGGTCCGATGGAAGCGTGGCCGGCGCCCTTGAGGGCTGCGGATTTCTTCCTCTAGCGCGAGAATTGACGGCCGGACTTCGCGAAGCGGTGCTGACAGGGCCAGCGGGATCATTATTATGCGCGCCGCGAAACGGTGGGCGTGATCGTGCAGCCGCAGGTCCCCTGCCCTCCCGACAGTGGCAGGTGAGCCGTCGATCCCGACAGCTTGAGCAGGAGCCGGCGATGTACGTCGTTGTGGTGGCATCCGAATGTGCGCCCGTGGCCAAGGTGGGCGGGCTGGCCGATGTGGTGTTCGGCCTGAGCCGGGAGCTTGAGATCCGCGGCAACGCGGTCGAGATCATCCTGCCGAAATACGACTGCCTCTGGTACGACCAGATCTGGGGGCTGACGGTCGCCTATGAGAACCTGTGGGTGCCCTGGCATGGCGGGGCGATCCGCTGCACCGTGTTCTTCGGCTTCGTGCACGGCCGCAAATGCTTCTTCATCGACCCGCACAGCGACGACAACTTCTTCAACCGAGGCATCTTCTACGGCCATTACGACGACCCCGAGCGCTTCGCCTTCTTCTGCCGGGCCGCACTGGAGTTCATGTACAAATCCGACAAGCGCCCCGACGTGATCCACTGCCACGACTGGCAGACGGGCCTGGTGCCGGTGCTGCTCTATGAGATCTACCAGCATATCGGCATGGGCCATCAGCGCGCCTGCTATACCATCCACAATTTCCGCCACCAGGGCACTTGCGGCGAAGACGTGCTGTGGGGCACGGGCCTGGGTGACCCCGGCCGGTACTTCGTGCAGGAACGCCTGCAGGACACGTTCAACCTGTTGGCCATCAATATGATGAAGGGCGGTATCGTCTATTCCAACGCCGTCACCACAGTCTCGCCCCGCCATGCTTGGGAGGTGCGGAACACCGATCTCGACTGCGGCCTGGGCGGCACGCTCTACACCCACCGCGACAAGTTCTCCGGCGTCTTGAACGGCCTCGACTACGAGCAGTGGAACCCGGAGACCGACCCCTGGATCGCCGGCCATTTCACCGCCGAAGACATGGCGGGCAAGGCGGAGGCCAAGCGGGCATTGCGCGAACGCTTCTTCCTGCGCGATGCCGATGTGCCCCTGGTCTCCTATGTCGGCCGGCTGGACTCGCAAAAGGGCATGCATCTGGTCCGCCACGCCCTCTTCTATTGCATCGAAAACGGCGCCCAGTTCGTGCTGCTGGGCTCCAGCCCCGAACCGGACACGCAGGCGCATTTCCGCCACCTGAAGGGCCAGTTGAACGACAACCCCGACTGCCATCTGGAAATCGGGTTCAGCGAACAGCTCGCCCACCAGATCTATGCCGGCGCCGACATGATCGTGGTGCCCAGCATGTACGAGCCCTGCGGTCTGACCCAGATGATCGGCCTGCGCTATGGCACGGTACCGGTCGTGCGCAGCGTCGGTGGCTTGGTGGACACTGTGTTCGATGTGGACAACAGCGACCGCCCCAAGGCGGAGCGCAACGGCTTCGTCTTCGACGATGTGGATTTCGCGGCGATTGAAAGCGCGCTTGCCCGCGCCCTGAAGCTCTGGCGCGACAAACCCAAGGCCTTCGCCAAGCTGGCCGCCACCGGCATGGCCCAAGACTATTCCTGGAACGTGGCGGGCGAGCATTACCTGGACATCTACGAGCGCATCCGGGCGAAGTGAGGCGAGGCTCACGCAGACGTGCTGTCTTCCGAGCTTTGCCGGTTTCCAAGCTGTGACGCAGTCCACAAACCGCCGATCACTGCTCGGGGCCGACAGACGCGTCTTCGCCCCATAGGATTTCGCGGAGGCGCTCCGAGGACAACGCGGGCACGGCCGTCGCGGCATTGAGCGGCCTGCCGGCCTCATCGAAGGCGAGGACCAGGCCGGCGAGCTCCGGCGACGGCGCGAACACGCCCTCCGGCGTGACACCGACCACGCCGTCGCGATGGAAAAACAGCGTGCCTCGCGCATGGCACCGATCATCGACGACAACGACCCGATCAAGCTGGTGGATCGCCCAGCGGTCGGCACGCACCCGATAGGCTTCCCCCGGCGGGCACTCAAACCGCCGGCGGGCGCCCGTGTCGATCGTCCAACGCCACACCGCGCCGTTGGTTCTGATGGTAATGGCTTGGTCGTCGACAGGGTTGAAGGCGACGGTGACATCCGCCCCAACATGATCGCGAAAGGGCTCAGCTGCGGACGTACCGTCCAACCTCCACAGCCGCACGGTTCCATCCTCGCCGACCGAAACGAACCGCCCGCCGGTCGGGCTGACCGCAAGATGCTCCACCGCACCGTCATGACCCCGGAACGGGTCGGCAATCGGCGTACCATCGCGGGTCCAACTCGCGAGCTCGCCATCGGAACTGGCCGAGACGAGATGGTCGCCGGATGGGCCGAATGTGACACGACCGACCGGACCGCCATGGCCGCTGAAGGGTTCGGCGGCCGGCGCGCCATCGCGGTTCCAGAGCCGCACCGCTCCGTCTCCGCCGGCAGTCGCGATGAGGCTGCCCGCTGGATCTATGGCGAAGTCGCGAATCGGGGCGTCGTCCCCGCCGATGGGTTCGGCGGCCGGCATGCCGTCGACTGTCCAGAGTCGCACCGTACCGTCGGACCATCCGAGGGTCACGATGCGGTCGCCGGACGCGTTGAATGCGATGCGGCGGAACTCGTTGCCATCATGGGGAAACATCGTCTGGGCGACCAAGGTGCCATCGACGCTCGATATCCGGAATGCGTACTGCACGGCGTGAGATAGGAAACGCTCGCCAACCGGGTCGAAGATCACGTCCTCAACGCCATAGACATGACCGTGGATCCGACTGGTCGCGAGACCGCTGTCCAAGGACCAATGACGAAGCAAGCCGGCGCTGTCGCCGACCACGATGCGGTCGCCATCTGCAGCAAGGTCCATGGCCCATGTCGTGAACCCCCGGCCGCGGATGGGATCCGCAGCCGGCACAATGCCCAGCTGCCACCATTGAACGGTGCCGTCGTGCCCCGCCGACACGATGCGGCTCTCGGATATGCCGAAGGCGGCGCTGACGACCTGCCCCCGATGCCCGCGAAAGGGCTCGGCCACTGGTCTGCCGTCCAACGTCCACACCCGTACCGAGCCGTCCCGGCCGGCGGAGAGAATGCGATCGCCGGCCGTGTTGAAGCCTACCGTCTGCACCCGGCCGATATGTCCGTGGAATGCAGGGGCTGCTGGGTCACCGTCAACGGTCCAGAGCCGCACCGTGCCGTCCTGGCCACCGGAAACCACGCGGTCGCCGGCCGGATTGAAGGCGACGCTTGTCACCGCGCGGTCATGCCCCCGGAACGGATCGGCGGCGGGCGTGCCGTCGAGGGACCATAGCCGCACCGTGCCGTCCTCTCCGGCGGAGGCAATCCGGTCACCGGACGGGCTAAACTCGGCGCGGAAGACCGCGCCTCCATGCCCCCAGAAGGGCTGGACGACCTGCCGGCCGTCAAGCGCCCACAAGCGCACGGACCCGTCGTCGCCAGCCGAGACGATGCGGTCGCCACTCGCGTTGAAAGCGACGCTGTGGACCGACCGCTGATGGCCGAGAAACGGCGGGGCGACCGGTGTCCCATCCAGGTTCAAGAGCCGAACGGCGCCATCGGATCCGCCGATCACGATGCGGTCGCCGGCCGGATTGGAGGCGATGCTGCGGGTCCGGACACCGAAGAAGCTGACGGGTAGGGCGGTCGGCGTCTGCCCGGCTGTCCACAACACCAACGCCCTGTCTTCGCCGGCGAACACGAACCGGTTGCGGGCCGGGTTGAAAGCGCCGACATCGATCTCCGGCCAGTGGCCAGGAAACTGCGTGGCCAGTTGTGCGCCGTCGAGCGTCCACAGTCGCACCGTGCGGTCCTGGCCGCCGGAGACGACGCGGTCGCCGGCGGGGTTGAAAGCGGCGGCCCCGACCCAGCCCTCATGACCGAGAAAGGGCTCGCCGAACGGCGCGCCGTCGAGCGTCCAGATCCGCACCGAGCCGTCTGCGCCAGTGGAGAGGATGCGGTCGCCGGCGCGATTGAACGTGGCGCTGGTGACCGCACCCTCATGACCCTGAAACGCCTCTGCAGCCGGCGCGCCATCGAGTGTCCACAGCCTCAGCGAACCGTCCTGGCCCGCGGAGACGATGCGGTCGCCAGCGGGGTTGAATGCGACTGCCCTGACCCAACCGTCATGTCCATGGAAGGGGGCTGCGGCCGGCGAACCGTCCAGTGTCCACAGTCGGACTGTCCCATCTTCGCCGCCGGACGCGATGCGATCGCCTGCCGGACTGACGGCAACGCTGATCACGGCGCTCTGATCGGCGGGAAAGCGTGTGACAGCCGACGTATCGGCGAGAGACCACACCTGTATCCAGCCGTCCCGTCCGACGGAGATGACGCGATCTCCTGCGGGGCTGATGGCGATATCCAGCGCGGGCCCCGAATGGCGTCGCGGAGATGAACCAACGCTTCCACCATCGCCGGTCCACAGTTGGACCAAGCCGTCTTCGCTGGCCGAAGCGATGTGGTCGCCATCCGGGCTGAATGCAATGGCCGTGACCGCGGGCGCGCTCAACGACTGGAGGTCCCGTCGCTGGAACCCACCCGCCACCGATCTGCCATCAAGTGTCCACAGCCGTATCCTGCCGTCCCACCCGGCGGACGCAACCCGGCTGCCGTCCCGGCTGAAGGCGACATCGATGATCGCGCGCGTGTGGCCGCTGAAGGACGGCGCGGCAGGCATCGTGCCAAAGGCCCATACCCGCACTGTTCCATACCTGCCGACGGTGACGAGCCGTCTACCGTCAGGGCTGAAGACCATGTTGCGGACACCGCCGAAGCTGCCGCCGAAGGGCGCCTGCGCGTTGAACGGCTCGTCTGCCAGCCTGCCGTCCAGTGTCCACAGCCGTACGATGGCCCCCGGGCTACGGGCGATGCGATCGCCGGTGGGATTCAAGGCGACGGGAGGGGCAACTCGGCCGAAGATGTGCCAGGTGAGCTGGTCCACCTGCACGCCATCGAGTGTCCACGCACGCACAGAATGGTCGCTTCCGTCGGAGAAAATGCGGTCGCCTTCCAGAGAGAAGATGGCTGCGCGGACCGGCCCCTCATGACCGCCGAAGGGTTCGGCAGCCGGAGTACCGTCCAGGGTCCAGAGACGCACCATTCCGTCATCGCCGGCGGAGACGACCAGGTCGCCGGCTGGGCTGAAGGCGACGTTGTGAACCGGGCCGACATGGCCGCGAAACGGCGCACCAGCCGGCATACCATCACGGGTCCACAGCCTCACCGTGCCGTCTCCGCCCGCCGAAGCGATCAGGTCGCCGCGCGGGCTGAAGGCGACGCGGCGGACCGCGATCTCCGGCCCGCCGAAGGGCTCGCCGATCGGAGAGCCGTCCAATGCCCAAAGCTGAACCAAGCCCTCTCTGCCGACCGTTGCGACTCGGTCGCCCGCCATATGGAAAGCTGCGCTTCGAGCGCCAGCGTTGATTTCCGCAATCCGGATGGGATCTCCAACGTTCGCGATATCCAACAGATCGACCCGCCCGCCTTCGTTGATGACCAGCAGCAGGTCGCCGCTGTCGGGCGGAAAGACGGCCGCCCGCGGATCGAAGGTGAGGAGCCCGAGCTGCGGCACCAGCCGCACCGGATCCGCCACGGCCGCGCTAACGAACAGCGGTACCAGGATCCCAAGGCACGCGAACCATGCCGCGACCGACAGCGGCCGCCAGCGAACGAGCCGCCTTTCTGGCAACCCTGATTTCACGATCGGATGGGCCTTGGCGCGCGAGGCCGGCTCGGGGCTCCAATACCGGCCCATACTAAGGGCGGTGCCAGCGATCCCGTCGGCCGGGGTGATACACTCCTGACGTGCATTGGCCGTGGAACTATTCCTTAGTCTTCCCATGCTAAGGCAGTCCTGTTTGGCGAAGACTGACAGGTGGAGTACGACCATGAGCCGCGTATGGCAATGGCTGCCCTTCTGTGTCGTGGTGCTCGTCGCAGGTGTCGGCGGAGAGGCTGCAGCAGATCCGCAGGGCGTCGGAGAACCTGAGCCGGAGACCGCCGACGATGGCAGCCTGGAAGCAGCGGCCGCCGCCGATGGCGCATGCCGGAAACAGATCGACGGCGGCGATGACGCTTCCGGGCCATTTGACGTGCTGCCGATCGGGCGGCGGTTTGCCACCCGTGTCGACGGTGGGGGTGGTGTCGATACCTATTCGATGCCGGGTCCGGCGGACTTCGTCTTCGACGGCAACGGCATTCGGTCGTTCGAGCGGATCGATATCCGGAACCGCCAGTTTGACACCGTGGCGATCCTGGAGGGACTGTTCGAGACATCAGACTCCGGCGAAATTCAAGTGATCGCTGACTGGTTCGACACGGTCGTGCTCGACCCCACGCTCGACTGGAGCGCGTCGCTGGATGTCGAAGGCGAAGGGATGGTCCTTGAGGCGCAGGCGACAGAATCGACTTGGCGCGTGTGGGTTCCTCTCGGCGTCAACCTGATCACGGCGCCCACCAATCCGATCCTCACCACAGCTGCTTGGAGCCAGCCGGACGCGGTTGACGCCGGCGATCCTTGGCAAGGTGTGATGGAGCGCGATGGCCAGATGCGGCATGTCCTTTACTGGCCCGAGGCAGGCGAAGCGGACCTGGAGGGCCTTGCCGACCTGCTGTCGGTCGAGACGGTCCTTCTAGATCTGCAAAACGATGCTCCGAACCGGTTGCAGGTCGACGCGCGGGCATTGGCCGGCATATCGGGCACGACGTTGGAGATACGCGCCGATCCCCAAGACCGTCTCCATCTGACGCAGCCGGCGTGCTGGTCACCGCCTGCCGAGGTGGTCCCCGGAGATACGCGGCTGTTGCTGCAGTCGGCCCCTTCCGCGTTGGACGGGATCGCGCTCAGCGGGCCTCCGTCGCTTCAACCGAAACCGTTGGACGAGGCTTGGCTGCCGGTGATGGTGCCGGTGGCCGAGGACGGTCCTTTCTTCCACCTGTCCGCCGACACGGCGCGCATGGTCGGTGCGATCGACCTCAGCGACGGTCAGCAGACTGTGCTGATGATCTCGCTCGATGGAAGGCTATTCACCGATCAGCCAATCCGGATCGAAGGAGATCCAGGCCTCGACTCGGTTTGGCTGGACGGCGCGGCGGGTTGGACTCTCGAGCAGCAGGGCGGCGGCGTCAGTGCCATGGTGCCCTACAGGGATGGCAACACGGTCGAGCTGCAGTTCGGCGCCGGGATTCGGCTCTCCGTACTGCCGCGGCCGCCATACATCGATGACCCCCGGCTCTCTCGGATCTCGCACTTCCCCGGAATGCCCGACGAGCCGACAGGGGCCGCTGCAATGTCCATCGTGACGGGAGGAACCGTCAGGTTCTCCGCCGATCAGCTGGACGGCGTCAGCAGAGTCGACTTCACGAACGGCATCGAGAACGTCATCGAACTCAATCCGGAAAACATCGCCAAAGCGGCGCGATCCCTCGCGATCACCGGCGATGTTGGCCTGGACATAGTCCGGGCAACCGGCCTCATCCAGCTTGGCGGTCCGGATCAGGCGGCGGGATCGACCGTCGTCTTCGAAGCTCCTCGCGGTGGAGCCGGCGGTGGCCAACGCGTGACCGTCCAGGGGCTATTGATCGCGGACTAAGCCTGCGTTTCTCAGACCCGCACGGTCTGGAGCATTCCCTGCGAGCCGCTGTTTGGAGTGGCTTGGCTAATTGTGAGCCTCCGCGCCAATTGCTGAAGTAACCATTAACCATGATTCGCCACAATTCGGTTTATGGTTAACAAACGGTAAATAGTTAGATGGCGATCTTGACGTTTGGGTCGAATAGCCTTAATATTTTATTAAGATCCGATGCTGATAGGGCATAAGGGCTGTGGCGCATCCGTTAAAGGATTTTCTGGAAGACTTTGACCGCACGGGCAACCAGGCGGCGGAGCTGCAGCAGCGTCTGCGCGAGGAGAATCGTGCGCTGCTGCGGGACGTCAAGCGCGTGCTGGCGCGGCGTCTGCATCCGGATCATTGCGCTGCGGATGAGGCGGAGCGGAGCCTTCGCGCCGCCATCTTCCAGGAAATCTGGCCCGAGCTGGAAAGTCTCGCCCGCGGCCGGGCCTGACCGCCGCCGGTAGGGGCGGTGCCGCGTTCGAAGACCTCTATACCCTGCGCCTGATTGGTTACGCTGGCCGGCCGGCTGAAAAGTCGCCGAGTCTCTGGAGAAGCGTCAGAAGCTGCGCACGCTCGCCCTCGTTCAGGCCGCCGGCGAGACTCCGCTCATAGGCTTCCACGATCGGGGCGATCTGGCGCAACAGCGCCTCACCTTCCGGCTTCACCATCAGCGCATAAGAGCGCCGATCGTTCGGGGATGCCTTGCGGGTCACCAGGCCGCGGGACTGCAGCCGGTCGATCAGCGTCACCATGGTCGAACGGTCGATCCCCAGGGCCTGCCCCAGATCGGTCTGGCTCAGGCCAGGATTGCGCCGGATCACCACCAGAATGCAGTACTGCACCAGCGAGATGTCCTGCGCCTGCAACCGGGCCTGGAAACCCTGGCTGAGCGTCCCGTGGGCCCGGCGCACCTGGAAACAGGCCAGGGATTGTAGCGGCTCCAGCGACACGGGGTCATGAGCGCGGCGGTGGCCCCAGACCGGAACGGCGGACGCCGACTGGATCCTGTCCTCACGACGGGTCGCTCGGGTCACCGACAATGGCGCTCCCCCGGCAAGAATCATAAAGTCACATGACTTCTACGGGTAATATCTTCTCGAAACCGATGCCAGAAAGTCAACAGTTAGAGTTGTATGCGCAATTAAATTTCGGAACTTCGCGCCCCTGAGGCCGATCGCCCGACACCTGCCGGCCACCCCTTACGGCTGATCGTACTGCTCGATCAGCGCCCGCGCTTCGGCCAGCAGATCGCTGCCACCGTGGCCTTGCGCGTCCATCTCGGCCACCCAGTCGTCAATAACGGGCCGAGTCGCCTCGTGCCACCGCGCGACTTCCGGGTCCGTCACCGCGTCGATCTGGTTGCCTGCCTCAACGGCGGCGGCCCGTCCACTGGCCTCCGCCTCGTCCCACAGCTGGCCGATCTCGGCCGCCAGGGGCAGCCCGGACTGCGCGTCGAGCACATCTTGCAGATCCTGCGGCAGGGCCTCATAGGCGTCCAGGTTCATGGCGAACAGGAACACCGCCGTGTACAGGCCGCGCGGGGCGTGGATTTCGGTGTGGTGATCGACAAGCTCATGTGTGCGCAGCGCCAGCGCCACTTCCCACGGCAGCAAGGCCGCATCGATCACGCCGCGCGACAGCGCCTGGGGCACTTCCGGCACAGGCATGCCGACCGGCGTCGCGCCGAGCGCCGCCAGCGCGCTGTTTGACACGCGCGACGGCGCCCGCACCTTCAGGCCGGCGAGATCCTCCACTGCCGTGATGGATTGGCCGCGGATGTGGAACGTTCCAGGCGCATGCACATGCACCAGAAGCACATGGACGTCTTCGAAGACCGCGTCCGCATGGGCTTCGTAATAGGCGTGGGCCGCCTGGCTGGTCGCTTCCGCCGAGGCGGCGACAAACGGCAGTTCGAACACCTCGATCAGCGGAAAGCGCCCCGGAGTATAGCCCGGCAGCGTCCACACCAGGTCGACAACGCCTTCGCGGGCCTGGTCGTAGAGCCCCGGCGGTGCGCCGCCCAGTTGCATCGAGGGATAGATATCGATCGCGATCCGCCCCTCGCTCGCCTCCGCCACCCGCTCCGCCCACGGGACCAGGAAATCGGCATGGGTGGTCGACGTCGTCGGCAGGAAATGGTGCAGCGTCAAGCGCACCTCTTCCGCCGCCGCCGGTACCGCAGTGGATCCGGCGACAAGAAACATGGCGGCGGCAAGACGGCGCGCAGCGCGGCGAAGGGCAGCTGTATCTCTCGGCATGGTGCGATCTTGAGGTTGCGGGATAAGGAGAGCGAAAACGCTAGCGGACGACCCAGCAATCGTCCCCAGCGTCGTTCAACTGCCGGCATACGGCATCGGCCATGGACAGGCTAGGCATCGTGACCTGGACGCGGTAATGCGGCGGCCCGAATTCCGGTACCGTGTGCTCGATGGCTGGGCGATGGCCGCCCAAGAGCCGCGGATGGGCCTCCGACAGTACGTCCCACGCTCTTTGGGCATCGGCCTCCCGCTCGTAGACGGCCAGTTGCAGGATCGCGGGCGGCCCCGGGTGTAATGCCGCCGCCAGGGATCCACTGGCGCGCACGCGGGTGGCAATCAGGTCGACCGATCCGAACAGCTCCCTTTCCAGCGCCAGCGATGGTGCGCCCCATGGCCGCGGCTGAAGGTCCGCAACCATCTGGATGCCATCAAGTCCCTGATTGTCCGCCGAGTTCGCCGGCCCATCTACCGCCTGGGGCTCCAGCTGCGAAAAGTTCAGCGCCACGTCGGCCATCGGATCCGGCATCAGCTGTTCTTCGCGCAGGGAGATCTCTGCCAGGGGCGGCACGCCTTCAGACGGGCTGAGTCCGCCTATATCGGCCTCGGCACGCGCAATCTCCGTTGCAATCTTCGGCGGGGCCGTCGCATCTGCGATGGCCGGGGCAACGGTGCCGAGGCCGGCTGGCGCTTCAGCGACCAGCATGGCCTCGAACCCCACGGTGGAGGGGATGTCCGTCATGGGAAGCAGCCCCTGCGACAAGGCGGGTGCCACTTCTGCAAGGGCTGGGGCGGTCGAGGTATCGGTCGCTCGCGGCAGCCGACAGGCCTGGCCGCGGGCCTCAAGAACGGCGCAGGTCCTCACAGCGGCCACGCGGTTCGACGGGAAGATCCTGAGACCGTAGAGATCCGATTCGCCCGCCGAGGGGGCCACGGGCCGAATGGCCGGCTGGTACCGGGTCAGGTCGGGGCCCAGCCGACGGCTGATCAGCCGCCATTCCGCCCGCGCGCTCTGGCGGCTCGGCAATGCGGCAAGCTGGACCCAATGACCGGTGTCCGCATCCGCCGGGCGGGCGCGCGAGGCTGGGGGCCTTGGTGCTGACGACGGCTGGGTCCAGGCCGGGCGGGGCGGCGGTTCGGCGTCTGCCGCGCTGTCGTCAACCGTGCCAGGGTCGCCGAAACCGATGTCCAGAAGGGGCGACGTGCGCTCTTCCGCCGGCGGTTCTTCGATCTCGGGGAAGCTCGAGGGCAGCGACGCCACCCGTGCTGCGCCGGCATCCAGGGGTTCGAAATAGCAGTTGACGTTGGTGCCGATGCGCCCGGCAAACAGCACGCCGTCGGCGGTCTCATAGTACCAGTCCTGCAGGCCGTTCCGCATCCGCAGCACGCGGTAGAGCGGTGCTACGGTCAGGACCTCCTGGTTATCCTGGAAGCAATAGACGGCCCAGGCTTCGCGCCGTTCGCGGCGAGTGGCCGGCTCGTCGGACTCGCTCTCCGGTGTTTCGGCCGGCTCCTCCGCTTCGGCGGCAGCGTCGACATCGTTCAAGTCCGAGGGCAGGGCCACCGGCGGTGCGTCGTCCGCCTCGGCCGCAGGATCGGCCGCGGGATCGGTAGGAAAATCCAGCGTCACCGGCGCTTCGCGGTCTACTGGGACGACAGGCACGGGCGTCAGGTCAAGCTCCGCCGCAGCCCCCCATGGCAGAAGGCTTGCGGCGACGACCGCAATGATCATCCCGGCTCTGCCTTTGTGGCCCATGGGTTTGTCCTGTCGACGTCGCGATGCGCGGAAAACGGGTTCTCCGCCGAAGCTCACCCCTTGTTGAATATCTGCTTGATGTTAAGAACTTGTGCGCTGTCGTCCTTCTCAACCTTCGTCTGGCGCACGACCGGGATGGCCCGGCGCTGTGGCTCAGCCGACGGGGCGGCGGGCTGCGTGGGCTCGGCGTCGATATCCGCGCCCTCAAGCGCTTCGAAGGACTGGAACTCACCGGTGATCGTCTGGGTGCTGAAGTTGTTGATCTCGTTGGTCACATTGACCATGCGGTAGAAGATGTCGTCGGCCGCATCCATCCCGGTTTCGACCGCGGTGATCAGCCGGCGCAGCTTGTTGACCAGATCCCGGTTCAGCTTCTCCAGCCGGCGGATGTGATCGTTGGCGTGCAACAGCTCGTTGCGCTGCTGCACG
>JANQQD010000314.1 GCA_028285185.1 Anaerolineae bacterium | reverse complement strand
CAGGTGCGGCCACATTCGGCCCACGGCGGCCTGCCCCCTCAGGCCATACGCGAGCGGCCCGCGGGCGACCGGCTGCGCACCCCCGACCAGCTCCGCCGCCCGCCCGCTACCATCGAGATCGCAGAGACGCTATGAAACCCCAGGACTCTCATTATCAACGCGGGACCAACGGGGAGCACGTCAGAAGATGCCGAGCGCCTCGGCGGCGTCCCGCAAGGCCATCGTCCGCTGCTGGTCGTCCATCTCGCGCACAGTTCGGCCCGTTGGTGGGTCAGTAAATGACCTTTGAAGCGCAAGCCCGCCGGGACGGCATTGGCAGCTTCGTTGAGGTCGTCGTGCTCGGTTTGCGTCGACGCGTCTTCGATGAATTCCGACAGATAGGCTTGGATATTGGTGGACGCCGGTGCTGGCGGGGCAGCCAACGACGCACCGTCGTGACCGTTGACGATCTCGACACCGTCCGTCGCATTACCCCATTCGAAGCCCACCGCAACGGCGAAGTCTTCTCACGCCGCCCGCGTATCGGCGACTCGGCCTTGGAAGACGCGTGCCCGTTTCATTGTTGCCTCACTTGAACTCGAGGACGAAAACGATGCCGGCCTTCCCAGCGCCGCCGAATTTGGCGCCGCCGTCATGGCCGCCACCGGCCCCGCCGCTGCCATAGGCAGCGCCGGCCGCGCCAGTGATCCGCCCGGTTCTGCCACCGCCGCCCAAGAGGCTTGATCCGCCGACACCGCCGCATGCCTGAGATCCGCCGGACGTGCTCCCCCCACCGCCGCCGCCGCCGTCGATGTTGATGGTGGCACCCGAAGCGCTGCCACCGGCCCCGCCGTTGCCGCCCAAGTTACCGTGCGAGCCGCCGGATCCCCCCGTCGCACTGGCATGGCTGCCGAACGATGTCGTCCCGCCGGAGCCGCCGTTGGTCAGCTCCGAACCGGCCGTTCCTGCGGCGCCGATCGTCACCGTCTCCGTCGTGCCGGGAGACGTGATCCAGGCAATGAACGCGCCCCCGGCGCCCCCACCGCCACCTCCGCGATCGGCGTCGTTGGTGCCGGCGCCCCCCCCGGCGCCACCAACCCCGACGGCGAGGACGGCCTTGGTGTCGGCGTGTTTCGTCCAGGTGCCGCTTGCGGTGAAGGCCGTGACGTGGTGGAGTCCGCCGCCAGCATTGTTGTCAATATAGGTCCGGATCGACTGCTGGCTTGCGATCGCCGTGTCGCTGTTGGACGCCATGTCGTCTTCGTCCAGGAAGTCGACCAGATCGGCGGTGCCGCTGCCGGTGAACCGCGGCATCTTATTGGCTGCGCTGGTCAGGCCGCCGACGGCCGCCAGCTCGGCAGAGTAGGACTGGACGCCGCCGGCCTCGCCGACATTTCGGGTCGCCGCAGTGCCGGCGGGTACCAGCAGGGCGCGGATATCGTCGATATCGGCGTTGGTGATCTCGGTCATGCCGACAGTCAGTCGCACACGCGCGAGCGGGATGAACCCGGCCGTCACCGCCGGATCGGACGGGCTTGCGGATTCAACGCCCGTTATGGTGCTGACGTCCCCCGTCGTGCCGCTGATCACGACCAGGTCGTTCCGCGGATTGACTGCCGGGGCCGTGATCGTTGTCGTCGACTGCACGGCAACATCGGTTACAGCCGCGCCGGACCAGAGGTGCCCGGCCTCGACGCGGACCGTCATGTCCGGCGTTGACTGGGCGTGCGGCGCAAACGCCCAGCCGATCCGCTTGGCCACATCGACGGCGCCGTCGATATTGGCCTTGTAGGTGCTGCCGTCTTGTGCCGTGTAGTCGGGCTGAATCGGTGTCGATACGGTCATGGTCCCGTTGCACTCCAGTTGATTGTCCCGTCGACGCTGTTGCCGGCGCCGTCGAACACGTGGGCGACAAATCCTTCCGCTGTCTCATCATCCCAACCGCCGTACCGTGCGGCTGGTGGCGAACCGGCCCCCGCCTTGGCCGTAACTGTGATCAGCGGCGTCAGGTGGAATCGCCTGACGAAAGCGATCGGCGTTCCGCCTGCCGTGACCGCGACGTTCTGGCCCTTCTCCGTGCGGTCTTCCACGTCGGCTACCAGCGTCAGGCCGGTCAGCGAGATGACGCCGGAAGCGGTGTCGAGGTCGACCCGCCCCTGGACGTGGCGGCCGTCCACATTGCCGACCGTCCACTGCGTCCAGTCCGACCAGGCCGCGGCATCGTCGCGCCAGCGGATCTGCAGGTCCGGGCTGACGGTGCCGGTTTCCCCGGGGCCCAGTTCGGCGCTGATCGATGCCCATACCCGCGTGCCGTCCGCATCGAACTGCAGGTCCATGGCCGCCGTCGTGTATTGGGCCGTGGCGACCGGATCGTGGACCATCCGGTCCCAAAGCTGCGCGTCGGTCATCGCGCTGGCCAGCGTGTTCGACTGCGGCACCAGCCGGCCCGACACGTCGTGTCGCACCAGGCCGTGGAGCGTGCCCGGCCAACGCGGATGGCCGGCTTGTGTGGCCACGATGTCGTTGGGATTGGCCATGGTGATCAGCGCGGCCGCGGGGCTCGTCGAATAGTTGCCCGATGTGTCGATCGCCCAGATGCCCACCACCCAGTCGCCCGGCGGCAGCGCGGAATTGGTGATCAGCGTGCCCTTGGTCTCGTTGGTGATCAGCGTGCTGTTCGCCCGCGTGATCGTGGTTCCCGCGGGGGCATAGCGCAGCTCATACCCAGCGCGGTCGAGATCGCTGATTGCCGGCCACTGGAAGGTCGCCAGCGCCCCATTCTGGGCGGCGGATAGGCTGGACGGTGCGCTCGGTGACTCCGTCTTGCCGACCACCGAGTGCGTCACCGGGGTCGTCCAGGCGCTGGGCACTCCGATGGAGTTGATCGCCCGCGCGCGGATCTCGTAGACCGTGGCGTCGAACACTGGCGACAACCAGGTCTCCGTCGCAGCACCGCCCACGCGCACCACCTGGTACTCCGCGTCCGGACTGCCGGCCAAGGGGCGGTACCCGATCTCCACGAACCCGCCTTCCACCACGAAGGCGTTGGCGACCCGCGGCCATGCCACGCGGATCCGGCTGATGATGGTGCCGTCACCGGCCTGGATCAGCTGATCGGTGCCGCTCTCCATGGACGCGATCACCGGCTGGTCGACGTCGAAGGCGCTGGGCAGGTTTGTGTCGGGCGCGGGGTCGATGATCGTCGCCTCGCCGGCCGCCCAGTCATAGACCGTGGACGCTTCCTCGCGCAGCAGCAGATCGATGCCGCCTTCCTCCACCAGCGTCCAGCCGCGCACGGTGAACACCTTGTCCGTCCACCCGAGATGCGGGAGCGTCAGCTTCACGTTGTCCAGCACCGCTACCGGCATAACGGAGAAGTTGCCCGGGAAGATCACCGAGATCCCCTGGCGCGACCGCTCCAGATGGATCTTGGCCAGCCGCTGCGCACGGATCGGGTCGATCTCGAACGCCAGTTCGAAGTCCGTCGTGATCTCCTCCCCGCCGTCCTGCGTCAAATAGGTGGCGTTCTCCACGGGCGGAAAGTCGTCCGGCTGCCAATTCAGGTCGCGGTTGACGAAGGTGCCGCGCACCCGGTTGAACGCGTCGGCCACCCCGATGCGAGGCTGCACCTTGACCGGCGCCCGCAACATGCTCTCCGTCAACGTCTGGACCAGCGGCTCGCGATAGGCACCGACGGCCAGGCGGTACTTGCCCTGGGTATAGGTCAGGTCGCCGGCACAACTCGCCAGCAGATCCTCAATCACGTCAGCCGGCGCGTCGTCCAAGCTGATGACCCCGTTGCAGCGGTACCGGTCCTGGAACTCCGTCGGGCTGCCCTCCGACACCGCCACCTGCTCGTCGCACACATTGGCCGCGGCGACGAACGCCGCTTCGTCGATCTCGGCCAGCTCCGCGCCGACGCCGCCGTCGGCGCGGGAGAGGCGCAGGTAGTCCAGGATGATCAGCGCCGGATTGTCCGACCACTGCCAGGTGCTGCTGTCGTCGGGATCCTGCAGCCTGTCGCGCGGATCCCACACCTTCACGCCCTTGACGACGGCGGAGATGTTGGGGATGCCCGTGGGCCAGACGCTGTTGCTCCATTCCAGGCGCACATAGACGTAAGCGACGCCGCGCAGGCGATGGTCAGCGGTCCATTCGCCGACCTCGGCTGTCAGGTCGCCATCGGCTGTCTGGTCAGCGGTCCCCAGATGGGTGTTGATGCGGAAATAGGCGGTGGAACCGACGGTGAAGCGCTCGTCGGTGCTGGGCAGGTCGTTGAAGCGGACCTTGTCTGGGTCGATCTCCTCCACCTCGCCATGGTTCAGCGGCAGCACCATGTGCAGGTACTTGTTGCTGGAGCCGGTGGAAAAGGCGGCGATCAGGGGGCCGGACACCAGCGCCTCGCCGACGACGCGGCGCCGCGGCTCGACCGACGACCGTACGGTCTGCTGCCGGTCCCGCGCCGTGGCCGTGAAGCTGGGCAGCGATCGCTGCTTGCGCCTGCCGCTGCCGGAAAAGATGAACGAGCTGGCGATAGAGACCAACGCTCCTACCAGCGACCCCAAGGCCGCGCCCAGCAATCCGCCGACCGCAGCCTGAACAGCGAGAGCCGCAGCCGCGGCCACTACTGGTGGCATCTAAATCCTCCAAGCCATGATGGCATCATCCAGGGGCACGAACGACCACCCGGCGGGTGCCGCGGCGGCGATCCGGTCGCCGATCACGATGCCCAGTGCTGGTCCCGCCGGGCTGCGGATCAGCGCCACGTCGCCGCGCCGAGCAAAGCGCACCGACACCAGCGGTGGGCCACCGATCGTCCGAGCGGTCTCGGTCAGCGTGCCGGCTCCGAGCGTACGCAGCGCGCGCAGCGCTCCGTCGCGGTCGTCGTAGGCGTTGCGGAAGCCCGCCGCGGGATCCCAGCCGGCCGCCTCTTTCACCCAATCACAGGCGGCAAGGCAGCAGTCGTGGTAACCCCAGGCGAACGGCCATTCGCGCCGTTGATCAAGAAATCGGGTCAGTCTGGCCGGCCAGTCGGGTCGGCGAGACGGGCGTGCCGGACCGTCGGGCCGGCGGGGCAGGCGCGCCGCTAGGTCTTGCCCCAAATCAGCTCCTTGCCCGCAGAGATCTGCGAGACGAACTGAAACCCCTTGTCGTTGGGATAGACGGACTGCTGGTCGGCGTCCGTATAGCGGCGCACGCGTGCGCGGTCCCAGTCAGCCAGGCGGCTATGTCCGGTGACTTCGATGGTCGCCGTCTCGCCCAGCTCGATATTCATGGTGTCCAGCCGTACCCGGTTCAACAGCACCGGGTCGTCGATCACCCGGTGCTGATCGTCCAACAGCGCCAGCCACACCTGCATATCGCGGTTGCGATAGTCTTCGTTCAATGCCAACGAGATCTGGCTCTGCGGAATGCCGGACAGCTGCACCGAGACGGAATAGGGCTTGACCTCGACGCCCTCGTCGACCGCCGACATCTTGCCCAGATTGCCGACGCCCAGGAATTCCGCCGGCGGCGAGCCGTCGTCCCACGCCCAGAACACTGAAAACGGGGCGGATGTCGCCAGCACATCGCCGGAATCCAGCGCCAGGCGTAGCAGCGCCACCGGCCGGACGACGCTGCCTTGTGCGGCGTCCAGCGCGGCCGTCGTCGCATCGCGTGTCATCAGAAGGCCTCCTCGGCTTCGAACTCGATGCCGTAGAGGCTGATCTGGTCGGTATCCCAGCCCACACTAGGGTCCGTCAGCATCATCGGGCAACTTGCGTCGGTCAGGATCAGCGGCTCGTTGTCGGCCGGCGCGGTGCGGATCGGCGGTTCGAAGGTCAGCGTCGCCTGGCCCGTGCCGTCCGAGATGGCGTCGGCCACGACCATGTGCAGCTGCCGCCCGGCCCCACCGGTGATGTCATAGGCGAAGTAGTCGCCCACCTTCAGCACCGTCTGCGACGCGGCCCAGCCGTCGGTGATCAGCGTGGTGCCGGTCTGCGCAGCGCCCATGACCGCGGGGATGCCGGCCCCGGTGCCGCGTGGGCTGCGGGCGTCGGGGTCGTAGCCGTAGAACTGATTGGCCCGGCCGCGCAGCTTCATCAGGAAGGCCTGCCACGCCGCGGCGTTGGCGCGATCCATGGGCGGCAGCACATAGGTCGCCACCCATTTCGCGCCGGGAAGCTCCAAAACCTGCGCCGCCTGGTCCAGCGGCGAGCGGAACACCGTATTGTTGGCCGTATTGCCCCAGCGTGACCGCCTGATCGCGGGCGTACTGGGCAGGGTGAAGATGGTCATGCGCGCCGCCCCACTGATTTCGCGAACGCCCCACCACCGTCGGCCGCCCGCTTGGTCGCTGTCAGTGCGCGCGGCTCGATCTGCTTATCCAGCGCCGTGATCGCCCGCTCCAGCTTGGCGATCGCGCTGGCATCGGCTCCGCGCGCGTCGATGTTGATCACTGTCCCGCCAAGATCGTTGGCGGGTGTGCCGCCCCGCATCTCCACGGGAATGCTGCGGCCGTCCGGCAGCGGCACGAAGGCTTCGGCCCGCGCACCTTCGCCGAACAGCGCAAGCTGTGGCACGCGGGCAATCCCGCCGCGACGATACCGCTGAAGCGCCAAGGGCCCACGGGAGGTCATGATCCCACCATTGGCGAAACTGAATCCGCCCCCGCCACCGCCGAAGCCACCACCGCCGCCGAAGAGACCACCGACGAACCCGCCAATGAGCTCTCCGATAAAGCCGCCGGCAGAGTCGCCTTTCCCGCCCCCACCGAACAGAGAGCCTTCAGACTGGATCGCGGCAAGCTGCTCACGGACCTGGATCAGCACGCCCAGCAGGTACTGCTGGGCTGCGGTCAGCAACTCGGTCTCGAAGCGCAAGAAGGAAATGCCGTCCACCGTGTCGCCGAGTTGCAGCATGGATTGGGTGGCCGCACGGGTGTTGTCGTCCACGGCGGCGAGCGCGTCCCCCAGCGCCACGACGCCCGCCACCTGATCGGAGGTAAGGCCGCCTAGCAGGCCGTCTTCGGCGCTATCCGGGGGGCTTCCGCCGAAAGATCCGTCGAGAGCTCCAAAATCATCTCCATCCTCTCCAAGTGGCTCGCATAGCCGGATGCAGTCCGGCAGCGGATTGCACTCGCAGCCTTCGCCGCCGTCGGGAAAGGGGCTGTACTCATCTGGTTGAGGTGGATCGTCTATTATCTGACGCTGATCTTGCTGCGCCCGTGAACCTGGAAGCAGTGGTTCATCGACCGCGGGCAGGAGATCTTCTAACGCTTGTTTAGCTTGTTCTAATTCTTCCTCTGCAGAACGTAAATCTTGAGCGATCGAATGGTAATTTTCTCTGGATGCAATTAGATCTCGCTGCAGCTGTCGGGACTCTTCGAGTTCTTCAAGAGGATTAGTGTCTTCGTTATCTGCCTCCGTTTCATTTCTTCGGTTCGCAGTCGCTTGTTGAGCTTCCTCGTATTGTTCGAGTGCGTTGGCCGTTGCTTCCTCCAGGCGCTGCAAATTTTCCTGCGCTTCGGTTATCCTTTCTTCGGCCTCAATGATCTCAGGTTCTACCGCGCGAGCTTCGTCATCTGCCTCCTCGCGCCGATCATCAAACAGCTCATCCGACCGATCATAAGCCTGCCGCGCACGGTTGATCGCGATCTGCCGTTCAGCTTCACGCAGCTCCCTTTCCAACCTGCGAGCATCCTCAGTCGCATCACCAGGCGCCAAAGTATACGGTTCGCGCAGCATGTCCTCGACATGAATGGCGAGTGGGTCGGAATCTTGTGACAGAGCATCGATCACCTCGTCACCCTGTTCGCCGAATAAAGCTCTGGCTAGTTCGCGTCGCGCTCCTTCATGCTCCTCAAGATCCTGCAAGACGCGCTCTATCCGTAGCCACCATGCGTACATGTTGGTTGGACGATTTGGATCATCGAAGTCAATTTCGATTGGGATACCTTGACTTTGGAGGCGCTCAACGACCTCGCGAAGCGACTCCATGCCTGGAGGCGGCGCTGCTCCAGTCAGCGCATCTATGATCTGTTCGTGAAATGTCTCCAGGATAGCGATGATCTCTCCCTCAGTTGCTGCCGAATTCTGCATGAGGTAAGCCAATATGGCTTGGAACCTCTCCGGCGACAGTCCCGATCGTTCTGCTCGTCTGTCGATTTCGGCAAAGAAGGCTGTCGCTATTGCGGCCGCTTGGGCCTCATCAAGGTCTGAAAGAAGGGACGCTATGAAGGGCGCTATGAAGTTTGCCGCTACGCTACTGACCGTCCCCACAGCGATCTGGGTGAGCAGTGTCTTGACACCCACCGCAGCTCCGGCGGCGGCCGCCCCTTCAATGGCGGCCAACACGGGTGGTGCGAGAGCGAGGCCTACATTGTGTCGCTGGCCATCCCTAGGAGAAGGCTTTCCCCCTCGGACATTTTCAGCTGCGAAGGATTCAAAGCACTCGCACGCCCCTTGTTGTAGCGCGGCATGAAGCTTTCTGATCTCGGCACGGACGGCCTGAACAGCCTGGCCCAGATCATCGGTGTTGTCGGCGATCTCGCGCAGCAGCTTTTCTTCGTTCGTCGTCATCATCGTCCCCCATCGCTGAACGTCATCGGGAAACTCTCTCGTCTTGAAGATCGCGGGGGATCGCCCGCGTCGCTCGCCGCCGGGGCCCGCTCGGCGGCGGTTGCGAGCAACGCCGGCACCGCTTACGAAGCGGCCGCTGGACTGGGCCCGAATTCGCGATCGTGCCAGCGCTGCCAATCGGTCGGCCCGTCGTCTGACGGTTTGCCGCCGGCCGCCTGTCTGGCGCCTTCGATCGCGTCAAAAAACTCGTGCGGGGTGGACGCCCAGAACGCGGGCGGCGTCCACTTCAGCACGCCGCAGGCAAAGACCTGATAGCGGCGATAGGGGATGCTGCGGCTCAGCTCTCCGTCGCCGCCGGCTCGTTTCCCTCTGCGGGGCTCTGGCCGCCATTCAGCATGTTGCCCAGAAAGCGCGTGATCGGGGCCGCCATCTTGGCCGGACCGGCCTCGAACACATGCTCCATCACGGCCTTCAGCTCCGGGGTCGGTGACTCACCGGCCGCAACCAGCCCTTCGCGGACGATGATCGCCGTCTCGCGAAGGGTCAGCTTGCGCGCCAGGTAACGCTCGACGACGGGCACCAGCCCGTCGCCGAACGCCTGTTCGATCGCCACCATGGCGCCCATGGTCGGCCGCAGCGTGCGCGTGCGGCCGGCGATCTCGATCGTCACCTCCCCGCGATGCGGGTTGGCGGTCATGGGCTATGCCGCCAGGTAGTCGAGCGCGCTCGCGTTCTGCAGCGTCACGCTGTAGTTCGTCGATCCGTCATGCGTGCCACTGGCGCTGAATTCGGTGATGTGGAAGTCGCCGACATAGGCCGCGCCGGCGGCGTTCAGCAACAGCTTGCAACGCACGCTGGCACCCACCGAAGCGCCCGGATCCCAGCGCGAACGCAGAAGCTCCAGGCCGTTCGTGTCCGGCCAGTTGGCCACGCCGGAACAGGTCACCGAAACCGAACGCGGGCCGGCCAGGCTGGCGCCCCAGCCGCCGGAAGACTTGTCGGCGATGTCGACCACCGACGCCGACCCCTGCATCTGCGTGTCCCGCTGACCGGCGACATCCACCCAGGTCTCCGGGCTGTCCTCGGCGCTGACCTGCAGCTTGATATTGACACCTGACTCTTTTGCCATCGTGTTCGTCTCCAAAGGTTCAGGGCTCATGCCAGCCCCAGGTCATGGGCGACCGCCCACCACTCTTGCGCATAGGCCGCGCCCTCGCGGCCCGGCATATCCGGCGTGCCGAGCGTGTAGTGCACCGCCGACGGCTCGCCGATGTCTGGCGCAGGGTCCACGCCCTCCAGCCAGTTCCATCGCCCCGGCAGTGCGCCGACTTCGTCGTCCATCAGCCACCGCAGGGCATGCAGCGCGCGCCCCGGCCACGAGTCCGCAACCGCGTCCACCAGCCGGTTCGCCTCGTGCTCCAGATTCCAAAGGATCAGGGATGACCAGTTCTTGCGGGCGTAGCGCGTCTGCACCTGCCCGCGCATCTTCCGGCCGTCTTCCGGTTCATGCCGGTGCTTGACAACCATCACCGCATGGGCCGGGTCCGCTTCGACCAGCAGCTCGGCCACGTCGCGCCGCCACAGGAAGTCGCTGTCGCAGAACAGCGCCCAACCGCCCGAAGCCAGCCGCGGTACCACGAACCGCGAATTGGAAAACTCTGTCGCCATGGGCGCGTCGGACACGCAGCACCACCGCTGCCCGTCCTCGCCGATCGCCTCGGTCCGCCGGTACAGCCCCTTGGCCCGCAGGTCCGCCTGCACCAGCGGCTGCACGTCCAGCGGAATGCTGCTGTGCTTCACAAGCGAGGCGACGCACACGGCATAGGCCAGCGCTTCGTCGGGATCGAACCCGACGAAGACCCGCAGGGTCCCGTTCATGGATGTTCCTTGTCGTCGCGGCACGAAGACCGCGTCTCCGTCATCCCCACGCTGGCGGGGATCTCACTGCCGAAGGGCAGCGCCCTTGGCCGCTGCCGATCACGCCACCCGGCGCGCCATCAGCCCATGCAGCATCTCCGCCACGGCCTCGGGCGTGATCTCCGCCCAGGCGCGCGCGCATTGCCCGCAAGGCACCCGCCAGCCGCAGGGGCCGCCTTTGGTCACGTTGATGTGCAGGTCGTATCCGGTGTTCGCCGGACTGCAGAGATGCCCGAACAACACCACCGCCGGCAGCCCCACGGCCGCGGCGGCATGGTGCAGGGCCCCTTCCGGCAGAACGGCGGCCCGCGCATGCGCCAGCAACGCCACCGCCTGCCAGAACTCAACCGTTTCGACCCGTTCCACACCGTCCAGCACACGGACACTGCGCGCCCCCGGCTGCACCCACGGCAGGTCCGGGCAGATCCGCACCAGCTGCTGCCAGCGGTCCCATCCCCACTGCTTGTTCGGGCTGGCCGTCGGCTTGATGTGCGGCTCGACGACCACGCAGCCGGCCCAGCGCTTAGCCCAGGTCATGGCCTCCGGCGGTATGTGCAGCTCCGGCACCGTGACGCGCCAGTCGGTATAGGCCCAGCGCTCCTTTCGGGTCAGGACATAGTCGACATAGGGTCGCCGCCCGGACCCGTTCACCAGCCACTGACAGTCCTTACCGCGCGCCTCCTCCGGCCGTAGGATTCGCTGCGATCCTTCCCAAAGCCAGTGGAACCGCCCGCGACCTCGGCCATCCGACACCGCAACAGGCCGCGGGTCCAGCGCCTGCAGCCGCCGCGCCTCGCCGGTCACCATGATCTCGTCGCCAAGCCCCATGTCCCGCCACCGATTGCCTGTGTGTCTCGTGTTCGGCTTCCGCCAAAGGTCAGCGCGTCCGACGTTCCCACACCTGCCGGGTCGACTTGGGTGCGTTGATCCCCTCCAGCGGCAACACCGCCAGCTGCGCCAGACCAAGCCGCTGCAGAGCGGCCTCTCCGTTCCTGCTGTTGCGCAGGTCCAGGATCACGCGACCGCCGGGCGCCAGCGCCGACGGGACCAGCGGCCCATAGGCATCGACCGGATAATGATGTCCCCAAGACAGGGTAGAGACGATCAGGTCGACCGGCGGCCCGTCGATACTCTGCGTACCGACATCCAGCCATTCGCCGCGCAGCAACGGCACTTGGTTTGCACTCAAGAGGGCGCGCGCTGCGTGACGGTCGTTCCACGGTGCCAGCGCCCGATCGTGCCATCCCGCCTGGATCGGGCTGTCGCCAGTCCCGTCCAGCAGAAAGAATTGATCCGGCTTCTGCCGCAGGCGCTTGTAGAGCAGCGCCGACAGCCCGGCCATGCCGCAGCCGATATCGATCCAGCGCGTCAGCGGCGACGGCAGCCATGGCCAGATCTGGTCCAGCTCGCGGCTGATCTCGGCCGCATAGCCGCTGGCGACGGCCGCGTCGTCCCCCGTCAGCTGGGTGCGTTGCCCGCGGATCCACGCCACTGCGGCAGGATCGACGTCAAGCAGCGGCCGGTGGCCCGACATCGCCGGCTGTGCTGTTGAGCTCCGCCCAGCATCGTCCATCCATCATCTCCTCAATCGTCCATTGGTTGCTGGCCAGCACGGCTGCCCAGTGCTCGCGTCCGTCTGGTCGCGGCGGATCTGCCAGCTGATCCAGCCGATGGCCCGCCATCGGCCGGGCGGCGCAGTCTTCATCCAGCACGATCGCCGGCACGCCCATGCAGATTGCGTCGACCGCGGCGTTGCTCATCCAGCTCACCAGGCACCACGCATTCTTCAGATCGCTCGCAAGCGGCCTCTGCGCGCCCGGCATCTGGGGTTTGGCGCGCACCCGGATCTCCCGGTCGGTCAGCCGCGCCGCCGACGCGGTGATGTCCGCCAGCCAGTCTTCCTGACTCTTGCCCAACAACAGCCGATAGCTATCCGGGTGCTGCAGTGCGATCACCACCTCGGAGCCGTCACTCCGCCAGGGCTGGATGGGGACGGGGGCCGGGTGTCGCGCAAGTCCCCCGCCGCAATGCTGGCGCCGGTTCAGCACCACCCGGTAGTGCGTATCCCGCTCGAAGTAACCGTGGTCGATATAGATCCACGGCCGCCCCTCTCTGATGCATTGCCGCTGCAGCGGCAGAGTCATGTCGTTGACGCCGTAGAAGACGGCGATGCCTCTATCCACCAACCGCCGCCCGTTCCGGACGACCTGGCCGCGACAACCTTCGGCGAAGGCCGTCAGCAGCTTGTGGCCCGTGCGTTTACCCGATCTCGAATAGCAAGTGACGGAACGGAGCACCGTCTGCGATCTCCTCGACTGTCCACTGGGCCCAGGCGAGGGATGCAAACAGCTCGCTCCGGTCTCGAAGGTTTGGCGCCGTGAGCGTCGAACCGCAGTCCCAGTGCCGGGCACAGGGCGCTCCGATCCATCGGGGCATGGCGTGATAGACAGGCACGCCTGCCAGCAGCGCTTCCAGGCCGGCCGTCGATCCCCAGGTGACGACCGTGGCCGCGCCCCCCAGATCTTCGGTCAGAGGGCGCTCCGGCGCGGCATTGCCCGGATGCCGCCGCACCCGCACGGGCTTGTCGCAGACCCGCCGCAGGGCTGCTTCCGCTCGGTCCGGCCAATCCCTCGGCATGGCGTGGTTCGGCGGGCCGATGCCCCGCTCCGGCGCCAGCAGCACCCATTCACCGCCCAACCGCCATGGCCGTATCTGCAGCCCTAACCGGCGCCACCGCGACCCATCGGCCTGCGGGAACCATCGCCCCGGCCCCTTGTGGTGGTCCAATGCCAGGGCATAAAGCTGCCGGCCCTCCCCGTCGCGGCCGAGGTATCCGTTTTCGGCCACAATCACGATGCCGCCGGCGGCCTCGCACCGGTCCGCCACCGTGGCGAAGCGCCCATAGCGGTTCCAGATCACCAGCACGTCGCCCGCCTGCCACCGAGCCGGTGTCACCGTCTCGGCCCGCAGCCCGATGGACTGCAGGCCGTTCAGCACGGCATCGTGCCGGTAGTGCGGCGACGTCCGGATCAGACAGACCGCGTGCCCGCTAAGCGGCTGCCTCGGTCGTCCGTCGTTCGGCATCGGTCTGCTGCCGCCGCCAGCGGGCGATCTCTTCGCCCAAGGTCACGTGCGGGAACACATCCAGTGCACTGCCCGGCGTGGCATTCACCACGGCGACGCCGCGCTCCTGCAGCGGCGCAAGCAGGCTCGGAAAATGGGGCAACATGATCTGCCGCCAATGCTCCGGCCCTTGGGGCCTGCCCTGATGCGGGGGGTGCCAATGGCAGGCGCCATCCGGCCCCTGTGCCATGTCGAAGCCGACCAGCACGATCCGCCTGGCCCCGAAATGCACGGCAAGCCCGATCGCCTGATATCCCGAATTGCGGCCGGTGTTCAGCACGGACCGATCGTCTGCCAGGCCGCTCACATCGCCCTGACGCAGCCACCGCACTGTCGGGCATTCCTGTGCCGCCTTGATGGCCAAGGTCACGGCCAGACCGGGCCAGGCAGTCACTGCCTCGCGATGCTCGGCGAACCATTTGTAGTCGCAAGAGTACAGAACCTCTGCATTGGTCACCAGACGATAGCTCGTATTGACCACAATCACCGGCGGCCGGTCGCCTGACGGGACCCGCAGGCACGAAAGGTCCATCGTCCGCAGGCTCGGCCCGCCGGCAACGATCACGACCGTTTCGCCCGGCCATCGCCTGTCGGCCGTCCAGACCGGCGGGGTCACGGGCTGGGCGACCCCGCCGTGGCGAGATACTTGGCGTTGAACGTCAACGTAGCCGTGCCGATGGTCGTGTCAGCCTCCGTCGAAAGATCGACGTCCGTCTTAGCCAGCTGCCAGTCGAACAGCATCGTCCCCAGCGCCCCCGCCGTCAGGCTCTGCCAGTCGGTCTCGAGCAGGGACTCGACATCCAGGCACAGGCCGTCCAGCGCATCATCTGCCCCGGCGGCCTCCGCTGCCACGACGGACACGGTCAATGTGCGCAATCCGACCGACCCCTTGTCATCGGGTACAACAGCCTCGGTCGGTGTGAGAATGTTGATGCCCGGCAACTCGCCCAGCACCCATGCCTGTACCCGGCCACTCTCGATCGTGACGCCCGAAATCGCGCCCAGAACTGTCTCGATCCGCTGGCGGATCGCCGTCCGCAGATGTGTCATGGTCATCTCTTGGCAGCCTGTTCCGTTCGTCCGGCGGCGCGATACCGACCGGCACGTTCGCGGCGAAGCCGGCGGTCACCGCCGACGCCCTGTCGCCTTGTCCTCTAATGACAGCAATTCGCCCGAGCCTCGGCAGATCAGATCATGCCTGGCTCTCGCCAAAGGCTGACCCGAAGCAGCCCGGTTCGTCCGCATCAGCCGCCGGTGTGGCATGCGGCTGGCCACGGCTCTTGTCTCGGCTGCGGCGTCTATGGATGGCGTTGCAGACGAACCATTGTCAGGATAATAATCCTGATCTCATTCTATTTCGCACGCTTGCTAGGCTCATGCGGACGGGCTTGCAAATGGGGCCTATGCCTGGAAAGTGTCGAACCAGCAGCGCGCCCGCAATCCCGCATCGTCTATGCCAATCTGTCCAAAAACGCCCAATCTGTCCAGAATGAATTCCTGTGACCATTCAGTTGGCTTCGACCGGCGGCCGCGTGGTGGAACCAGCTTACCGGATCGCCGGTCGACGTCCCCAAGGTGACCCGTGGCGATCGGGTCATTCCGGCAATCGGATTGTGATGGCCGGGTTATGGTCGAAGAAGTTAAAGGGGGCCAGCGTGAAGCCGGTCCAATGGGTCGACATCACAGGCCAGTCCTCCATCCGGGGCACGTGGTGGAAGCCGACCGTGTACCAGGCCACCAAGTCGGTGTTGTCGATCGACCGGTCGTTCTCCGTCCACGTCATCAACGTGTCGTCCCCAGACGATTGGAAGGCGTACTGGCCACCGGCATATCGCTCGGTCGGGTCGTGCGGTGTCACGAACAGCTGATACCCGATATAGGCGTTGCGCGCCGCCGGCGGGTCGGACAGCAGCAGCTGCGCATAGGCGTAGCTTCCGTGCGGCATCAGCATATAGCCGGGATTGTGGCCAAGCCCACTTTCGACATTGGTGTTGACCAGGTGGTAGAGGGCAGGGTTCGCCGGGTTCAAATTCGATCGAGCTTCGGTATCGGTCATGGGCATGTCGTGCTGGACCTGCCAGAACGACTGTCGGGGGATGTCGGCCGGAGCCTCGGCGCTGACCAGCCGCGCCCGAATGAAGCTGTTGTCGATGCCATCGACATCGAGATCGAGGCGGAAGTTGAAATAGTGGTCGTGGTTCGGGGCCACGAGGTTCGGCGCGATCAGCGTTCCGAAGGCCGTGTCGGCACCAGCTGTCGCGTCGGACATATGCGTCGTCGCCACCCCCTGCACGGCGTCCAGCCCTGTTGAGCCGACGGTGATATGGATGGAACCGTCCTGGTGGAACCGGTAATCCAGCAGATAATCGTAATTGCCGACTTCTGAAGCTGTTCTGACGACCAGCTCGGTCCCCGGTCGGCCTTCGGCCGGCACGAAAACCTCGTCGGACTGGGCGAAGATCTCGAAATGCCGCCAGGCCGGGTCGCCGAGGCTGCGCTCGAAGATGCAAATCACGCCGGGCAGGATGAAGGGCGTGCCGTCATCCGCGCTCAACGTCGCATCCAGGAACGTGGCATGGGCCGGGCAGTCGACGCCGGGGCGCAGCGGACTCAGAAAGATCCCGAATCCGTATTCCCCGCTGTCCATATAGGTGCGCCAGTACCAGCCCGCGTCCGGGCTCATATAGGGCACGAACACTTCCGACAGATGACCCTGATAGAGAACAGGTCGCCAGTCATCGCCGTCTTGTGCGTCCACCAGTGAGATAACAAGGCCGGGCCGGCGGTCGACGCGCAGGTGGAACCGCCACATGTCCCACGTGACCATGTGGCCGTCGATCGCGTAGTTCACCGCCTCGGGCTCGGCCAGGCCTGCAAAATGCGCCTGCGGGCGCAGGCCGCCAAATCGCTCGGCCAGTTCATCTTCGGTGTATCCCCATGGGTCGCTTGGAACCGGTACCGCACCGGTGTCGACGACATCGACAACCTCATTGCCGATCAGGTCGACCGTGGCGAACAGTCCCTCGATGGGCTGGGCGTAGAAGTTCGAGCCGCTGGGCAGCATGTAGCAGGGCACCCGCATCAGGCGCCGACCTTCCTCTTCCGGCAGGCCGAAGGCACCAGCCGTCAGCGGCAGGCAGAACACGTCCTCAACCGCGATCCCCCTGGCTGCCAGGCCCGCGATCATCTCCTCAGAGGCCAGCGCCAGTTCCATCGCGCCCAGGAACTCCTCGAGCAGGATCATGCTCTGGCCGCTCGCCTGCTCCCAGGAAAGCAGCTCTTGCCCGGTCAGGTCGATGACAGCGTCGTGCGTGTCCGGGCCGTTGCGCACGGTCGCACGCGCAACGCGGGTGATCGGATCGCCTGAAGACCATGCCCGGATCTCATCCTTGGCCGGTTCCTGCAGCTCGATATAGGGAAGCCGTGTGCTCTCATCGAAATGGCCGGCGGCGGCGAGGATCTCCTGAATGGTGAGGTATTCCGCCTCGGTCAGACCGTCCAAAGGGTGGCTCACTTGTGCCAAGGCAGTGCCCGCCATCAGCGACAGTGCCAGCGCCGATACGCAAATTCTGTGGACCATCATCGCCTCCCCATCAGGTTGAATTTTGGGCTCTGCCCTCCGTTTGCGGCTGCCCAGTACATCAAGCCCCCGCGCCAGCGCGGAAACCCGAAACCGAGGATCTCGACAAGGTCGATGGCGGAGGGCGACTGAGCAATCCCCTCCGCCAGGATGCGTTCGCCTTCCTCGACCATCGGCTTCAGGATGCGGTGCTGGATATCGCCCGCGTTCAGGTCTTCGCGGGGCATGTTCGCCTTCGCGGCCTCTTCGGCGATTATCTCCGCGACCGTATCCGACGGCCGGGGTGTCCGGTCGCCTTCATCATAATCGTACCAGCCGCCCCCGGCCTTCTGACCAAGCCTTCCGAGGGCGACCAGCCGGTCGGAAATCGGCGCAAACACCGCCTCGCCGCGAGCGCGTGCAGCCGCGCGCATCGCAGCTGCGATATCCAGGCCTGCCAAGTCTTGCATTTCGAACGAACCCATGGGCATGCCGAAAGCCCGCATGGCGTGATCGACATCCCCCGGATGCGCGCCCGACAGCAACAACCGCTCGGCTTCGCGGCGGAACACTTTCAAGATGCGGTTGCCGATGAACCCGTCGCAGACACCGGAGAGCACGGGTGTCTTGCCCAGCCGTCGCGCCACGGCCCAGGCCGTTGCCAGGGCCCAGGGCGACACCGCGTCCGTCTTAACGACCTCTAACAGCTTCATGACGTTGGCCGGACTGAAGAAGTGCAGTCCGACGACGGCGTCGGGACGCGACGTAGCGGCGGCGATGGCGTTGGGATCGATGTAAGACGTGTTGGTGGCCAACAGCGCGCCCGGCTTGCAGACGGCATCAAGGCGGCGAAACACCTCGCGCTTGACCCCCAGGTCCTCGAACACCGCTTCGACCACCACGTCGGCCCCGGCGAGTGCGCCCGCATCCAGCACACCGGTCAGTCGCGCCAGGCGGGCATCGCGATCGGCCTCGGACATCCGGCCGCGCTTGACAGCGCCAGCGTAGATCCTCGCCACGGCCGCAAGCCCGCGATCGAGGGGAGCTTGGTCACGTTCCAGCAGCGTCACCGGGATCTCCGCGTCGAGGAAGGCGGCCGCAATTCCAGCCCCCATAGTGCCGCCGCCGACCACGCCGGCGGATGCAAGATCGCCCGGTGCTGCCGCGACCGGCGGCTTCATGGCAGCGCGCTCGGCAAAGAAGACATGGCGCAGGGCCTGCGATTCCTGGCTCTTACGCAGCTGAAGATGGACCTCCCGCTCGCGCGCCAACGCGTCATCCGCCGGTCCCTCCACGGCGGCTCGCAGGGCGTCCAGCGCAAGGCCAGGTGCCGCCTGCCCACGATGCCGCTTTGCCGCGGTTGCATGCTGGGCCTGCCAGAAGTCATTAGCCCCCGTATCAGTAGTAGGGCGATCGATCCTGCGTCGTGGCGGCGTGTCCGCAGCGTTCTGCAGGAACCGCAGCGCGCCTGCTTCCAGGTCGCCGTCGATCAATGCGTCGACCAGGCCGCTTTCATATGCCGTCTGCGCCGAAATCGGTTCGCCCAGGCTCACCATTCGCGCGGCCAGGTCCAGCGGAACCAGTCGCGGCAGCCTGACCGTTCCACCGGCCCCGGGGATCAGTCCAAGCGTGACCTCCGGCAGGCCAAACCTGGCGTCTGCCGAGGCAACACGCCAGCGGCAGCCGAGCGCAAGCTCCAACCCGCCGCCGAGGGCGGAGCCGTGAATGGCCGCCAGCCAGGGTGTTTCGGCCGCCTCGATCCGGGCCACCACATCGGGCAGATGCGGCTCAACCGGCTCTGCATCGAATTCCCGTACATCGCCGCCGGCAATGAAGGTCCGGCCCCGGCAGATCAGCACTGCCGCACGTATACCAGGGTCGGCATCGATCCCGGCAACTGCATCGATCAGTCCGGCGCGGATTTCGCGCGACGTCGCGTTCACGGGCGGATTGTCGACCACGACGAGGGCGAAGTCGCCGCGGGGTTGAACAGTGACAGGCATCGTCGTGCTCCGGACGGACCGTCTCCCTCAAATGCCGAGATAGGCTTCGCGGACGCGGGGGTCGGCAATCAGCTCTTCAGCTTCGCCGGAAATGGTGATCCGTCCCGTTTCCATGACATATCCCCGATCTGCGATGTTCAGGGCGGCGAAGGCGTTCTGCTCCACCAGAAGCAGGGTCACGCCAAGCGATTTGAGGGATTTGACCACATCCAGCACTTGGGCGACCAGTATCGGCGCCAATCCCAGGCTGGGCTCGTCCAGCAACAGGCAGCTCGGTCGCGTCATTAGGGCGCGCGCGATGGCAAGCATCTGTTGCTGCCCGCCGGACAGTCCGCCGGCAAGCTGGCGCCGTTTCTGCCGCAAGACCGGGAACAGGGCGAACGTCTCGTCCATATCCTGTTCCACGCGCGGATCATCGTGCAGGAATGCGCCGAGCCTCAGATTGTCTTCGACCGACAGCGCCGTGAAGATCTGGCGACCTTCAGGCGATTGGGCGAGGCCAAGTCCGACCCGTCGATGCGCCGCCACGCGTGTCACGTCGTCTCCGCGGAAGACGATCGAGCCCGCGGATGCCGGCTGCACGCCGGAAAGGCATCTGAGCAGCGTCGTCTTGCCGGCGCCATTAGCGCCGACCACAGTGACGATCTCGCCCGACTTCACCTCCAGGTCGACGCCGTGAAGCGCTTCGATACGGCCATACCTGCTGCGCAGATCCTTAACCGAGAGCATGACCACCCTCCGCTTGGCTCCCCAGATAGGCTTCGATCACCTTCGGGTTCCGGGAGATTTCGGCCGGCGCGCCTTCGGCGATCTTCTCCCCGTGGTCCAGCACCACGATGTGATTGGAGATCTTCATGACCAGCTTCATGTCATGTTCGACCAGCAGGATCGCGACGCCCTCCGTTGCGATCTCGGCGATCAGGCCGTCGATCTCTTCTGTCTCCACCGCATTGCAGCCCGCCGCCGGTTCGTCGAGCAGCAGCAGGCGGGGCTGTGCTGCCAGCGCGCGGGCGATCTCCAAGCGCTTCAGCGCGCCATAGGAGAGCGACGACGCCTCACGTTCAGCCGCCCGTTCCAGATGGACACGCGCCAGCAGTTTGCGGGCGATCTCGGCGGTTTCCCGCGTCCGGCGGCGCGACACCGGCAACCCCAGCAGATCGGCAAGCACCGAGCATCGTTCGGCGAGATGGCGGCCGGCCATCACGTTCTCCAACGCCGTCATCTGCAGATAGACCTGCAGATTCTGGAACGTGCGGGAGAGGCCGAGCGCTGCCAGGCTGTGCGGCGCCATCGCCGTCACGTCCCTGCCGTCCAGCACGACGCGACCGCGATCCGGGCGGTAGACGCCGGAGAGCATGTTGAACAGCGTCGTCTTTCCCGCTCCGTTCGGTCCGATCACCGAGACGATCTCACCCGGCTTGACGGCGAACCCCACGGCGTCGACCGCACGCACGCCGCCGAAATCGATGCCCAGGCCTTCCACGGTCAGGAGGCTCATATCGTTTCCCCCCGGCGCAAGGCTTTGCCGAGGCTCGGAAGCAGGCCCATGGGCAGAAAGATCATGACCAGCATCATGATCAGGCCGAGCAGCAGATGCTCGTATTCCTGAAATACCGTCAGGGCCTGCGGCAATGCGGTCAGGATCGTGGCGCCGAACACCGCCCCCAGAACGGTGGTGGCACCGCCGAGCACGGCCATCGTCACCCATTCGATCGAATGCAGGAACCCGGCGACGTCAGGTGTGACGAACCCGTTCAGCAGCGCCTGCAGAGAGCCGGCAAGCGACGCATAGACCGCGGAGATGACGAAGGCCGTCAGCTTGTAGCGGGCGACATCCACCCCGAGCGTCCTCGCGGCCACCTCGCTGTCGTGCAGGGACCTGAGCGAACGACCGGTCGGACTGGTATGGAGGTTGAGCGCCAGGAAGGCCCCAAGCAGCAGCACCAGCCCCATGAACCAGTACCAGACTTCTGCCGTTCGCAGGTCCAGGCCGAGCGCGTCCGACACGGCCCTCAGCCCCAGATCCTCCACCGCCATGCCGTCGGGGCCGCCGGTCAGCTGCGCCTCGTTGTTCAGCACGATGAAGACCAGGATGCCGAACCCGAGCGTGGCGACGGCGAGATAGTGACCCTTCAGGCGCAGGATCGGCCGGCCGATCAGGAACGCCAGGCCGCCGGACAATGCCGCGCCGGCCAGCAGCGCCAAGGCCGGATGGAGGCCAAGATGCACCGGCATGAGGGCCGCAGAGTATGCGCCGATCCCGGCAAACCCGGCGTGGCCCAGGCTGATCTGTCCGGCATAGCCGAACAGGATCACCAGGCCGATCACCGCCAATCCGTTGACGAAGATCAGCGCACCGATGCGGAAATAGAACGCGCTTGGGAAACTCAGGGGTGCCAGCGCGATCAGGACGGCGAGGATGATCAGCGTCCAGGTTCGGGGCGACAGCCGCATCACACCCTCTCCGCAACAGCGCGCCCGAACAGCCCGCGAGGCATGACGAACAGCACGATCAGGATGACGATGAAGGCGGCGGCGTCCTTGTAGTCCGAAGAGATGTAGCCAGCCGTCATTGCTTCGATCAGGCCAAGCAGCAGGCCGCCGATCAGCGCCCCGGCCGGAACCCCCATGCCGCCTAGCATCGCCGCGGCAAAGCCCTTCAACGCCAGGCCGACGCCGACATCGTAGCTGGTCAGCGTGATCGGGGTTGCCAGTACGCCAGCAAGCGCGCCGACTGCTGCCGAGAGCCCGAAACTCAGCGTCATCATCGCGGTGGTGTTGATGCCGACCAGCTTCGCCGCCAGCCGATTGTTGGCGGTGGCCAGCACCGCCTTACCGATCACCGATCGGGTGAAGAACAGGTAGAGCACGCCGAAGATCGCGGCCCCGCCCATCAGAACCCAGAGGCTCTGCGGCAGGATCGCCGCCCCGGCGACCGTGATCGGATCCTCGCCCGTGAACGCCGGAAAGCGGTGGATCTGCTTGTCGAAGATGATCTGGGCGACGCCGCGCAGGAAGATCGACGCGCCGATGGTGATGATGATCAACGACACTACCGATGCACCGCGGGCCGGCTCGACCGCCAGTTTGTTCAGCAGAACGCCGACGGTGGCCGTGATCATTACCGCCAGCACGGCCGCCAGCCAAAGCGGCGTCCCGGCATCGTAGAGGAACACCGTTGTCATGCCGCCCAGCATCACGAACTCACCCTGGGCGAAGTTCACGACGTCGGATGCGTTGTAGATCAGCGTGAATCCCAGCGCGACCAGGGCGTACACCGCACCGACGGTCATTCCGGAAGACACGAACTGCAGGAACTCGTACATGGCTGTCTCCGGCGGAGACGCGGGTTCGTCACCGGTCAGTCATTGAAGACGCGATGGGCGGGCCGGCCAGCGCCGTGAATGCCGCGGGGCCGGCCCGGGAAGGACCGATCAGTCGATGATCGACCAGCCGCCGCCGACGATCTCCAACATCCGGAACGCCGACAAATCCAGGCCCATGTGATCGTCCGGCGTCATGTTGAATTCGCCGGTCACGCCGACCCAGCCGGCGGTTGCCTCGATCGCATCCCGAACGGCTGCGCCATCGGTAGATCCAGCGGCTTCGATGGCCTGCGCCATGATCCGAAACGCATCATGGGCATAGCCGCCGAAGGTCGACACTGGCTCTTCAAAGCGGCCCTCGTAGGCCTCGCGATAGGCGGTGACGACGGCATATTGCGGATCCTCCTCGGCCAGCAGGTCGGCGACCAGCAAGGCCGTGCCGGGCAGGCGCACACCCTCCGCCGCATCGCCGGCCAGCTCGATGAAGGCATCCGAGGCCACACCGTGCGACTGATACAGCGGCAGGGCGATCCCCAGCTGGGCGAAGTTGCGGGTGACGATGGCGGGACCTTGGCCGAAGCCGGCATTGACCACCGCTTCGACGCGGTCGGTGGCCGCAATGCTGGTGAGTTGCGGCGTCATGTCGGAATCGCGGGGGCCGTAGGTTTCGTCCGCCACGATCTCGATGGCGTAGTCACCCGCCACGTCGATGCACTGCTCGCGCATTGAGGTACCGAAGCCGCCCTGGCCGGAGATCATGCCGATGCTGGAGAGGCCACGGGCGGTCAGGTCGGTAAAGATGCTCTCACAGGCCATCCGATCGGTATGCGGGGTCTTGAACACCCAGGGGTTCACCGGATCGATGATCACCACGGCACCGGCAAGTGAGATGAAGGGGATTTCATTCGCCTCGAAGACCGGTGCTATGGCCATGGTGACGCCGGTCGTGGAACCGCCGATAACGGCCGCCACCTCATCATCCTCGACGAGCCGGGTGGCGAAGGTGCGGGCCCGGTTGGCATCCCCGCCATCGTCATAGTGGATCAGCACGACCTCTTCACCGTTGATCCCCCCTTGCGCGTTCACCTCTTCGACCAGCATCTCCAGCGTCTTCAACTCGGGGTCGCCGAGGAACGACGCCGGACCGGTGACGGACAACACGGCCCCAAGCCGGGTTTCAGCGACCGCCGGGCTGGCAGCCATCATGGCCAGGGCGGAAACAGCTAGTGTGCTTTTCAGGCGCATAACTTGATCTCCCCTAAGTCTTGTTGTTTCTGTGCTTGTCTCAGGCCGCGAGCCGGCGCGCCGCGGCGACGCGGAAGCGGTTTGCGACGAACGCAAGGTCGGTGAAGCAGGAATTCGCGGCCGGATTGGCGCCAGTGGCGTGATAGTCACTGAAGGCGGCGCTCTGGTTCACGTAGAGGTCGCCGATCAGGTTGCAGGAAAGGTTCGCGCCGACGGCTGCGAACGCCTCCTCTGCTGCGTCTAGGAAGATGGGATCTGTCGCATAGACGGCGGCCGTAATCGCACCCTGCTGACGGACGCCGGCCACGGCGTGGCCCAGCCCGTCATCGGCGTCATCGACCGCCACCACGAAGCTGATCGGCCCGAACTGTTCGACCGTGTGGGCGTCGGACGTCTTCGCGTCTATGGCCAGCAGAAGCGGCGTCGCGGTTCGTGCGTCGTCCATGACCTCGATCGGGCCCGACGAACGCACGACGCGTCCAAGCGACGGTGCGTCCTCGACGCGCTTGAGCGTTGCGTCCGCCGCAATGGCGCCGCAGATCGCGGCAGCGCGCGCCGGATCGGACAGAAGCTTGTCGATCGCAGTGGCGATCCCGGCGGCGACGTCGTCGAAGCTCTTGCGGCCCTGGTCGGTGTCGATGCCGTCCCGCGGCACATAGATCGGCTGCGGCGCCGTGCACATCTGGCCGCTGTAGAGCGAAAGGGAGAAGGCGAGATTGGCACACATGCCGCGGAAACTGTCGGTGCCGGCGATGACGACCGGATTGACCCCGGCCTCTTCGGAAAACACCTGTGCACCGCCGGCATTGGCGCGAACCCAGGCGCCGAACGCGCTCGATCCGGTGTAATCGATCAGCGCCACGTCCGGATGGCCGACAAAGGCCTTCGCCAGCTCGCCTCCCGGCTCCTCCGCCGCCAGCATCACGATGTTGGGATCGAACCCTTCATCCGCCACCACGGCTCGGATGACCTGCACGGTGATGGCAAGCGGCAGAACGGCCGACGGATGCGGCTTCACGATCACTGGATTGCCGGTGGCCAAGCTGGCGAACAGTCCCGCGTACGAATTCCACGTGGGGAAGGTGTTGCAGCCGATCACCAACCCGATGCCGCGCGGCACGATCCGCCACCGTTTCTCGACAGTGATCGCTGTGTCCTTGCCGGTGGGTTTGGTCCATGTGGCCGCCGCGGGCGTGCGGGCCATCGCCTCCCAGGCATAGGCGACGGCTTCCAGTCCGCGGTCCTGTGCATTCGGGCCGCCGGCCTGGAACGCCATCGCAAAGCCCTGTCCGGTCGTCTGCATGACGGCGTTGGCCATCTCGAAGCTGCGGACATTCAGCCGTTTCAGCGCCTCCAGGCAGACCCCCACCCGCGTTTCGGGCGCGGTTTCCGCCCAGGCCGGCATGGCCGCCTTGGCGGCATCGATCAGGGCAGCTGGGGCGGCCGATGGATATCGGATACCCAGCGCACGGCCATAGGGCGAGACTTCGCCGCCCGCTTCGTCGTCGCCGGGATGGTCCGGAAGGGGGAAGCTCTTGGCGAGATACGCGTCATAGGCAGCCGCTCCATCTGCCTTGGCTGTTTCCCCATAGATCCTGCCGCTCGGCAACTCCGGGAACGCCGACCAATAGGTGCGCAATCGTGTGGCTGCCAGCGCGTCGTCCAGCAGTTTGCGGTGCGTCTCGAACAGGGTTGCCATCAAGTCCCCCCAAGGTCCGTGGACCGGTCGTCGTCTTGTTTTCGGCATGCGCCGTTGCGTGGACATATATTGACTGACCGGTCGGTCTATGCAAGAACTTTCGTAACAACGATCTGAGCGCAACAATGTTGCGTCTCAGAAGGGGCGGGAGGAGCCCATGACCGCTGACATGCCATTGAGGGTGGAGACGGCCGACGGCGTCTGCAGACTGACCTTGAGCCGGCCGGAGAAGCTGAACGCGATCAATGCCGCTTTGGGCGCAGCCTTGGCCGACGCCCTGGACGACTGTGCAGCCGATGCGGGGATCCGGGCGGTGATCTTGACCGGCGCCGGCCGTGCGTTCTGCGCCGGACAGGATCTCGACGACCGGGATCCGTCGCGCATGACAGGGCCGCCCGACCTCGGGGCAACCATCGAACAGGTCTACAGCCCGATTGTTCGGCGCCTTCGCAATCTTGAAAAGCCCGTGATCTGTGCAGTCAATGGCGTGGCAGCGGGGGCTGGCGCCAACCTGCCGCTGGCCTGCGACATCGTGCTGGCTGCCCGGTCCGCGCGCTTCATTCAGGCCTTCGCAAAGATTGGCCTGATACCCGACTCTGGCGGTACATGGATGCTGCCGAAACTGCTCGGCGAAGCGCGGGCCAAGGCGCTGGCCATGACTGCGGAACCGCTTGATGCGGAAACCGCGGTCCAGTGGGGACTGATCTGGAAGGCCGTCGCCGACGATGCGTTGATGGAGGAAGCCATGGCGCTGGCAACGAGACTTGCTCAGGGACCGACGATCGGCCTGGGTCTGACCAAACGGGCGATCCAGGCGGCCGCCGATCAGCCCTTTGATGCACACCTGGATCTGGAGCGTAACCTGCAGCGGGACGCTGGCCGCACGCCGGACTATGCCGAGGGTGTCTCGGCGTTCCTGGAAAAGCGGGCGCCCTTGTTCCGGGGGGTACGATGACCGAGGATCACGCCCCGCCTCCAAGCGCCGAAAATCCCGACGCCAGTGCTTTGGCGCGCAGATGCGCCGACGTGATGTGGGCCGACGACAATGCCTCAAGGCGTCTCGGGATGCGTCTGGACGCCGTGGGCCCGGGCACGGCCACCCTGTCAATGACCGTGACCGACGCCATGACCAATGGCCATGGCGACACGCATGGTGGCTACATCTTCACACTGGCAGACTCCGCCTTCGCCTTTGCCTGCAACGGCTATAATCAGCGCGCCGTGGCCCAGCACTGTTCCATCACCTACATCATCCCGTCCGCCCTGGGGGACCGGCTGACGGCAACGGCGGAGGAGGTGAGCCGACAGGGCCGCAACGGCATCTACGACGTGCGGCTGACCAACCAGCGCGGCGAAACGGTGGCCGAATTTCGCGGCCACTCACGAACCGTCAAAGGAACCCATCTGCCCGAAGCGACCGAAGAAGTCCGCTAAGGCGTGCAAGGAGGATGACCCCATGGAGAACCTCGCACCCAAGCCAGGCGATCTGGAGCCGATCGAGACCGCGTCCCGCGACGAAATCTCAGGTGCCCAGCTTGAGCGCCTGAGATGGACGCTCAACCACGCCTACACGAATTCTCCCTTCTACCGCAGACGGTTCGACGAAGTCGGCGTTCATCCCGACGATCTGAAGACGCTGGCCGACCTGTCGAAGTTCCCCTTCACGGTGAAGCAGCATCTGCGCGAGACCTATCCCTTCGGCATGTTCGCCGTCCCGCAGGAGCGGGTGGCGCGCCTGCACGCCTCCTCCGGCACCACAGGTCGGCCGACGGTGGTGGGATACACGAAGGGCGACCTCGATATCTGGGCGACCGTCGTCGCCCGCTCGCTGCGGGCCTCGGGCGCCCGGCCCGGCGACAAGGCGCATGTCGCCTATGGCTACGGGCTCTTCACCGGCGGCCTCGGCGCCCATTACGGCGCTGAGAAGCTGGGCTGTACCGTCATCCCCATGTCCGGCGGCATGACCGAACGCCAGGTCACCCTGATCCAGGATTTCCAGCCGCGCGTGATCCTGGTCACGCCGTCCTACATGCTGGCCTTGTTGGACGAGTTCCGGAACCAGGGGATCGACCCGCGAACGACCTCGCTGGCCGTCGGCATCTTCGGGGCCGAACCCTGGACCAACGCCATGCGGCTGGAGATCGAACAGGCGTTCGACATGCATGCGGTCGATATCTACGGGCTCTCGGAGATCATCGGCCCGGGCGTAGCCAATGAATGCGTCGAGACCAAAGACGGCCTGCATGTCTGGGAGGATCATTTCTATCCCGAGGTCATCGATCCCGAAACCGGTGCCGTGCTGCCGGATGGCGAGAAGGGGGAACTGGTCTTCACCTCGCTGACCAAAGAGGCGCTGCCGATGATCCGGTATCGGACGCGCGATCTCACACGTCTTCTGCCGGGCACGGCCCGGTCCATGCGGCGGATCGAGAAGATCACCGGCCGGTCGGACGACATGATCATTTTGCGCGGCGTCAACATCTTCCCGACGCAGATTGAAGAGCAGGTGCTGAAGTGCCGAGGTCTCTCACCCCATTTCCAGATCGAGTTGTCGAAGGCCGATCGTCTCGACGTCATGACGGTGTTTGTCGAGGCCATGCCAGGCTGCACCGACGCGGCCACCCGGCAGGACTCAAAGAAGGAGCTGGCCCATCACATCAAGAGCGTCATCGGCGTTAGCACCAAGATCCGGGTGGAAAATCCGGGATCCGTGGAACGGTCCCTTGGCAAGGCAAAGCGCGTTGTCGACAGGCGCGATCAGGGGTGACGCCCATTGCGTGAGCGGATGGCTTTAGGCTACCGTTCCGCGGCCTCAAGTTCTGGTAATAGATTACGGACGACATGGCTCGTACCCGCGCGCTCGATTACGATGACAAGCGAGAAGCGATCCTTCACCGCACGGCGAGTGTGATTGCCGAGCGCGGTGTTGATCGGGCATCCATGGCTCAGATCGCTTGGGAGTGCGGAGTATCGAAGGCCCTTCTGTACCATTATTACACCAGCAAGGAAGAGCTGGTCTTCGACATCGTGCGCGTACACCTGGAAGATCTCGACGCCGCTTTGGGTGAGGCGGACGACGCGACGCTGGCGCCCGACGACCGGCTGCGCCGGCTGATACACACCACGCTCGAGAAGTATCGGGACAGCGACGACCAGCACAAGGTTCAGATCAACGCGATGCGGACCTTGCCACCCGAAAAGGCCGACACTTTGCGTGAGATGGAACGGTCGATCGTCCGTCGGTTCACCGCGGTCATGCGTCTGGTCAATCCCGCTCTTGTCGATGAAAGGCCCTTGCTGATGCCGGTGACCATGTCGCTGTTCGGCATGCTGAACTGGGCTTACATGTGGTTTCGCCCCGACGGCCCGGTTACGCGGGACGAGTACGCGGACCTCTTAACGCAGCTGATCCTGGAAGGCGCCAAGTCGGTCCGGTAGCGGCCGGCGCACGACCGTGTTGCGGACGGCCGTCGGCGATCTATGCTGCCGTCATGATGACGGCGGTCCTCTCAGACCTGATCGACGACTTCTCTACCCGGCGTGCCCTGAGGGCGGGGCCGTTCATCGTCACCTTCTATGGCGACGTCATCCTGCCCAGGGGCGGGTCGGTCTGGATCGGCAATCTGATCGAGACCTGCCGGCTTGTCGGGATCAACGAAAGCCTGTCCCGCACGGCCGTTTCACGGCTTGTCGAGGCAGGGCAGCTTGCCGGCATCCGCGACGGGCGGCGCAGCTTCTACCACCTGACAAGGTCTGCAGCGGCGGAGTTCCGCCTGGCTGCCCGCGCCATTCACAGCCAGGGAAGCCCGCCGGAAGCGGCGCCGTGGACGCTGGTTCGTGTCAACGGCGATGCCGCGAGTGATGCGATCTCGGCGCTGATTGCCCGCGGATTTGGCGTCCTCGGTCCGAAGCTCGTGCTCAAGCCTGGCGATGCCATGGAAGAGGTGCGTGCCGCATTGGGTGGCGGCTTCGTCGCTTTCACCGCGCCGGCGGCGGCCGTCGGTATGCGGTCCCTTGCCGAACTTGCCGCCGACACCTGGGACCTTGGCTCCATGTCCGATGCCTATGCTGCCTTCTGTACCCGGTTCCGGCCCTTGGCCGCAGCACTGGATGAAGGCGGCCCGCCGGAGGCTGCGGAATGCCTCGCCGCGCGTCTCCTTCTCGTGCACGATTTCCGCAGGATCGCGCTTAAGGATCCTCAGTTGCCCGCATCGGCCCTTCCGGATGGCTGGGCCGGCGGGCAGGCGCGTCAACTGTTCCGGGACTGCTACGATCGCCTGACCCCGATTGCCGAAAGGCATGTGTGCTCCGGGTTCGTCGACATGAAGGGAGCGCTCGGACCGCTGTCGGATGATCGCCGCACCACCGACGCAGCCTGAGCGGACGAACGACCAATGCGGAGGGCAGCGGCGGATCCCTAAAACATCACAAGAATTGGCAGAAAAAGCTTTCATCTGTGACGTAACTGAATATACTGACCGTCGGGTCAATGAATAGACGGCGCTCGCTTCCAAAGAAGACGCGGCAGTCGGGAGGAAGGGCCGGTCATGGCTGACGCGTTCATCTGCGACGCGGTGCGAACGCCCATCGGGCGTTACGGCGGTGCCTTGGCGACGGTGCGGGCCGACGACCTCGCGGCTGCGCCGCTCAAAGCCCTCCTGCACCGCAACAGGGACGCCGACTGGTCTCTGGTCGACGATCTCATTTACGGGTGCGCCAACCAGGCCGGCGAAGACAATCGTAATGTGGGCCGTATGGCGGCCCTTCTCGCCGGCCTGCCGGTCAGCACGCCTGGAACCACGGTCAACCGGCTGTGCGGGTCCGGCCTGGATGCCGTCGGTCAGGCTGCGCGCGCGATCCGGGCCGGGGATGGTGACTTCCTGCTCGCCGGCGGTGTGGAGAGCATGTCGCGCGCGCCCTTCGTTATGCCGAAGGCGGAAACGGCGTTCTCGCGTGCGGGCGCGATCTATGACACCACGATCGGGTGGCGGTTCGTCAATCCGGCGTTGCGCGCACAATACGGTGTCGATTCGATGCCGGAAACGGCCGACAACGTGGCCGCAGACTTCAAAGTCTCGCGCGAAGACCAGGATGCGTTTGCGGCGCGCAGCCAGGCGCGTTGGGCAGCGGCGCAGGAAGCCGGCCGCTTCAGCGACGAGATTGCGCCGGTCACCGTGCCGCAACGCAAGGGCGATCCGATCATCGTATCGGTCGACGAGTTTCCGCGCTCGGGCACGACCGTAAACGCGCTGTCCAGGCTGAAGGGGATCAACGGCGCCGAGTTATCGGTGACGGCGGGCAACGCGTCGGGCGTGAACGACGGCGCCTGCGCGCTGATTGTCGCGTCGGAAGCCGCGGCAGACCGCCATGGGCTCACGCCCCGCGCACGCGTCGTCGCCATGGCTGCTGCGGGGGTGCCGCCGCGCATCATGGGAATGGGGCCGGCACCGGCAACGCGCAGGGTGCTGCAGCGGGCGGGGCTGTCGCTCGACCAGATGGATGTGATCGAGCTCAACGAAGCGTTTGCCGCGCAGGCGCTTGCGGTGCTCCGTGAACTCGGGCTGGACGATGACGCCGCCCATGTCAATCCCAACGGCGGCGCAATCGCGATCGGACATCCGCTGGGGATGAGCGGAGCGCGGCTTGCGACCACGGCGACGTATGAGCTCGCGCGCCGGAGCGGCCGTTATGCGCTCTGCACAATGTGCGTCGGCGTAGGGCAGGGAATCGCACTGATCCTTGAGAGGGTTTGAGCAATCGCTTTCGGGAGGGACGGACATGTACGCACAGCTGGTGAAAACGGATGGGCAAGGCGTCAAGTCGCTCGACGAGATGGATCCGCAAGAGCGCGCGTTTCAGGAACGCATCGACGACAACCAGAAGATTGAGCCGAAAGACTGGATGCCCGAAGGCTACCGGAAGACGCTGATCCGCCAGATCAGCCAGCATGCGCATTCCGAGATCGTCGGCCAGCTTCCCGAAGGCAACTGGATCACCCGCGCCCCGACGCTGGAACGCAAGGCGATCCTGTTGGCCAAGGTGCAGGACGAGGCGGGCCACGGCCTCTATCTCTACTGCGCGGCCGAAACGCTGGGCGTGTCCCGTGACGAGCTGCTGGCGCAGCTCCATGCCGGCAAGGCCAAGTACTCGTCCATCTTCAATTACCCGACGTTGACCTGGGCCGATATTGGCGCCATCGGCTGGCTCGTCGACGGTGCCGCGATTATGAACCAGGTGCCGCTGCAGCGTTGCAGCTTCGGCCCCTATTCGCGGGCGATGATCCGCATCTGCAAGGAAGAGAGCTTTCATCAGCGTCAGGGCTACGACATCATGATGAAACTCTCTGCCGGCACCGAGGCGCAGAAGGCGATGGCGCAGGATGCGCTCGACCGCTGGTGGTGGCCATCGCTGATGATGTTCGGCCCGTCGGATGCCGACTCCGTCCACTCCGCGCAATCGATGGCCTGGAAGATCAAGCAGAACACGAATGACGAGCTGCGTCAGAAGTTCGTCGATCAGACCGTGCCGCA
>JANQQD010000313.1 GCA_028285185.1 Anaerolineae bacterium | reverse complement strand
GGTGTGGATCTCGTTCCCGTCGATGGAGAATGGTTTGGCGATCGCCTTCACGATCCGGTCGGCGAGCCTCGTGGCGCCGTCGGCGCTCTTGCAGTTCGTTGCAATGATGGCGAATTCGTCGCCCCCTAGGCGCGCGACGGTGTCGGTCTTGCGCGCGCAATCCAGAAGCCGTGCTGACACCTGTCTCAGGAGTTCGTCGCCGGCCGGATGGCCAAGGGCGTCATTGATGTTCTTGAAGCGATCCAGGTCCAGCAGCATCAGACCCATCACATGTCCGGTTCGCTCACACTGGGCCATCGCGTCGTTGAGGTTCCGCTGAAACTGCGCCCTGTTCGGCAGACCGGTCAGAACATCCTCCAGCGCCATGCGCCGGATCGTCGCCTCAGACTGCTTGCGTTCGGAAATATCCGAGACGATGCCGACGACCTGGCCAGTGCCCGTCTTGCGTTTGCTGATGCGCAGCCACCGACCATCGTTCAGTTCATGCTCGATGACACTGGATGGACGCCGGTGGCGCAGGACCCGGTTCCATATGGCATCCTCCGGATCGCCATCGGGTTTGGCGAAGACGTCTCGTGCATAGGCCTCTCGGATGAAGGTCTCGAACAGCACGCCCGGCGTAAGGACGTCTTCAAGGCTGGCATAGATGCCGCGGTAAATTTCGTTGCACCTGATCAGCCGATCGTCAGCGTCCCACAAGGCAAAACCTTCGGATATGTTCTCGACTGCATCTGCAAGCTGCCCCTTAGCTTCGCCCAACTGTTCGGATAAGTGTAATGCTTCCGCTGCCTGCTGCTCACTGTGCCGCTTGAGATCTTCAAGCTCTACTACGCGTGCTTCCAGCTCGCTGTTCGACTGCTGAAGCTTCTCTTCCATGATCTTTCGGTCTGTAACGTCGGTCCGGATCGCGACAATGCCGCCAGCTCTTGTCCGCCGTTCTGTCGCCCGTATCCAGCGCCCGTCATTTAGCTGCAGCTCATGGGTGCCAATTCCCGCACGAAACGCCTCGAGCCGAAGCCGACACCATTCGTCGGCGTTCCCCTGTGCCTTGAGATTCAAGCCCTTTTCACCGATGTTCCGGACCACATCCTCCAGCAACACCCCTGGCTTCATGAAATCCGCTGTATCTGGATACTGATTCCGGTATCTGCTGTTGCAAATCACTAAACGCTCGTCTGCATCATAAAGGACAAATCCTTCGGAGAAGCTTTCGATTGCATCTTCTAATAGTCGTCTACTATTTTGAAGACGCAACTCTGATTGCTCCAGCTGATCTATTTTCGATAGAAGTTCTTCATTGAATGATAGGGTACTTCTTTGGTACCGCCGATGTGCTTGCCACTGCTGGAGCGAATATGCCCCAAAGGCGATCGCAACCAGCAACAAGATCAATGGAAGCTGATCTGACCTCCAGTTTCCTTCTTCCGCGATCCCAGCCAACGGCACCTGACCGAGACTCAGCGCGAAGCAAATGGCAAGGATACTAAGCAAAGCCAAGGCGATGATAAGACCGTTCCGCAGCGCTGCGGGCTTGTTCCATACAGGATCGCTCATGCAGCCAGTACCATTAAGATTCTTCCGCATCCTGAAGTCGGATATTCAATGCTATTAGCGAAGAGTCGTGTAATTAGGATTAATGGGTACGATCCAACATCGGAAGTTCGACACACGCTCACCCTACCTGAACTTCCCCGCAATTAGGGTTTATTTTAGACGCCTTTTTCCCTTAGCGGATCCTTAACCCAGAACTTGGCTCCACCCCGCCATCTCCTCCGAAGAGAGGGAGCTGCGCATGGCACCGATTGCCGATGAAGCCGGAATACCGCCGATCGTGGGTATGAAGTTTCATCTCTGGATCGGGTTAACCAACGCGCAGACGCAGAAGAGGGGCACCTGCGGGTCTTGGCTCTGGCGCTCGGCGTCGGGTTCGATGCGTTCCAGATAGACGTGAAAGGGATTGCCCCGGGTGCCTGTGCCTGAGAGGCGGTAGACGACGCGGCTGCGGTCGGCAAACAGCAGAATCTGCCATGCCGCTTTACCCTGATCGCCCTCATGCACCTGGCGTAAGCGCCATAGGGCAAGCTGGCCATCTCAAGCTCTGCCTGAGTTCGCAAGCATGTCAGTTGCGGTAACGGCATCGCCGAGATCGCGGCGGAGGCGATCGAACGCAACGGCTGCCACAACATAGCCAAACACCGCCACGTCACGGCCCTCTGGCCCACAGTGCCAGACACCTCCGCGAATGGCCCCAGGGTACGGTCTCAACCGCTTGTCCATCCCGCCGCGGATGCTATCGCTGAAGCCGGAAGCGTCGAAGGCACCATCCGGTTCGGCAGCGACTGGGACCTTACGCTGCTTTAGCCCCCCGTTTGTCTGACTGCGTGTCCCGGGATTACGCAGCCCGGACATCGCACAGGAATTGGTCGACGATGCTCTTGAGCCTTTCGGTCTGGCTGTTGAGCGAGGTCGATGCCGCCAGCACGGAGTGAGCCGAACTGCCGACCTGCTGGGCGGCGTCCCTGACCCCAATGATGTTGCACGAGATCTCTTGGGTCCCCTGGGCCGCTTGTTGAACGTTGCGGGCGATCTCGTTGGTCGCTGCCGTCTGCTCCTCCACGGCTGAGCCGACGGAGGCGGTGATTTCGGCGATCGCGCTGATCCGGTCGCCGATGCCTTGGATTGAATCCACGGTCGTCTCCGTCGAGCTCTGGACGGCGTCGACCTGCGCGGCAATTTCCTCGGTCGCCTTCGCGGTCTGCTTAGCCAAGGTCTTCACTTCCGAGGCGACAACGGCGAAGCCCTTGCCGGCCTCTCCGGCACGGGCCGCCTCAATGGTGGCGTTCAGCGCCAGCAGGTTCGTCTGCTGTGCAATCGAGGTGATCAGATTGACGACCTCGCCGATGCGATGAGCGCGATCGGCCAGCTCTTGAACGTTCTGGTTGCTGACATTCGCTACGTCCACAGCGCCGCTCGCGGCATCGGCCTGCTGTGATACTTGTCGGCTGATCTCGGAGATGGAGGCGTTCAACTCGTCGGTCGCCGTGGCGACGGTCTGCACATTCGCGCTGGACTCCTCTGACGCCGACGCCACGGTGCCGGCCTGGTTTGTTGCTTCCTCCGACGCAGAAGAGAGGCTGTCGGCGGTAGACTGAAGTTGTGCTGCCGCCGCAGCGAGGCTGCTTGTCAGACCGGTCACCGCCGCATCGAATCCGCATGCCAGCCGATCGATGTGCTCGGCGCGACGCTCGCGGGCCGCCTGCTCCTCGGCTGCGGCAGCGGCTAGCTGTTCGTTTCGTATCATACTGTCCTTGAAGACCTGGACCGCGGCGGCCATTTCGCCGATCTCGTCGCGGCGCCCGGCCGCCGGAATCTCGGTCGACTTGTCGCCTTCGGCGAGCCGGCCCATGGCCGTCGTCATCGCCCGAACGGGCCGCGCGACACCGCGGGCTATCAGGACTCCGATCGCAATCGTTGCAGCCGACGTGGCGACGACAACGACAAGCAAGATCATGTCCGTTCGCCTCTCTGCTGCAGCGGAGACATCGGCAGCGTCGACGGCCACCGCAAGAGCGCCTGCGCGACTCTCGGCGAGCAGCGGCAACACCGCTTCGAAATAAGAGTCTGCGGTCCCACGGACTAGGGAAAGTTCCTCCGAGATCTCTGCAAAACGATTAACGGAGGCAACATAAATTCCAAGCTTTGCGCGCAGCTCCTGTTTCGTAGCCTCCGATATTTCTGCGCCAGACAATATTTCGAGAAACTCATCGTTACGCGCGGCGATCCTGCCCATGTATTTTTCTCGGTCTCCCCGCATCATGAAGTCTTTCTCATGTCGACGCATCATCAGCATCTTGACCGTGAGCGCATCGAGAGTCGCCACATCGACCCCTTCATCGGCGAGCGCCGCCAACCGATCCTCGATGTCATGCACGGCCTCCCTCAGATAACCTTCCAGGCCTTCGTCCTCGGAAAAGCCAAGCTGCTCGCGGCTTGCCGCCGCCATGCCGATCTGTTGCGCATAGCGTTCGACGCCAATGCGCAGATCGTCCATGGATGCGGTCTCCTCGGTCACCGCCGCAGCTTGATCGAGCGCGTTAGACAGCCGAACGGACAGTTCTTCAAAGCGTGAATAGGCGAGCCTGTCTCTCTCTGTCAGAAGGTGGAGGGATTCCAGGCGCATGCGAACCAGGTTCTGTTCAACCCGGTCCAGAAGCCTGGCAGTGTCTTCGGCGCTGTCGCGACGGTCCGCCAGCGACTGGACGGTGGCCTGGCCACTGAGGTAGACGCCGCCGGTGACGGCGAAGGCCAAGAGCACGATCCCGATCAGCCCGGCAAGTCTGGTGCCAATGCGCATCCTGACGATAGGCACTGCTACAATCCTTCTATGACTGGCAACGATGCGGTTCTCTGGTGTATGCAATGATCCCCGCCATGCAAACCTATAATGGTATTTCTTAATGCATCATTAGGGAGGCCGGCAGCGAGCCGACGGTATAGATATTGAACATTGCAGTGGAGGCAGGCATTCAATTACAAAAATACAATCGAAAAATGAAATTCTCTGAACTGTTTAGCGTGATAGGATACTACAAACTCCGCTGACCGCATCGGGTGGTTCCCGTTGGCTTACGATCAACGCCTCCAGGACCGCTATGATGATCCTTCCCTCGCCGCAAATGGCAGCCGCCGCACCGCCGCTTGAAGTGTTGAGAACCGAAACGCGCACAACCTAGCAGCCATTCAGCGCCCCGCCGCCGTCCCCACACCAAACTGCATATCCGCTAACGCAGGTTTCGGCCCAGACCCGTCAATCATGTCACCACATCCGGCCCCTCGCGGCCGGTGCGCGCCTTGATCTCCGCGATGACGTCCGCGGCCTCGATAAGTCCAGCGAGCGCCGTCTGTGGGTCTTGGCTCTGGTGCTCGGGGTCCGGCTCGAAGCGCTCGAGGTAGACACGCAAGGTGGCGCCCTGGGTGCCGGTTCCTGAGAGGCGGTAGACGATGCGGCTGTCGTCGGTGAAGGCGATGCGGATGCCCTGCTTGCGGCTCTCGCTGTCATCCACCGGGTCGACATAGGCGAAGTCGTCGGCCGTCGCGACTTCCAACGCGCCGACCCTGGTGCCCGGCAGGGTGGCGACGCGGTTCCGCAGAGTGTCCATCAGCCCGGCGGCCGCTTCGGCATCAATGCCCTCGTAGTCGTGGCGGGAATAAATGTCGCGACCGAAGCGCTGCCAATGCTCGGCGACGATGTCAGCCACACTCTCTTCCCGGTTGGCCAGGATGTTGAGCCAGAACAGCACGGCCCACAGCCCGTCCTTCTCGCGGACATGGGACGAGCCGGTGCCGAAGCTCTCCTCCCCGCACAGAGTCACGCGGCCGGCATCCAGCAGGTTGCCGAAGAACTTCCAGCCTGTCGGCGTCTCATAAGCATCGATGCCCAGTGCTTCGGCCACCCGGTCGGCCGCACGGCTGGTGGGCATGGATCGGGCGACGCCGGCAAGGCCCTGGGCGTATCCCGGCACCAGCGTGGCGTTGGCGGCCAGGATCGCCAGACTGTCACTGGGCGTCACATAGATGCCGCGGCCGAGGATCATGTTGCGGTCGCCGTCGCCATCGGACGCAGCGCCGAGATCGGGCGCGCCCGGGCCCATCATCTCTTCCACCAAGTCATGGGCATGGGCCAGGTTGGGGTCGGGATGGCCGCCGCCGAAATCCTCTTTCGGCTCGCCATTCAGCACGGTGCCCTCCGGCGCCCCCAGCCGGATTTCCAGGATCTCTTTCGCATACGGGCCGGTGATCGCGTGCATGGCGTCGAAGCGCACGCGCAGGCCGCCCGACAAGGCCCGGCGGATGCGGTTGAAGTTGAACAGGCTTTCCATCAGGTCGGCATAGTCGGCGACGGGGTCGAAAACCTCCACCACCATGGTGCCGAGGCGGAAGTCGCCCAGCGTGTCGATATCGACATCGCCGTAAGACTGGACCTTGTACTCGGTGATCTCGCGACTGCGGGCGAAGATGGCCTCCGTCACCTTCTCCGGCGCCGGGCCGCCATTGCCGATGTTGTATTTGATGCCGAAATCTTCCGTCGGGCCGCCGGGGTTGTGGCTGGCCGACAGGATGATGCCGCCATAAGCCGCGCGCTTGCGGATGACGCATGAGGCGGCAGGTGTGGACAAAAGCCCCCCCTGCCCGACCGCGACGCGGGCCACGCCGTTGGCCGCGGCCATGCGCAGGATGGTCTGCACGGCCTGGCGGTTGTGGAACCGTCCATCCCCGCCCAGCACCAGGGTGGCGCCGGCAAGATCGGGCAGGCAGTCGAACAGCGACTGCACGAAGTTCTCCAGATAGTGCGGCTGCTGGAAGACGGTGACCTTCTTTCTGAGGCCCGAGGTCCCAGGCTTCTGGTCGTCAAAGGGGGTGGTCGCGACCGTCTGGACCGTCATCGTGCATGCCCTTCAAGCAACGGGACAAAGGCGGGGCGATGCCCTGCGGCATTGCCCCGTTTCCACCACCGTGCGTTGGAAAACAGGCACGGCGCTTCGTGAATCGTGGGTCGGCGGGCGGCGCCCGTCAAGCGCGCTGACCGCCCCCGATCCCGTTTTCCGCCAAGGGACCCGGCGGTGCCGGACGCCGCCTCAGTTCAGCACGCGGCGATAGAAATCGTTGCCCTTGTCGTCGATCACGATGAAGGCCGGGAAGTCTTCCACGCGGATGCGGAAGACCGCTTCCATGCCCAGCTCTTTGAAGTCCAGCGGCTCGACCTCGCGGATGCAGTCTTGCGCCAGTCGCGCCGCGCCGCCGCCGATCGAGCCGAGATAGAAGCCGCCATGCTTGGCGCAGGCCTCCACCACCTGGGGTGAGCGGTTGCCCTTGGCGATCATCACCATGCTGCCGCCGGCAGCCTGGAACTGCCCGACATAGGGATCCATGCGCGCGCTGGTGGTGGGGCCGAATGAGCCCGAGGCAAACCCGGTCGGCGTCTTGGCGGGGCCGGCATAGTAGACGGGATACTTCTTGAAATAGTCCGGCAGGCCCTTGCCTTCGGCCAGGCTGGCGGCCATTCGGGCATGCGCGATGTCGCGGGCGACGATCATGGTGCCGGTCAGCGCCACCCGCGTGCCGACGGGATGCTGCGTCAACAGCGCCTGGATCTCGGCCATGGGCTTGTCCAGATCCACGGCCACGACCTCACCGCCCTCCAGTTCCGCCTCCGGCAGGAAGCGGGCGGGGTCGCGCTCCAGCTCTTCCAGGAAGGCACCGTCGGCGGTGATGCGGCCCTTGACCTGCCGGTCAGCGGAGCACGACACGCCCATTCCGACGGGCAGCGAGGCCGCATGCCGCGGCAGCCGGATCACCCGGACATCGTGGCAGAAATACTTGCCGCCGAACTGCGCGCCCATGCCGAGCTTGCGCGTCAGGTCCAGCACCTGGGCTTCCATCTCATGATCGCGGAAGGCCTGGCCGGCTTTGGTGCCTTCGCTCGGCAGGTCGTCCAGCGCCCGGCAGCTCGCCATCTTCACCGTCTTCAGCGTCTGCTCCGCCGACAGGCCACCGATCACCAGCGCCAGGTGGTAGGGCGGGCAGGCCGCAGTGCCGAGCGTGCGGATCTTCTCGTCGACGAATTTGAGCAGCTTCGCCGGCTCCAGCAGCGCCCTGGTTTCCTGATAAAGGAAGGTCTTGTTGGCCGACCCGCCGCCCTTGGCGATGAACAGGAACTCCATGCCATCGCCAGCCCCGGCGGAGATGTCGATCTGCGCCGGCAGGTTGCTGGCCGTGTTGGCCTCTTTATACATGTCCAACGGCGCCAGCAGGCTGTAGCGCAGGTTGCGGCTGGCATAGACCTGCCGGACGCCTTCCGAGACGGCGGCCGCTTCCTGCCCGTCGGTCAGCACCATATGGCCCTTCTTGCCCGTGACGATGGCCGATCCCGTGTCCTGGCACATGGGCAGCGTGCCGCCGGCCGCAATCACGGCGTTCTTCAACAGCTCATAGGCCACGAAACGGTCGTTCGACGACGCCTCGGGATCGTCGAGGATCGCGCGCAGGCCGGCCAGGTGGCCCGGCCGCAGCAGATGCGCGATGTCTGTGAACGCGGCCTCGGTCAGCCGAGTGATAGCCTCCGGCGAAACGGTCAGGAAATTCCGATCGCCGACGCGCTCTACGGCAATGCCGTCGCTGAACAGGCGGCGATAGGCCGTCTGGTCGGGGCCGAGCGGGAAAAGGGGCCGATAGCCGTCGTCCTCACGCTC
>JANQQD010000303.1 GCA_028285185.1 Anaerolineae bacterium | reverse complement strand
GCCGTGGACGCCAGCAAGACCGACATCAGCAACCTGCGCGAGGCTCTGGCCCGGAACGAAGAGGCCATTCCCGATTCCGAACGGTTCTACGAGACCGATATCGCGTTTCACGGCGTGCTCTATTCGGTGCCCCGTAATCCCGTGTTCCCAGCGGTCCATAAGGCCTATACGACCTGGCTGTCCGTCCACTGGAAGCAGATGCCGCGTCTTGAGGACCGCAACCTAAGGAATTTCCGCGCGCACCGGGAGATCTTCGAGGCGATCTTGAGCCGCGACCCGGATGCCGCCGAAGACGCGCTTCGGCGGCATCTGACCAACGCTTGGGAACAGGTGAGAGCGACCTTCGGCGATCTCTGAGGTCGCGGACTTTCCGCGGTTCTGTTACCGGTCGACCCGGGCGCCGCCGCCGCCCACCAGCTTCTGCACCTCTTTCAGCGACGCCATGGTGGTGTCGCCCGGCGTGGTCATGGCAAGCGCGCCATGGGCGGCCCCGTATTCCACGGCCTTCGCCGGATTGCCGAATTCCATCATTCCGTAGATGAAGCCGGACGCGAAGCTGTCGCCGCCGCCGACGCGATCCATGATCTCAAGACCCGGCCGGTGCGTTGCCGTGTAGAACGCGCCATCGACCCAGCACATCGCGCCCCAGTCGTTCACCGTAGCCGTCCTGACGCCGCGCATGGTTGTGGCGGTGGCCTTGAAGTTGGGGAACTCGGCCACGGCCTTGGTGATCATGCGCTGGAAGGAGCCAAGATCGAGATCGGTCAGGCCGGCATCCACGCCCTCCACGTCGAAGCCGAGGCAGGCGGTGAAGTCTTCCTCGTTGCCGATCATCACGTCGACATGCCGGGCGATCTCGCGGTTGACCTCGCGGCACTTGTCCAGCCCGCCGAACCCCTTCCACAGGGACGGGCGGTAGTTGAGATCGTAGGAGACGATGGTGCCGTGCTTCTCGGCCGCCTTGGCCGCTTCGATCACGACCGGGCCGGTGGTTTCCGACAGCGCGGCATAGATGCCGCCGGTGTGGAACCAGCGCACGCCAAGTTCGCCGAAGATGTGGTCCCAGTCGACATCGCCGGGCTTGAGCTGGGAGGCCGCCGTGTGACCCCGGTCGGAACAGCCGACGGCGCCGCGCACCCCGAAGCCCCGTTCGGTGAAGTTCAGGCCGTTACGCACGTTGCGCCCGATGCTGTCATAGTCGACCCATCGGATCAGCGAGGTATCGACGCCGCCCTGCAGGATCAGGTCTTCCAAGAGCAGGCCGATCTCGTTGTCGGCGAAGGCCGTCACAACGGCAGCGCGCTTGCCGAAACAGCGGCGCAGGCCCCGGGCCACGTTATATTCGCCGCCACCTTCCCAGGCCCGGAAATGCCGTGTGGTGCGGATGCGGCTTTCGCCCGGGTCCAGTCGCAGCATCACCTCGCCCAGCGATACGATGTCGTACCGGCACTCGTCGGCCGGCCGGATGTTGAGCTTCGTCATCTTCGTCGTCCTATCGTCCCATCCAGCCGCCATCCACCGTGATGATGGCGCCGTTCATGTAGTCGGAAGCTGCAGAGGCCAGGAAGACGACGGCTCCGGCGAAATCCTCAGGCTCGCCCCAGCGGCCAGCCGGGATGCGCTCCAGGATCGCCTTGCTGCGCACGGGGTCATCCTGCAGCGCCTGGGTATTATCGGTGCGGATGTAACCGGGCGCGATGGCGTTCACGTTGACGCCTTTCGACGCCCACTCATTGGCCAGCGCCATGGTCAGCTGGCCGATGCCGCCCTTGCTGGCGGCATAGCCCGGCACGGTGATGCCGCCCTGGAAGGTCAGCAGCGAGGCGGTGAAGATGATCTTGCCGCTGCCGCG
>JANQQD010000289.1 GCA_028285185.1 Anaerolineae bacterium | reverse complement strand
TCGCGGCATGACAAGAACATCCGCGAGTTCACCATCGATGCCGACGGCATGCATGTCGGCGACCCGTTCCACAACATCAACGGTATCCTTGCCGGCAATCCGGTGCCCTCGCCGACGCCCAACGACCTCCCGACCGCTTAGATCCGTGACATTGGACATCGCCCCGGACGGGTGGAGGCCGGTCATTGCGCAAACCCTCGATTGAATGGGTTGAGGCGTGGTCGGGCCTTGGAACGACGTCGGGCAGCCGGTAAGGTGGCCTCGGACTTGCGGCACAGGAACCGCAGTTCGTTCCCAGTCCGGAATGGCGGAGCCGCCACTCGGAGGATCCGTTGGGCCCACGCCTCTACAACCTTTTTCCGCTGATCGCGGGTTCGGTTGACGGTTGGTCGCGCCATCTGCCGCGTATCGCAGGCATGGGGTTCGACTGGATCTATCTCAACCCGTTCCACTATCCCGGCTTCTCCGGGAGCCTCTATGCCATCAAGGACCTGAAGCGCCTGCACCCCGTGATCGAAGATCGCCGGCCGGCGGATGAGGCTCTGTCGGATTTCACCGCCCAGGCGCGGGATCACGGCCTCTCGGTCATGCTGGATCTGGTGATCAATCACACGGCCAAAGACGGGCTTCTGGTGGACTGGCATCCGGAGTGGTACCGCCGCGACGAGGATGGCGAGCTCTATTCCCCGCGCGCCGTCGATCCCGACGATCCTGAGAACATCACGATCTGGGGCGATCTCGCCGAGCTGGACTATGAAGACCGGTCGCACCATGGCGCGATGCTGGACTTCTGGGGTGCTTATCTCGATTGGGCGCTCGACCGCGGCTTCCGCGGTTTCCGCTGCGACGCTGCCTATCAGGTGCCGGCTGAGATCTGGCAGCCGCTGATTGACCGCGCAAAATCGCGCGTGCCCGGCTGCCTTTTCTGCGCCGAGACGCTGGGCTGCACGACGGAACAGGTCGATGCCCTCGCAAAGGCCGGGTTCGACTATCTGTTCAACAGCTCCAAATGGTGGGATTTCCGGGCGCCCTGGCTCTTGGAGCAGTACGACGCGTTCCGCAGCATCGCGCCGTCCATCGCCTTTCCGGAAAGCCACGACACCGAACGCCTCGTTACCGAACTGGGGGATGCCGATCTCGAGACCGTGCAGCGCCAGTACCGGCAGCGTTATCTGTTCGCCGCAGCGTTCTCCGCCGGTGTCATGATGCCCGCGGGCTATGAGTACGGCTTTGGCAGCAAGCTGCATGTCGTCGACACGCGGCCCGCGGATTGGGCGCGCGAGGCGGATGCCCCGCGGTTCGATCTGACCGGGTTCGTCGCCGCCACCAACGCCATGAAGGCATCGGCCTCAAGCCTGAACGTGGAAGGCAAGCAGATCCGGCTGACGGACGATGACGCCGATGTCGTCGCGCTGTTGCGCTATGACACCGCCGATCCCGAAGAGGCGCTGCAGGCGACCCTGATCCTGATCAACCCGGACGATGGGCGGGCTGCCGAGACCGCACCCGGCGAATGGCTTGAGTCCACGGGGCTTGACGGCTTCATGGAAATCACGCCGGAGCGGCCGCCCGCATTGCTGGACATCCACGGAACCGAGACGCTGGCGCCTGCGGAGATCCGCGTGTTTTCCGCCGGCACGGAGGGCCGGTCATGAGCTTCATGTTCGCGCATCGACTGCCCTTCGGCGCCGAGGTGGCCGATGACGGGACCGTACGGTTTCGTCTGTGGGCGCCGTCCCAGTCCGGGCCGACCGTTGTCCTGGCGGACGGCAGCGAGCATCCCATGGCTTCGGCAGGTGACGGCTTCTTCGAAGCGGTGGCCGATGCGCCGCACGGAAGCGCGTACCGTTATCGCCTTGACGATGGCTTCCTGGTGCCGGACCCCGTCTCACGTGCCCAGGCCGAAGACGCGCACGGCGCCAGCCTGGTCATCGATCCCCGCCGGTTCGGCTGGCAGCATGGCGCATGGCGCGGCCGACCCTGGGAAGAAATCGTGCTCTACGAACTTCATGTCGGCACATTCACCCAGCAGGGCGATTTCGACGGTGTCCGCCGCAAGTTGGACCATCTGGAGCGGCTGGGCGTGACGGCCGTCGAGTTGATGCCGGTGGCCGATTTCCCAGGACGGCGCGGCTGGGGCTATGACGGCGTGCTGATGTTCGCGCCGGACCGGGCCTACGGCGACCCCGACAGCCTGAAAACGCTGGTGGACGAGGTGCACGCGCGCGGCATGACCGCGTTCCTCGATGTCGTCTACAACCATTTCGGCCCGGACGGGAACTATTTGCACCTTTACGCGCCACAGTTCTTCACCGACCGCCATCACACGCCCTGGGGCGCGGCCATCGACTTCTCCCAGCGCGCTGTCCGCGACTTCTATATTCACAACTCCCTCTACTGGCTGCAGGAATACCGGTTCGACGGTCTGCGCTTCGATGCCGTACACGCCATCGTCGACGACAGCCCCGTCCACATCCTCACGGAGTTGGCGGAAACGGTGCGCGCAGCGCTGCCAGCCGAACGGCATGTCCATCTCGTTCTGGAGAACGATGCCAACGAGTCCCGCTTTCTGTCCCGCGATGACGCCGGCAGGCCGCGGCATTACACCGCCCAATGGAACGACGATGCGCATCATGTCTATCACGTGATCGCCACAGGCGAGTCCGGCGGCTACTACGCCGACTACGCGGGTGATGTGCGCGGGCACCTGGCCCGGACCCTGACCCAGGGCTTCGTCTATCAGGGAGAACCATCCGGCTATCGCGACGGTGAGCTGCGGGGCGAGCCGAGCGGCCATCTTCCCGCCACGACGTTCGTCGATTTCGCCCAGAACCACGATCAGGTTGGCAATCGCGCCTATGGCGACCGGCTGGCCCGGCTCGTCTCGCCGGAGACGGCCCGAGCCATCGCCGCCGTCCTGCTGGTCGCCCCTCCGGTCCCTCTGCTGTTCATGGGCGAGGAATGGGGGTCGACGCAGCCGTTCCTCTACTTCTGCGACTTTCACGACGAGCTGGCGGCAGCTGTTCGTGAGGGCCGCCGCCGCGAGTTCGCGCGGTTCCCGGAATTCGCCGACCCGCAGACCCGGACGTCGATCCCGGACCCCAACGCTGACGCGACCTTCGCCACATCGCGCCTTGACTGGCCGACCGCATCGATGCCGGAGCCGCAGGAATGGATGGCATACTATACCCGCCTGCTCACCCTTCGGCGCGACGCCATCGTGCCCCGGCTCGCGCAGCTCGGGGCCGGCGCGGCCAGAGCCAAGACCTGGGGCGACCACGGCCTCACGATCCGCTGGGACACCGGTCAAGACACGGCACTGGTGTTGACCGCGAACCTCTCCGGCACCGGACAGCAAGGCTGCGGGCACATCGACGGTAGGCTTCTGTTCGAGAGCCACCCCGGGCTTCTCGAAGACGCGGAACGGACCGGAATGCCGCCCTGGTCGGTGCTGTGGACGACCGTCGGAAGCACGGCGTGGTAGACCGTCTTGCCCGGCTGAGAGGCGGAGCGAACGCATGAGCCACGACCCCGCCCCGCCAGCGGTTCCGCGTGCCACCTACCGATTGCAGTTGAACAGCGACTTCACCTTCGACGACGCTGCGGCGCTGGTACCCTATCTCGCCGATCTCGGGATCAGCCATGTGTATGCGTCGCCCTTTCTGATGGCGCGCGCCGGATCGAAGCACGGGTACGACATCACCGACCATAACCGGTTCAATCCCGAAATCGGCGACGCGCAATCGTTCGACCGCCTCGTTGGGGCCCTGCACAAGCATGGCATGGGCCTGATCCTGGATTTCATTCCCAATCACATGGGAGTCGGCGGTTCGGACAATCCCTGGTGGCTCGACGTTCTTGAATGGGGCCAGGCAAGCCCGTTTGCAGAGTTCTTCGATATCGACTGGGCCCCCGCGGAGCCGACGCTGAAGGGCAAGGTTCTGCTGCCCTTTCTCGGCGGCCACTACGGCAGCGTGCTGGAGCGCGGCGAGCTGAAGCTCCATTTCGACGAAGCCCGAGGCGCCTTCAATGTACGCTATTGGGAGCATGTGTTCCCGATTGCCGTACGCGACTACCCGGCGATCCTGAGGCGTACACGCGACCGGCTGGAGCAGCCTTCCGGTGCATTGAATACGCTGATCAGCGAATTCGCGGCGATCCGGCCGGTCCGGCGCTCCGTGCGCCAGCAGGCAATGTTGCATCAGCGCGCCGACGCGCTGAAGGGGCGGCTGGCCGGCCTGTTCGCGGAACGGCCGCAATTCCAGGCCGCCCTGCGCGAGGAGATCGAGCATTTCAACGGACGGCCGGGTGACCGGTCGAGCTTTCTGCCCCTGCATCAGCTGCTTGAGCGTCAGGCGTATCGGGTCGCGTACTGGCGCGTCGCCACTGCGGAGATCAACTATCGGCGGTTCTTCGATATCAACGATCTGGCTGGCCTCCGCATGGAGCGGGACGACCTGTTCGAGGTCAGCCACCAGCTTCTGTTCCGGCTGATTGGCGAAGGGAAGATCCAGGGCGTTCGACTGGATCATATCGACGGGCTGTTCGATCCTGAGCTGTATTGCCGCAAGCTGCAGGACAGGGCCGCCTACTTGCAGATGCAGGGCGACAACGCGGCGGTCATGCCCTCCTCATCGGGCACGGTGACGCTGAAGGAACGCGGCCACCTTTTCTATCTGCTGGTCGAGAAGATCCTGGCGCGGCACGAGCACCTGCCGGAGCACTGGCCGATCGACGGCACGACCGGCTACGAATTCATGAACCTGGTCAATGGGCTGTTTGTCGACCCGGCGGGCGAGCGGGCGCTGACGCTCACCTATCACCGGTTCATCGGCCGCCGACCAGATTTCGAGGAGCTTGCCGTCGAGGCCAAGCGCCAGATGGTGGAAACCAACCTGGCCAGTGAATTCAACGTTCTTGCGTCCGATCTCCACCAACTTGCCCGCCGCTCGTGGTCGACCCGTGACTTCACGCTCCCGGGCATCCAGGAAGCCCTGCTGGCGATCGTTTCGAACTTTCCGGTCTATCGCACTTATGCAAGCCAGCGCGGCTTCTCCGAAGAGGACCGTCGCAATCTCGAATGGGCGCTGTCGCGCGCGCGGCGCGGTTTCTTTAGCGGCACCGTCGACACCAGCGTGCTCAATTTCATCTACCAGGTGCTGAGTACGGACATTGCACGCGCGCGCGGCAGCGGTTACCGAAAGGCCGACGTGCTGCGCACCGCCATGAAGTTCCAGCAGTTCACCGGACCGGTCATGGCGAAGTCGATCGAGGATACGGCGTTCTATCGCTATGTCCGGTTGCTATCCCTGAATGAGGTGGGTGGCGAGCCGACGCGGTTCGGTATCAGCCCGTCGGCCTTTCACCGTCTCAACCAGGACCGGCTGAAGCGCCACCCGCTGACCATGCTGGCGACGGCCACGCACGACCACAAGCGCGGCGAAGATACGCGCGCCCGGATCTCGGCTCTCAGTGAAATCGGTATGGAATGGCGCCGCCGCGTGCAGCGCTGGTCGCAGCTGAACAGGCGACGCCGACAGTCCGAAGGTCCGTTCGGGCCGGGCCGAAATGACGAATACATGCTCTACCAGGCCATGCTGGGCGCCTGGCCGGCGGGCGAGGATGACGACCCGTCGGAAACACTGGCGGGTTTTGCCGATCGCATGGTTGCCTTCATGATCAAGGCGACGCGGGAGGCCAAGCGCCACACCTTCTGGACACGCCCCAATGCCGAGTACGAGCTGGCGGTGGAGCACTTCGTCCGCACGATCCTCGATCCACAGCGCAGCGCCGCCTTCCTGGCGGATTTCGCCCGGTTCGAAGCCCGCATCGCGCCCATCGGTGCGCTGAACGGGCTGGCGCAATGCCTCTTGAAGCTGACGGTGCCGGGGGTGCCGGACATCTATCAGGGCACCGAGATGTGGGATCTCAGCCTCGTCGATCCCGACAACCGCCGGCGAGTGGATTTCCCCCACCGCAAAGATACGCTGGCGGACATGGCGGATGCGCTGGATCCCACACGTCTGACCGCGCTAATCGAGACCTGGCGCGACGGCCGGATCAAGCAGTATGTCATCGCGCGCACCCTTTGGGTCCGCAGCCGCTGGCCAAGCCTGTTCGCCTCCGGCGAATACATCCCGCTGGAGATCGCAGGCGAGAGGGCCGACAAGGCGCTTGCCTTCATGCGCAGGGAAGGCGGAACCATGCTTGTCGTCGTCGTCCCGCGTCTCGTGGCCGATCTTCTGGACGGCGTCGACCGCCCGCTGCCGCCGGAAGACAGATGGGCGGACACGACGGTGGCGCTGCCGCCTTCTGGAGACGCATCGATACTGCGGGACGTCTTTACCGGACGCCAATGGCCGACGGCTGAGCCCCTTCGCCTTGAAGACCTGCTGCAGCGGTTTCCTGTGGCCGCGCTATTCGCAGCGGAGGTCCCGACGATCGAGGACTGACCCTCGACCAACGGTCCCAAGCATACGTTATACAATCATTAACAATGCCCGTGATTAGCTGACCCGGCATCGGCCAGTCGCCTGGTCCGCCCCGCGGTACCACGCGCTGTCCGTCTTGCCGTATGGTTTGAATAGCAGGAACGACCATGGCCGCGACCCCCTTGACCAGTGGCCTCTACGCCGGTGCCACATCGGCCATGATCGAGAACATGCTGTCGGAGTTCCTCGCGAACGCAGCCGACCGCGCCCGGGAACTCGATAGTGCGCTGGACACCAGCACCGACCTGGAGCCCCTTCGCCGCTTTGCGTTCGAGACCAAGGGACAGGCTCACAACTTCAGCATCTCGCTCTTGGAAATGGTGGCGGCGCGGCTGGAGGACTACACCTCGGCGGTCACGTCGATCGACGAGGGCCGCGTGGAGGATCTGCGCATCTACCTCGACACGATCACCGACATCCTGGACGGCAGCATCGGGCCCGACACACCGCCGGCCAATGTCGTGCGGACCCTTCCGGCACGGCCCGCCAGTTCCTCGATCGCCGACGCCAAGGTTCTCGACGTCGAGGTGATGCTGGTCATGCTGCACGGTGCGCAGACCCGTTTCGTGGAACGCGAACTGCAGGCCTGTGGCTACCGCATGTCGATCTGCACCTCGACCACCGCCGCCCTCGATCACGCGATCCATACCAAGCCTGACATGATGATCATCTCGGCCATGATGCCGGGCATGTCCGGTATCGACCTCTGCATCGCGCTGTCGCACATGCCAGAGACGCGCAACATCCCCGTCGCCCTGATCACCAGCCTTGCCGAAGGTGACGAGCAGCTGCACTTCGTGCCCGACAAGGTGCCGATCATCCGCAAGAGCGACCGGTTCGGTGACGACCTGGCGGAGGCGCTGAGCTACCACTTCCTGCTTTGAGATCAGCCGTGCATTGCCAAACCGTCGCGTCGGAGGAAGCGCTGCGGCGGAAGCTTGACCCTGCGAGAGAAACCACAGGTGTTGTGATGAGTGACCACATCTATTCATACGAGATCCGCCCCCTTCCCGAAGCACCCGTCGAGATTGGGGAGCTCGTCGCCAAGGACATGGATGACGCGAAGCGGCAGTTGCGTGTCCGCTATCTTTGCCCTCAGTTGCCGAGGGACACGCGGATCATCAACAAGGCAGAGGAAGAAAAGGAGGCAGCACGGACGCGTTCCGCGAAGCTGCGCAACCTGCTTCGTGTGCTGGCGGCCCACCATGCCTGGCTGCGCGGTGAAACCGGGGGCGAGCGGGCCGATCTCTCTGGCCTCGATCTCACGGATGTCGACCTGAAAGGCGCCGACCTGACGGATGCCGATTTTGCCGGCACCGATCTGAGTGGAGCCGACCTGCGTGAATCAAAGCTGGTGAGGGCCAATCTTCGCGAAGCATTTCTTCGCAGTGCGGATCTGCGTGAAAGTAATCTGACGGGCGCCGACCTCAGCGATGCCGATCTGCGCGATTGTGATCTGCGCGGTGCGACGCTTGAGTCCACCGATTTCTGGCGGGCAAACTTCCGAGGCTGCGCCATCGAGCCGCATGTTCTGCATCGAGCACTGGGCTGCAAGTCGGCGACGACATGAGGCTTGGCGGCCGCAATGTCGATAGTGGTTAACGCCCGATCGAGCAGACGGCCGGCCAAGCATTTCCAGTCGAAAACATCCATCATTACGCTTCGATGACAGCACCGGCGGGCCCCAGATCAACGTGATCTTTACAATTCACCGATTTTAAGCAAAATTCTGATAATGTTCGATTGGAGAGCGTAGATGCTTAATAGTCGAACGTTAATTCTTGTCCGGTAACCAGAGGCTGGAACGGTCCAACCAGCCGGCACTGCGGGTAATGTCGAGCGAAAGCCAAACAAGCGTCGAGGATCTGATCGAACTGGCGCGCGACCGTCGGCGGACCAGCCGTCAGGTTTTGTTTGGCAATGTCGTCGATATCTTTCTAATGGAAGATGCCCGTGTCAGCGAGCGCGAACGATCCCTTATCGTCGGGATCCTCCGCGATCTGATCAAGGAGGTCGAGGTCGACCTCCGCAAGCGGCTGGCGGAACAGCTGCAGGCGAGCGAAAGCGCACCCGCGGAGCTGATCGCGATCCTCGCCAACGAGGATATCGAAATCGCCGGGCCGATCCTGCGCGAGAGCCCGGTGATCCAGGATCCGGACCTTATCAATGTCATCAAACAGCGGGGCCGTGAGCATTGGCTGGCGATCACCATGCGCCGGTCGGTGTCCGCCCCCGTCAGCGACGCGCTGGTGGCCACCGGTGACCTTGATGTGATCGAGAGCCTGCTTGGCAATGCCAATGCCGAGCTGTCGCGCCGCGCTATGGAATATCTTGTTGCAGAATCCCAGCGGGTCGATCGCTTCCAGCGGCCGCTGCTCTTGCGTGCGGACCTGCCCACGGATCTGGCGATGCGCATGTATTGGTGGGTCTCAGCGGCCTTGCGGGAGCATCTGCTGCGCCACCACGCCATCGATGTCGACCGGCTGGACACCGCGATGGAGACCTCGGTGGCCGAGGAAAGCGCGGCGCGGGCGGACGGTGGACAGGCTCTGCACGATACGGCCCAGGCGTTGATTGCCGGCCTGGGCGACGCAACGGAGATCAATGCCAGCCTGCTGGTCCGCCTGCTCAGGTCGGGACGCGTACCGGTCTTCGTCGGCGCACTCGCCCACATGGCCGATCTGCCGGAGATCGTGGTGCGCCGCATCGTGCTGGATTGCGACGGCGAGAGCCTGGCGATGGTCTGTCGGGCCTGCGGCATCGACCGAAACGACTTCGGGACGCTGTTCATGCTGATCCAGAGCGCATTCGGGGAAGATGCCGCACTGCCGCCGCAGCGGTTGCAGCGGGTGCTGACCCTGTTCGATGAAACGCGGCCGGACCACGCCGCCAGGGCGACCACAGTCTGGCGCCGGCATCCGGAATACCTGGATGCGATCGACGCGCTGGCCGGCGATCGGGTCGCGGGCGGGCGCCGACAAGCTGCCGCGACCGGGACGGGAGCGCCATGAGCGGCTATCCGGCGCCTCTCCCCCGCGTGCGGCCTCGTGCCGCCGCGAAAGCGTCCGTCCTGACGGAGGCAGGGCTATGACCGTCGAAGCCCGCAAGCTGCTCGACCTGGCGCTGCCGCCCATGTCGATCGTCGACCGTGCCGCCAACCTCGTCTTCACCAACCAGACCTTCCGCCAGGTGCTGGGCATCAGCAACGACAACGCGCCGGACAATGCGCGGATGGCGGCCTTCCGTACCCATGTGGGCCGTGCCATCGCCGAGCTGAACGGCCATGGCGGGACGGTCACGTCGCGGTATCTGCGCGAGCCGCCGGATGCGGATCTCGACATCACCTGCTTTCCGCTGAACGAAGCGGGACGCTCGCAGGGCCTCTATGTGACGATGCTCAGCGACGTCCAGGCGAGCTTGCAGGAGCTGGAGCGCGTTCGCCAGGCCGAGGCCCGTCTGCACGACTTCCTGGCCTGTTCGGCCGACTGGGTGTGGGAAACCGACGCGTCGGGCGTGGTCACCTACCTGTCGGACCGGCTCACCTTCATTGCCGGCTGGCCGGTACAGTTCTTCGTCGGCCATCGGTTTTCGGAGTTCGGCCGCCTGGAACATGGCGCCGAAGACATCTCGCAGACGCCGGAGTTCCGTGACCGCCAGCCCTTCCGCGACTTTGAGTTCCATGTCCGGCGGCCGTCGGGCGAGGTCTTTCCGCAGTTGATCAGCGGCGTGCCCGTGTTCGACCGCGATAGCGGCCATTTCATCGGCTATCGCGGCAGCGGGACAGATGTGTCCAAGCAGGTGGGCGCCATGCGCCGCATGCAGATTTCCGAGCGCCAGTTGAGCGCAGCACTCGCTGCACTCCGCCAGAAGAACCGTGAACTGGAAGCCGCCTTCACGGCGGCGCGCGAGTCCAGCCGGTCGAAGAGCCGCTTCCTCGCCACCATGAGCCACGAGCTGAGAACGCCGCTCAACGCCATCATCGGCTTTGCGGAGGTCATGAAGTCCGAGCTGTTCGGCGATCTCGGCAACCGCCGGTACCAGTCATACGCCTCCGACATCCATGCCAGCGCCTGCATGCTGAAAGACCTGATCAGCGACGTGCTGGACTTCTCCGCGATCGAGGCCGGCTCGAAGGAGCTGAGGGCCGCCCGCGTCATGGTGGATCGCGAGGCGGCCAGCGTGGTAGAGGGTCTTATGACGCGTGCCGATGCCGCCGGCATCTCCCTGTCGCTGGAATGCCCGCACCGCCCGCCGCCGTTGGAGGCCGATCCGCAGGCCGTGCGCCGCGTGCTCGCCAACCTGCTGGACAATGCCCTGAAATTCACGCCGCCCGGCGGCAGCGTCACCGTGACCGTGGAGCAGCAGGACGAGACGATCGTCATGACGGTCTGCGACACCGGCGTCGGCATCCCGCCCGGGGCCCTGAGCTTGGTCGGCCAAGCGTTCGAGCGCGCCGAAGACTCGCCCTTCCGCGCGGTGGAGGGGCGTGGCCTGGGGCTGGGCCTAGCGCTCTGCCGCCGGCTGGTGGACGGCCATCACGGCCGCCTGCAAATCGACAGCGCGGTCGGTCAGGGCACGACTGTCGTGGTCACCCTGCCGCTGCGGCGCCCCAACGGCAAGCTGAGCTCGGAAGACCCGACGGCGAGTGGCGACGACAGGCCGCTCTGGACCAACTAAGCGGCCAGGCGTCACTGCGCCGGCCGCTCTCGGCCCGCGTCAGTCTTCACCAAGGTCCGGGTGGGTGGCCAGATAGTCTTCGATCTTGCGCATGGCCCGGCGCAGTGCCGTCAGACGGTCCCCGTAGAAGACACTGCCCATCGCGTCGTGCTCAAGCGCGAACTCCGCTGCCTGTCTCAGCGTCTCTGCTTCGAGACGGCTCAGATGGATATCTTTGATTTCTAACATTGCGATCCCTTACCCTTTGATGGAACTGCCCTGAACAGGCTTATTGTTCCCGGCAACTCTGCGTCAGCGGGCGGGTATCGGCAAGACCGGAGATTATCCGGCTACAAGCGACCTAAAACCGCAGAGCCTTTGCCGATAGCACGTTCGGCAGCCCGCTGACCGTGGTCAGCAGGTCGTCCGGCAGCGCCTCGTCGACGGCCACCAGTGCGACGGCGTCTTCGCCGGCGTTGCGGCGGCCCAGATGGAAGCTGGCGATATTGACGCCGGCGTCGCCCAAGACGGTGCCGAGGCCCCCGATCAGACCGGGCTTGTCCTGGTTGCGGACGAACAGCATGTGGTCCGTCACCTCCGCCTCCAGCGGCACGCCCTCGATCTCCACGATACGCGGCTTCTCGCCGTCGAACAGGGTGCCGGCCACGCTGCGCGTCCGCCGCTCGGTCTCCAGGGTCACGCGGATCAGCGTGTGATAGGCATCGCACCGCTCCCGCTTGGTCTCAGCAATGGCCACGCCGCGCTCCCGCGCCACGATCGGCGCCGACACCATGTTCACCGTCTGCAAAAGCGGCGTGAACACACCGGTCAGCGCGACCGCCGTAATCGGCCGGCAGTTCAGCTCCGCCACCTCGCCCTGGAACTCGAAGGTCGCGGACTTGATCGCGCTCTCGGTGATCTGCCCGGCAAAGCTGCCGAGCTGTTCGGCCAGGTGCAGATAGGGGCGCAGCTTCGGCGCCTCCTCCGCACTGACCGACGGCATGTTCAACGCGTTGCTGACTGCCCCGGTCAGCAGATAGTCGGACATCTGCTCGGCGATCTGCAGCGCCACGTTCTCCTGCGCTTCCGCTGTCGACGCGCCCAGATGCGGCGTACACACCACGGCCGGATGGCCGAACAGCGGGCTCTCCTTTGCCGGCTCCACTGCAAAGACGTCGAAGGCCGCGCCGGCCACCTGGCCGTCGTCGAGTGCCGCGCGCAGGTCTTCCTCCACCACCAGCCCACCGCGGGCGCAGTTGAGGATGCGCACACCGCGCTTCATTTTGGCGATGGCCGCAGCGTCGATCATGTGCCGCGTCGCTTCGGTGTTGGGGACATGCAAGGTCACCACGTCGGCGCGGGCGAACAGCTCGTCCAGCTCCACCTTCTCCACGCCCATTGAAACAGCCCGGTCCTGCGACAGGAACGGGTCATAGGCGACCACCCGCATCTTCAGCCCCCGCGCACGGTCGGCGACGATCGAGCCGATATTGCCGCAGCCGATCACGCCCAGCGTCTTGCCGGTCAGCTCCACGCCCATGAAGCGGGACTTCTCCCACTTGCCGGCCTGGGTCGAGGCATCGGCTTGAGGGATCTGTCGGGCGAGGCTGAACATCATGGCGATGGTGTGCTCCGCCGTGGTGATGGCGTTGCCGAACGGCGTGTTCATCACCACGATGCCCTTGGCCGTGGCAGCGGCGATGTCGACATTGTCGACGCCGATGCCGGCCCGGCCGACGACTTTCAGCCCGTCCGCCGCGGCCACGACATCGGCGGTCACCTTGGTGGCGGAGCGGATAGCCAGGCCGTCATAGCCGGGCAGCGCGGCCTTCAGTTCGTCCGGCGACAGGCCGGGCCGGAGATCGGCTTCAACACCGCGTTCGGCGAAGATCGCCACCGCGGCCGGGCTCAGCTTGTCAGAGATCAGCACCTTCGGCATGGGGCATCCTTGCAGGCTGGGTGGTGAATTTGGTCGGGCCGGTGCGGAGAGCCGGTCAGGCGTCCGCCTTGATCGCGGCATAGGCCCAGTCGAGCCAGGGCAACAGCGCCGCCACATCCGCCGTCTCGACGGTGGCACCGCCCCAGATCCGCAGGCCCGGCGGCGCGTCGCGATAGCCGTTGATGTCGAAGGCAACGCCTTCGTCTTCCAGCAACTTGGCCAGGCGCTTGGGCACGGATTTGCGCGCACCGTCGTCCAAGGCCAGAAACCACGGGTCGACGATCTTCAGGCAGATCGAGGTCGACGACCGGGTCGCAGGTACCTCAGCCAGGAAACCCGCCCAGTCGCTCTCGGCCACCCATTCGGCAATCGTTCGCAGGTTCGCTTCGGATCGGGCGATCAGGCCTGGCAGGCCGCCGACGCTTTCCGCCCAGCGCAGGCCGTCCAGCGCGTCTTCCGTGGCCAAGAGGGACGGCGTGTTGATGGTCTCGCCCGCGAAGATGCCGTCGACCAGCTTGCCCCCCTTGGTCAGGCGGAACACTTTGGGCATGGGCCAAGGCGGCTGATGGCTTTCTAGCCGCGCCACGGCACGGGGGCTGAGCACAAGCATGCCGTGCGCCGCCTCGCCGCCCAGCACCTTCTGCCAAGACCATGTGGCGACATCGATGCGGTCCCACGGGATGTCCATGGCGAACACGGCCGAGGTGGCATCGCACAAGGTCAGCCCTTCGCGGTCGGTCGCGATCCAGTCGCCGTTGGCCACGCGCACGCCCGACGTCGTGCCGTTCCAGGTGAAGACGACGTCGCGCGCCGGGTCGACTGCAGACAGGTCGGGCAGATGGCCGTAATCGGCGTCCAGCTTGCGGACATCCGGCAGCTTCAGCTGCTTCACCGCATCGGTCACCCAGGCCGCACCAAAGCTTTCCCACGCCAGCAAATCGACCCCGCGGGCGCCCAAGAGCGACCACATCGCCATCTCGAACGCTCCGGTGTCCGAGCCCGGAACGATGCCCAGCCGGTAGTCGGCCGGCAGCCCCAGGATCGCCCGGCTGCGGGCGATGACTTCACCCAGCCGGCTCTTGCCGATGCCGGATCGGTGGGAGCGCCCGAGCGCGGCCCCGGACAGCGCTTCCAGGCTCCAGCCCGGCCGCTTGGCACAGGGACCGGAAGAGAATTCGGCCCGGGTGGGCCGGGCATTCGGCTTAGTCATGTCGGACTCGGCGTGCATGGGCGGATAATGGTCCGCCACCTGATGGGCTTCGGCCCGGCTCGCGGCGAAGATAGCCAAGCGGGGGCGACGGTCAACCGACGAGCGCCTTGCGACCATACTCAAATGCCGGGTTTATGGCGCCGTGGCGGATACGGGATCCGACTTCTTGGGGGCTACACCATGACCCTTCAGCGCCAACTCGGGAAAACCGTGGCCGCGCTCCAGAGCCTTCGGGACCGGCAGAACCGACGCGCGGACCGCGCGATCGAGGCCGAGCGTATCGACGGCGTGCGCCTTGCCGCATGGCTGAGGCTGATGGCGATGGCCGTGGTCGGCGCATACGCGACCGCCATCCACTTGGCGCTGGACGATGTCGGCTTCATCTATTTCGCACAGATGGCGGGACTAGTGTTGGTCTGGCTGCTTGGCGTGGTCCGATATCGCACCGTGGCGGCCGGTCACCGCCATCCGCTGATCCTCGGCCTCTTTCCCGTCCTCGACAACGTGGTTCTGGCGCTTCTGATCGCCCTGCCAGCGACCTGGGGCTATGGCGTACCGGCGCCCTACCTGCAGTTCGATCGCCCCTTCATCTGGTTCATGCTGCTGCTTGTGCTGCAGGGCCTGGGCTATCGGCCCTGGCTTGCCGCCTGGGGTGGCATCGTCACCGCCGCGGTCTGGTTCGCCGTCATGCAATGGATGTTGCAGACGCCGGAAGCCCATACCGGCATCTCCACCGAAGACTGGCGTTCGATGTGGCTGGCACAGGACTACTCCCCCATCGCGGACCCCATGCTTGTGCGGGAATGGGCCTGGCATGCGGAGATCCTTGCGGCGCTGATGATCGGCTTCATGCTGGCGGCCATTGTCGCCCGATCGCAGCGGCTGATCGTGCGGGGCGTACTGGCGGAGCGGGCGCGCGCCAATCTGAGCCGCTTCTTTTCCACCGCCATGGTCGATCGCCTGCAGACACTGGAGGGCCTCGACCGGCCGCAGACGGCCACGGTCGGCGTCATCTTCGCGGACATCGTCGCCTTTACCCGGTTTGCGGAGGACCACACGCCAGAGCAGGTGATCGCCCTGTTGCGGGAATTCCACGGCCGCATGGTGGGGGCCGCCTTCGCCCATGACGGGGCGGTGGACAAGTTCATCGGAGACGCGGTGATGGTCACCTTCGGCACGCCGATCGAACAGGGCCGGGAAGCCGTGCGCACGCTGGCCTGCGCCGTTGCCATGGCCGATGCCGTCGCCTCCTGGAACCGCGAGCGTGCCTCCGACGGCGCCGTCCCCGTGCGCATCGGCATCGGTGCCCATTTCGGCCCCGTGGTGATGGGCGGGATCGGCGACGAACGAAGGCTGGAGTTCACCGTGCTGGGCGACACCGTCAATGTCGCCGCCCGGCTGGAGAAGCTGACCCGGTCCGTCGAAGGCGAGATCGTGATCAGCGACGACTTGGCCGCTGCGGCCCGTGCCGACGATGCGGAGGTGACAGATCGCCTGCTCGCCGCCTTCACACCGCTGCCGCACAGCCGCCTGCGCGGCCGCGGCGGCCTGATCGGCCTGCAAGTGAAACCATGCCCCGGCTGAACGACGTTGACAGTAATCCCATATATGAGAGAGAATTTCATATATGGGACAGACCTCACTCGACGAAAGCTCTATCGACGACCGGATCGCCCAGCGCTTGAAAGGGCTGCGGGCCGAACGTGGCTGGCCGCTGGAAGAGCTGGCGCGGCGCAGCGGCGTGAGCCGTGCCACCCTCTCCCGCCTCGAGAATGCGGAGGTGAGCGCGACCGCCGGCGTACTCGGCCGCCTTTGTGCTGCCTATGGCCTGACCCTGTCGCGGCTGATGCACATGGTCGAAGACGCCCATGCACCGCTTGTCCGCCGCGGCATGCAGCCGGTCTGGACCGATCCCGACACCGGCTTTCGCCGGCGCGCTATCTCACCGCCGGCCCAGACGCTGGCGGCGGAGGCACTGGACTGCGAACTGCCGCCGGGTACGCGCATTGCCTATGATGACCCACCCAGGCCGGGCCTGGAACACCATCTGCTGCTGGTCGAGGGTCGGCTTCAGGTCACCATCGGTGGGCAGACGCATGATCTGGCACCCGGCGACTGCCTGCGCTACCGCCTGTTCGGCGCAAGTGCCTTCGCCACGCCCGACCACACTCCCGCCCGCTACATCCTGTTCATGGTGTGAGCCCGCATGATCGCCGTGCCGCAGACGACCATCGCGATCCTCCCGGCCAACGACATCGCGCGGCGGGCGCGCGAGCTTGCAGCAGTGCTGCACGCCTGCGTTCACGCCGGCGCCAGCGTCAACTTCATCCTGCCCTTCAGCGAAGACGATGCGGGTGGTTTCTGGATCCAAAAGGTGTTGCCAGCGGTGTGCGCCGGCGCCCGGACCCTGCTGGTCGCCGAGATTGGCGGCCGCATCGCCGGAACCGTGCTCTTGGACGTGGACACGCCCCCCAATCAGCCGCATCGGGCGGAAGTCTCTAAGCTGCTGGTCCATCCTGACTTTCGCCGCCGTGGCATCGCCCGCGCGCTGATGGCCGACTTGGAGCGTTTGGCCCGCGCTATGGGCCGAAGCCTGATCACGCTCGACACCCGTACCGGAGACGCGGCCGAGCCGCTTTATGCCTCCCTCGGATACCAGGCGGCCGGCGTTATCCCCGGCTATTGCCGCGACCCCTTCGACCACACGCTGGATTCGACGACGATCATGTTCAAGGCGCTGTGAGGCGGCCGGCGACGGTCCGCCAAAGCGCCAATGCCAAGCAGGCTCGATCAGGAATAGATTTTCAATCTTGAAAATTTTCAGCAACGGCATAAATTATCCGAAGTGACAATCTATACAAGCGCCACAAACGGCCCGGTCCCTCCCCTTCTGAACTGTGAGACACTCCCGCCGCTTGCTTGTCCAATCGGCTGGTTCAGGCGGCATGGTGGGCGGTAACACGGCCAGCCGGAACGCTTGAAGGACCCATCGCATGACCGCACCCCGCTGGCTGACCGTTCTCGTTCTGATTGGATTGCTCGTTGCGCTCTACATGAACTGGTGGTGGCCGTGGGGGCTGCTGTTCCTCTTCTGGACCGTCCCCGCAATCCGAATGGGCGAAGTGCATCTGATCGGTACGATCCCCCGCGATCAGCAACCGGTCCTGTTCTGGATCGTGACCGTGCTCTGGGTGCTGCTCGGCGTCGCGATGATCCTGGTCGATGCCGCACCGTCCATCATCAACGGCTTCTATGCCTGGATCTGGGGGCTCTAGATGCCGCAGCAGCGCCGCATGCATGTCCTGCCGGTCGATGCCTATGTCTCTCAAGACTGGTTCGACTTGGAGCAGGAGCGGATCTTCTCGCGCGTCTGGCGCTATGCCGGCTTTGCGGAGGACGTGTCGGAGCCCGGCCAGTACGTCTCGGTGCAGGCCGGCCTCAACAACATCTTCGTCGTGATGGGTCGGGACCGCCGCCTGCGCGCCTTCCACAACATCTGCCGCCATCGCGGCACACAGCTTCTGCGCGCCGTCGGCAAGGCCCAGAAAGCCATCACCTGCCCCTATCACGACTGGACCTACGATCTCGAAGGCCGATTGATCTCGGTTCCGGAAGAGGACAGCGAGTTCAAGGGCCTCGACAAGTCGTGCCTTGGCCTGAAGCCGGCGTCGATCGACCTGTGGCGCGGCATGATCTTCGTCCATCCCGAAGCGGAAGCCGGTTCGATCATGGACTGGTTCGGCGAGATCGAGCCCCATCTCGGCCCCCACAAGGTGGAGGAACTGGTGGAGTATCCCGACTCCGCCACGGCTCACAAGATCAAGGCGAACTGGAAAATCGTGGTCGAGAACTACATCGACCACTATCACCTGGCCCATCTGCACGCCGGCACGCTGTCCATGTACGACCATGCACGGGCCGAGTTCGGCTTCGTCGGCCCCCATTTCGCGTTCTGGGAGCCGCTGGCACCGCACTACCTGGAGAACGTCGAAGACAAGGCGCCACAGCCGCTGATCCTGCCGATGGATCAGCTCGGCGCGTCGGTCCCAATGCTGTTTCCGGGCCTCGGCCTGGGCGAGAACGAGTCAAGCTGGTCGACCTTCCATATCGTGCCGCTGGCGCCCGACCTTACCCGTGTGGAGATCCGCAACCGCGTGAAGAACGCGCCCGCCCGGGAGTTCGAGAGGCAGCAGTCACGGTCTCACCGGTTCTGGTCGAAGCACATCACCGGGAAGTACGGCTCAGGCGATGGCGGCAGCGACGCCGATCCGATGGCCTCCGGCGATTTCCTGGCCGAAGACATCTATGTCTGCGAGCAACAGCAGAAGTCCTTGAAGAGCCCTTACTTCGAAATTGGCGCCTCGGCGGAACGTGGCGAGAGCCCGGTCCGCCAGCACCAGCAGATCGTGCTGGACTATGTGGAGGGCCGGCGATGAGAGTGTGTCTGATCAAAGCCTCCGCGGCAGGCCAGTTCAAAGACTACAAGCAGTACCAGGGGTCGCCGCCGCAGAACATCTATTCGGTGGCGGCTGCCACGCCCGACGGCGTCGACTATGATCTGGTGGATGAGACCGCCGGCCAGAAACCGCCCCGGAACACCAGGGCCGACATCGTCGCCCTGTTCATGTCCACCCCCGATGCCTGGCGCGGCTACGAGCTTGCGGCCGACTACCGTCGGCTCGGCAAGACCGTCGTCATCGGCGGGCTGCATGCGAGCTTCCTGCCCGACGAGGCCGAACAGCATGCCGACGCCGTGATCGTCGGCGAAGCCGAGGGCGCGTGGCAGCTGCTTCTGCAGGACCACGCGGCCGGCCGCCTGCAGCGGCGCTACCAGAACGACCAACCGGTGGACCTGGCCAGCCTGAGCCCTTTCCCGCACCACAAGGTGGATTTCGCGCGCTATCAGGGGTTGGGCACCGTGCTGGTGGCGCGCGGGTGCCGGTTCCAGTGCCGCTATTGCGCCGTTCCCTGCTTCTTCAAGACGTTCCGCACGCGCCCGGTCGGCGCTGTGGTGGACGAGATCAGGGCCTCGGGCCTTCAGTATATCGAGCTGCATGCCGACAACCTGATCGCCGACCCCGACTATGCGCTGGAGCTGTTCACCGCGTTGAAGCCCCTCGGCATCTACTGGGCCGGCGAAGCGACGATCAACATCGCACAGCACGAGGAGATCTTGCAGGCGGCGGCCGAGAGCGGATGCTTCTACCTGGTCGTCGGCATCGAGACGGCGTCGCAAAGTGCACTGAAGAGTGCTGGCAAGGGATTCGTGCGCGTGGACCGGGTGAAGGAGAACATCGCCCGCCTGCATCAGCACGCCATCGCGGTGGATTCCGCCATGCTGTTCGGGTTCGACGCGCATGACGAGACCATCTTCGAAGAGACGCTGGACTGGGTGGAGGACGTGCAGCTGGACGTGGCGCATGCTGTCGTGGTGACGCCGTTCCCCGGCACCGCGCTTTTTGACCAGATGGCGGCCGAGGGCCGGCTGCTGACACGGGATTGGCGGCTATACGATTGCGACCACGTGGTGTTTCAACCCAAGCAAATGAGCCCCGAGGACCTGCTTCAAGGCCGCGACTGGTTCCACATGAAGCACAACAGCGTGACCCGGCGCTGGAAGCGGCGCAGGCACCAGCCCAAGGGCCTGAAGTGGATCAACTCCAGCTGGTTCTGAGGGTCGAGGCTCCGGCCGTGCCACCGCGGATCGGATATGGGGACTACGATGCACAGGGACTTCCACGCGCTTCGCGTTAGGGAGAGACGCGAAGAGATCAAAGGCGCCGTAACCGTCGTCTTCGAGGTGCCGGAGCACCTCGCCGAGATTTTCGCCTGGCGGCCGGGCCAGCATTTGACCCTGCGGTTCACGCTGAAGGGCGAAGAGGTTCGCCGGTCCTATTCAATCTCCGCCTCGCCGGTCTCGGGCGACCCGCTGCAGATCACGGTGAAGCGGGTCGCCGGAGGCCTGGTGTCGAACCACATCAACGATCGCGTGAGGGCAGGCGACACCATCGATGTCATGCCCCCGTTCGGCACCTTCCGCCTGGACCCCGGCGACCGGCTCCGGCGCACGCACTATTTCTTCGGCGCCGGGTCAGGCATCACGCCGCTGGTCGCGATGCTGCAGTCGGTGCTGATCGCCGAGCCATACTCTGTGGCGCATCTGATCTACGGCAACCGATCTGCCGACACGATCCTGTTAAAAGGCCGGCTTGAAGACCTGCGCGCCCGCTATCCGGGGCGGCTGACGGTCAGCCACGTCCTGTCCCGCCCCTCGATGTGGTCAAGCTTCTCCCATTGGCGGCGGGGGCTTGTCGACAAGGCGGCCGTCGAGGCGGCGATCAACGAGAATCCGCCCTACGCGCAGGACACGCAGTACTACATCTGTGGCCCCGGCAAGATGAACCAGACCGTGAGGGATGCGCTTATGGGGCTCGATGTCCCGGCGAACAGACTCCACATGGAGAGCTATGGCGGCGCGATCGAGGTCGACGGCACGATCACAGGCGTCGCGGCGGAGGCCCGGATCCACCTCTCTGGCTGCACTCACACCGTTGCGATCCCCCAGGGCCAGACCATCCTTCAGGCCACACGCGCCGCTGGCCTAAGCCCGCCTTTCTCCTGCCAATCCGGCGTCTGCGGCGCGTGTCGGGCAAACCTCGTGAACGGTTCCGTCCACATGCGTGCCCGCTTGGCGCTTGAAGACGAGGAGGCCGCAGCCGGCGCGATCCTCACCTGCCAGTCCATCGCGACGACGGGCGCGCTATCCGTGGTGTTTGAGTAGTGGACGAGGCTCGTGTGCGGTGCCCGCACACACCAAGGAAGGGGCCGATCGCAGATCTGGTGCCGCCTATAGCTGCGCCTCAATCGCCAAACACCGCGCCCCGCTTCAGCAAGAGCTGGTTGGCGAGGAAGCTCAGCACGCGTTCGCCGTGCTGGTTGACGCCGGCATAGCGGAAGCGGACATAGCCGCGGTCGGTGCGGGACGCGGAGGGGCGCCGCTCGATCACCTCCACCTCCGCATGCAGCGTGTCGCCGGGGCGCACTGGCACGTACCAGCGGATCTCGTCCATGCCGGAGCCGCCGATGCTGGCCGCGGCCAGCGCACCCGTCTGCGCGAACAGGCGAAAGACCAGAGCGATCGTCTGAAAGCCGGAGGCGATCAGGCCGCCATAGGGCGAGCGCTGTGCTGCCTCCACATCCGTATGGAAGGGCTGCGGGTCATAGGTCAGGGCGAAATGGATGATCTCCGCCTCAGTCAAGGTCAGGCCCAGCGTGGTGAACCGCCGGCCGACCTCGAAATCCTCGAAATAGAGCGCGTTCATGGCCCCGCCCATGCTTCGGTCCCGTCGTGCGTGCATGTACACGATAATCGCTCTAGCTGCCATCGCGCCTGAGACGCTTGGCCCATGCACCGCGCCTGCCGTAATCTTCAGGCCACACAAGATCAAGACAGGGAAGGCCCGCCGATGTCGTTGTCTCTGAAAAGCATGATCGCGCTTGCCGCCGTGCTGGCGATGGCGTTGAGCTTCTTCCTGCCGTTCCTGTCGACGGCCGAGGAGAGCCTGTCGCTGTTCGACCTGAGCAGTCGGACGGAGGGGACCAACTTCGTCTTCCTCTTGAGCTGGCTGCTGATCGCCGGCCTGCTGGCCAGTGCCTTGGCAGACGATATCTCGGGGCTGGTGCCGCTGGCGGTGCTCTATTGCGTCTATCCGACCTATGCCTTTCACAACGCCGCCGCCTGGGTGGGCGATGTGGAGATCCACTCCGGCTTCCCGCCCTTTGCCGGAGATCCCGCGGGCATCGGCTATTACCTTGTGTTCGTCGCCTCCTATACGACGATCGCGCTCGGCTTCGCGGACCATTTGGCGCATCGACGCCGGATCAGCCGGGTCACGGTTTGAGGGCTGCCGCCGATGGTGACGTTCGCGGACCTGTACGACGACCGCTTCGGCCTGGCCCCCGCCACACAAGGGCCCACGGCCGTCTCGACAGAGGCGCTGGCCCCCCTCTTGGGCCGGCGCACCTGCCGCGCGTACACCTCCGAACCCATCGCTCCGGGCCTGATGGAGGCCCTCTTGGCCTGCGCCCAATCGGCGCCGTCGAAGTCGGATCTGCAGCAGTACAGCATCGTGGTGGTCGAGGATGCCGGCCAGCGCCAGGCCCTGGCAGCGCTGGCGCCGAGCGCCTCTTGGATCGCCGACGCGCCCGCCGTGCTGGTCTTCTGTGCCGACATCGCCCGCAGCCGTCGGATCACCGAACTGCGCGGCCATGGCTATGCCGCCAATTCGCAGGACAGCTTCGTCAATGCGTCGGTGGATGCCGGACTGGCTATGCTTGCCTGCCTGTTGGCGGCAGAGCGCGTCGGCCTTGGCGGCTGTCCCATTAGCGTGGTGCGCAACCGGATCGCGGATGTCTCCGCCCTCTTGGCACTGCCACCGGGCGTCTATCCGGTGATGGGCCTGACGCTGGGGCATCCCGCCGAAACGCCGCCCGCCTCCATGCGGCTGCCGCCGGCGATCGTCGTGCATCGTGATCGGTACGACAGCACCAATCTGGCCGATGAACTCGCTGGCTATGATGACCGCCGCCACGCCCGCCAGCCGGTCCCACCGGAGAAGCAGCGCCATACGGACCGCTACGGTGTGCGCGAGGTCTGCCCGTGGTCGGAGAATGTGGCCCGCCAGCTGTCATTGCCTGAACGGGCCGATTTCCGTGAGTTCCTGCTAGTCGCCGGGTTCGATCTGGCCTAGCCCGCGACCGCAGGGGCTCTCTCACGCAGATGCTCGATGAAACGCGCCTTCAGCGGCGCCACGGCGTCGTCGCGCCAAGCCGCCAAGGTCGGCACCGTCTTCGCGCAGTGCTGTAGCGGCCTGAACACCACGCCCTTGCGGAAGTAATTCTCCAGGCATTCCACCTGGATGGACACGCCCATGCCGCAGGCGATCAGCCCGAAGATGCCTTCGCTGTTGGAGGCGTACTGCACCACCGCCGGTTCGAACCCGGCGGTGCGGCAGAGGTCGAACAGATGGGCGTGGAAGTGCTCCCAAGACGGCAGTTCGCCCAAGACGAACGGCTCGTCGGCCAGATCCGCCAGATCGATGGCCGCTCGGTCGGCCAAAGGGTGCGTATCCGGCAGCACCACGACGAACCGGTCGTGCTGCACCGGCACACTGCCGTAGCCGCGGCGCGGCACCGGGCCGGTGACGAATCCGATATCCAGCTTGCCGGCTTCGAGATCGGCGAATTGCGCCCGGGTGCAGCCATGAACGGCATCGATGGCAATCTCCGGGTGGGCATTCCGGAAGGCCTGGACGATCTGGGGCAGCCGCCCGGCAATGGCGAAGTCGGTATAGCCGATGGTCAGCCGGCCACGCTCGCCCGTATGCAGCTTGCGCGCCTGCTCTACCGCCCCGTCCAGCACGGCAAGGGCCGCCGTGCAGCCGTCCAGCAGCCGCGCGCCGGCCGGCGTCAGCGCGACCGACCGGTTGGTGCGGTCGAACAGGGCGGCACCAACCGCCTCCTCCATTCGGCTGATGGCCCGGCTCAGGGCCGGCTGCGAAAGGTTCACGCGCTCGGCGGCACGGCGGAAATGCAGCTCCTCCGCAACCGCAATGAAGTAGCGAAATTGCTGAAGACCGAGGCTCATGATGCCAAACATGCATCAATCGGGCTCGCATTGATATTATCTTATGCATCCGCCCCCCGCTATCCTGCCTCCATAGACAGGGAAGCATTCAAGGGAGGCAGCCAATGCTTCGGACCCTCACGGGCGCCCTGGCGCTCACCGCCGCCGTCGTTCCGGGGCTCGCGCTGGTCACGCCGGCGGCGGCCGACGACCCGATCGTCATGAATGTGGGCTGGGCGACACCGCTCGACTCCAACTACGGCATCATCGCCACGGAATTCGAGCGCCTGGTGGAGGAGTATACCGAGGGCGCGGTGGATGTGCGGCTGCGCTGCTGCAGCCAGGTCGGCACCGAAGACGATGCGTTCCGGGCGCTGCAGCTCGGCACCGTCGATGCCTACATCATCACTCAGAACAACGTCTCGCCGCACTGGCCGCTGATGGACGTGTTCGTGCTGCCCTACATCTTCCAGGACACCGAGCATCTGCTGGCCGTGTCCAACGGACCGGTCGGCGAGATGATCCGGGCGCAGATCGAGGCGGACACGGGCGTCCACCTGCTGACCTTCGGCGGCCCCAGCTACCGCGACATGTTCAACTCCCACCATGCTGTCGAGACGATCGAAGATCTCGACGGGCTGAAGATGCGCGTGCCCCGCAACGAGGTGATGCTGGCGACCTTCGAAGCCTTCGGTGCGGAGCCCGTGCCGCTTGCCTGGTCGGAAACGCCGACGGCACTGCAGACCGGCACCATCGACGGCGGCGACAACGGCACCTCGGTGATCCGCGACATGCGCTTTTATGAGTACGCGGAGCATCTGACGATCCTCGACCACTTCACGAGCGTCTCACCGCTGTTTGCGTCCGACCGCTTCATGAGCAGCCTCAGCGAGGAACAGCGCGCGGCCGTCCTGCAGGCGGCTGCCGACGCCGGCGCCCATCAGGCGGAGATCATCCTGAACGAGGCGGAGGAGATCCGGACCTGGCTGGTCGACGAAGGCGGCATGGCGCTGACACGGCCCGAGCGCGAGCCCTTCATCGCCGCGGCCCAGGCCGTGCAGCAGCAGTTCGCGGCGGACCGCGGCGAAGACTTCCAGGCCCTGGTCGACCAGATCCAGGCGGCCGCCGAATAGCGCCCGCCATTGCTGCCGGGTGCGCGCGGGTTGCCCCCCGACCCCCGCGCGCACCCGACCGCCGCCCGCCCGTGAGCCCGAGAACTGATCCGGTGCCGAGATGCTGAGGCGCCTGCCCGGCCTGCTGGAAAGACACTTTGAAGAGACGCTGGCCTGCGCCGGCCTGGTCATCGTGGTGGCCTGCGTCTTCCTTCAGGTCGTCATGCGTTATGTCTTCCACAGCGCACTGCAGTGGACGGAAGAGATCGCGGCCATTGCCATGGTGTGGGCCGTCTATATGGGTGCCGCACTGGGCGTGCGCGAACGCTTCCACATCCGCATCCTGGCCGGCGTCATGCTGCTGCCGCGCCCGGCGGCGCGGGTCGTCATCATCCTGTCGGACCTGATCTGGCTCGGCTTTTCCGTGCTGATGCTGAGCTTCGCCGCGGACTATCTGGCAGTGCTGTGGCAGCACACGTCGCGCACGCCACGCCTCGGCATCGACGAGTTCTATCCACAGTCGATCATCTTCATAGGCTATGCGCTGATGATCGCGCGCCTGGCCCAACTCTATGCGGCGTGGTTCCGCTCCGGCTGCCGCGGCCTGCCCGGCATGCGGGCCGAACACGACCGCGAAGCGGTCAGCTCAGAATGACCGCGGCAAGGCGATAGGGGCCGGGTGATGGACGATCTGATGCTCATCGCCGTGGTCTTCACCGTGCTCACGGTGATCGGCGTGCCGCTGTTTGCGGCGGTCGGCGTGACCACGATCCTGGCGCTCTACCTGATCGACATCCCGTACACGCTGATGGCGCAGACGGGCTACAACAGCCTGACGCCGTTTCCTCTCCTGACCATTCCGCTGTTCATCCTGGCCGGCCGGCTGATGGAGGTGGGCGGCATGGCCAATCGGCTGATCGGCATTGCCACCAGCCTGGTCGGCGCCTACCGCGGCAGCTTGGGCCTGGTCACCGTCTTCGCCTGCATGCTGTTTGCCGCCCTCTCCGGCTCCGGCCCGGCGACCACGGCTGCCATCGGCTCCGTCACCATTCCCGCCATGAAGCGGGAGGGGTATTCGACGCCGTTCGCCGCCGCGATTGCGGCTTCGGCCGGTGCGCTGGGCAGCCTGGTGCCGCCCAGCAACCTGATGATCATTTACGGACTAGTGTCCGAGACCTCGATCCCGCGGCTGTTTCTGGCCGGCTTCGTGCCCGGCTTCTTCGTCACGGCGCTGTTGATGGTGGTCACCTATATCATCGCGCGCCGCCGCAACTTTGGCGGCACGGGCGATCCGTTCAACTGGGCGCCATTCCTGCGCGCACTGTGGGCCGGCAAATGGGCGATCGGCGCGCCGGTGCTGATCCTGGGCGGGATCTACGGCGGCGTGTTCACGCCGACGGAGGCCGCCTCGGTCGCCGTCGTCTATGCCCTCCTGGTCGGCACGCTGGTCTATGGCGAACTGACCTTGGCCAAGGTCATCGAGAGCCTGCGCTTCACCGCACTGATGGCCGGGCTGCTGATCCTGCTGACGCCGACACTCGCCTTCGGCCAGCTCTCCGCCTTCTACGACGTGCCGACAGCGGTGGAGAATTCCATCACGGCGATCACCAGCAGCCCGATCGTGGTGATGATGCTGATCGGCGTCTTCTACATCATCATCGGCACCTTCATGGAGTCGCTGGCGCAGATCATCCTGTTCACGTCGGTGTTCCTGCCGCTGGTCACCCAGCTGGGCATCGATCCGGTTCTGTTCGGCGTGTTCACGGTGATGACCTGCGAGATCGGGTTCCTGACGCCGCCGCTCGGCGGGAACCTGAATGTCGGCGCCCGCATCTCCGGCGCCACGATCGAACAGATCTCCGTTGCCGTCCTGCCGTTCATCCTGGCCTACATCATCGGCCTTCTGTTCGTGATCCTGATCCCCGACGCCACCTTGTGGCTGCCCAACCTGGTCTACGGCCCCAGCGTGCAGTGACGGCAACGGCGCCGCTGCCCGCAACCGAAGGATCGACATCCATGTTCGACATCGTCATCGAGGGCGGCACGATCCACGACGGCACCGGCAGCCCCGGCGTTGCCGGTGACGTGGGCATCTCCGGCGATCGCATCGCAGCGCTCGGCGACCTGCGCGGGGCCGGGGCAGAGACGCGGGTCTCCGCGGCGGGGCTGATGGTGGCGCCGGGCTTCATCGACCTGCACACGCATTCCGACTTCACGCTTGCTGCGAATGGGCGGGCGGAAAGTCAGGTGCATCAGGGCGTCACCACAGAGGTCGTCGGCCAGTGCGGATCGAGCTGTGCGCCCGCCCGCACTCTGCAGGATGCTCAGCTGATCGCGCCCGGCTTCGTGGCCGGTGCCGTCGATATCAGCTGGCGCAGCTTCGGCGACTATCTGGACCACCTGGACGGCGTACCGCTCGGCGTGAATGTCGCAGCATTCGTCGGGCACGGCACCATACACCGCGCCGTGCTGGGCGATGCCAGGCGGCCGGCCGACGAAGACGAGCTGGACCAGATGGCCGCACTCTTGGAGGAGTCGATCGACCAGGGCGCCTACGGCTTTTCCACCGGCCTCGAATACTGGCCAGGCAGCCTGGCCACGCCCGACCAGGTGTCCACGCTGTGCGAGGTCGCCGCCCGCAAAGACGTGCTCTACGCCACCCATGTTCGCAATCGCGACCTTTTCTACGATCTCGGCTTCGGCGAGGCCCTGGCCTGCGCCCGCGCGTCCGGCGCCCGCCTGCAGATCTCGCACATCCAACCGAAATACGGCGCGCCCGCCTATGCCATGGAGCATACGATCGAGTTGATCGACCAGGCCCGCCGCCACGGGGTCGACGTTGCCTTCGACGTCATCCCGCATGACTGGTCGCACACGCGCGTGCTGGCGATCCTGCCCCAATGGGCGCTGGAGGGTGGCGTTGCCAGCATCACTGAACGGCTGCACGACGAACAGCAGCGCGCGCGCATCAGGCGCAACCCGCGGCCGATGTGGCGGCTGGTCAGCGACGGACAATGGGACCGGATCGTGCTGCTGCGGTCATCGGCCAATCCGGATCTGGTCGGCATGACCTTCGCTGAGATCGGCCGCCATCGCGGCACTGACCCCTATGACGCCGTCTTCGATCTTCTGCTGGAGGAAGGCGAGCAGATGAACCACCTGATGTGGACGTCGCAATCCTTCACCGAATCGGATATCCGGCTGGCGCTGGAACAGGCCGATTGTGCCGTCATCTCCGACACGCTGGCGCTTGCGCCCTACGGCTGCCTGAAGCACCAGATCGGCTCGCTCAGCGGCTATGGCTGGGCGGCGCGCTTTCTGCAGCACTATGTGCGCGACCAGCGGGTCCTGTCGCTGGCCGAGGCGATCCGCCGACTCACCGCGCTGCCCGCCGCCCGTCTCGGGCTGACCGACCGCGGTATCCTGGCCCCCGGCGCCCACGCCGACATCACCGTGTTCGACGCCGCGGCCATTGCCAGCCACTGCACGGTGGAGCATCCGCAGCGCTACGCCACCGGCATTGCCCATGTGCTGGTCAACGGCAAGCCCGCCTTCCTGGACGGGCAGCGGACCGACACGGATGCCGGCCGCGTGCTGCGGCGCAGCTGAATTTCCCAGACTGGATCGGCCCGGGAATAACTTCGAACTAGTGGTCGCGTGCGTCGAACGTCTTGAAAAAGCCGCAATATCGCGTATCTCTTGCGTATCGAGTTTCGGCCGAACGGCTTGGCCTGCGCGCCGCATAGTTAAAACGGTGTGAGGCACACGACGCCCAATCCAAGACATCGATGATCCCAAAAGCGGGCGCAAGCGCCGCGTTCGCCACGACGACTACACGCTCCCCGGAAAGGACGACACTATGCGCAAGGGAACCGTGAAATGGTTCAACGCCCAGAAGGGCTATGGCTTCATTCAGCC
>JANQQD010000284.1 GCA_028285185.1 Anaerolineae bacterium | reverse complement strand
GAACCGCTGCGCGACCGCACGGATCGCCGCGATCTTCGCCAGTGACCTCTCGCGTGGTCTCACCGGTCTCCCCAACGCACGATCAAAGTGGAACGTTTCGCCAACGATGTTGGGTGGTGATCCGACACCCTGCCCTCAACACACTGGTATCACAAACGAAGGATGCTTAAAATATGGTTAAGGGCCGAGAACTACTGCAAGAGAATAGTCACGGAGGTTAACCACCACGTTGACCTACCGCAAAGACGGCATTTTGCCAAATAGTCGCAGGGATTTTCCCTTGAGGGTCGTCTCTGGGCCAGTTTGCGGCCCGCTTCGGTGCGCTCTGATGCAGATGAACGGCCGGTGGCGTGCGAATCACCCCGCCAGCGGGTCAGTACATGTTGATCAGAACGTTGCGCAGGACCTTCATTTCCTCCAGCGCCCGGCCGGTGCCCAAGGCAACGCAGGACAGCGGGTCGTCGGCTATGGAGACCGGCAGGCCGGTGCTTTCGCGCAGCACGAAGTCGAGATTGCCCAAGAGCGCCCCGCCGCCGGTGAGCACGATGCCCTTGTCGACGATGTCCGCCGCCAGCTCTGGTGCGGTGTGCTCCAGCGCCACCTTCACCGCCTCGATGATGGCGCTCACCGGCTCCGCCAGGCTTTCGGCGATCTGGCGTTCGGAGATGATCAGCTCTTTGGGCACGCCGTTCATCAGGTCGCGACCCTTGATCTCCAGGATCTCGCCCTCACCGTCCTCCGGCGAATAGGCGGAGCCGATTTCCTTCTTGATGCGCTCGGCCGAGCCTTCGCCCACCAGCAGGTTAAAGTTCCGGCGGATATAGGCGATGATCGCCTCGTCCATCTTGTCACCGCCGACGCGCACGGAGCGGGAATAGACGATGCCGCCCAGCGACAGCACGGCTACCTCGGTGGTGCCGCCGCCGATATCCACGACCATGGAGCCCGTGGGCTCCGTCACCGGCAGGCCGGCACCGATGGCCGCCGCCATAGGCTCCTCAATCAAGAACACGCGCCGGGCGCCGGCACTTTCCGCCGATTCCTGAATCGCCCGGCGTTCGACGGCGGTGGAGCCCGAGGGTACGCACACGATCACCTGCGGGCTGGCAAAGCTGCGGCGGTTGTGCACCTTGCGGATGAAATGCTTGATCATCTCCTCCGCCACCTCGAAATCGGCGATGACGCCGTCACGCAGGGGGCGGATGGCCTGGATGTTGCCGGGCGTGCGGCCAAGCATCTGCTTGGCTTCGTCGCCGACGGCCAGCACCTGCTTCTTGCCGCGCACGGTGGCGATGGCGACGACCGAAGGCTCGTTCAGGACGATTCCGCGACCCTTGACATAGACCAGGGTGTTGGCCGTGCCCAAATCGATGGCCATGTCGGCCGAAAGAAACCCCAGAAGATTAGCAAACATCAGCGAAATGAACCGTTACGGCCTTTCGAGGCGGACATAGAAACGGCGGCGAGGCATCGCCCCGCCGCCGGTCCCGTGTAATGCAACGGTAGGGTCCGCTCAAGCGGAGAGTGCCTCCGGTGCAGTTTTCTGCCGTTTCACCAACAACTTGTTAAGGGCGTGGATATAGGCACGGGCCGAGGCCACCAGGGTGTCGTGGTCCGCGCCCTGGCCGATCACGGTCTTGCCGTCTTCCTCAAGCCGCACGGTCACCTCGGCCTGGGCATCCGTGCCCCCAGTGACGGCATGGACCTGATATAGCGCCAGGCGCGCATGGTGCGGCACCAGTTCGCTGATTGCCTTGAACACCGAATCCACCGGGCCGTTGCCGGAGGTCTGGCTCCACCGCGTCTCATCGTCCAGCTGCAGCACGATCTGGGCCGAGGGCTGGCCGATCGACCCCGCCATGACGCCCAGAGAGACGAATCGGATGCGGTCGTTGACGCGCGCCAGCTCGTCATCCACCAGGGCCACGATATCCTCGTCGTAGAGGTCCTTCTTCTTGTCGGCCAGGTCCTTGAAGCGGCCGAACACCTCTTCGAACGCGTTGTCGCCGATATCGTCGAAGCCCAGCTCTTTCAACTTGGTGCGGAAGGCGTTGCGGCCGGAATGCTTGCCCATCACCAGGGTGGACCGCACCAGGCCGACCGACTCCGGCGTCATGATCTCATAGGTGCTGGCATGCTTCAGCATGCCGTCCTGGTGGATGCCGCTCTCATGCGCGAACGCGTTGTTGCCGACGATGGCCTTGTTGGGCTGCACCGTGAAGCCGGTGACCGTGGAGACCAGGCGCGAGGCCTTCATGATGCTCTCGGTGTGAATCCCGGTGCCGAAGGGCATGACGTCGTGGCGGGTGCGCAGGGCCATGACGATCTCTTCCAGGGCCGCATTGCCGGCGCGTTCGCCCAGGCCGTTGATGGTACATTCCACCTGGCGGGCCCCCGCCTCCACGGCGGCCAGGGAGTTGGCGACGGCCAAGCCCAGATCGTTGTGGCAGTGGGCTGAGAGGATGACGTCCTCCACGCCCGGCACGCGCTCGCGCAGCATGCGGAAGATCTGGGCGAACTCCTCCGGCACCGCATAGCCCACAGTATCGGGGATGTTGATCGTCGTCGCGCCGGCCTTGATGGCGGCTTCCACGCAGCGGCAGAGGAAGTCTGGCTCGGTCCGTGAGCCGTCCTCGGCACTCCATTCCACATCGTCGGTGTGGTTGCGGGCGCGCGTGACGCTTTCGGTCACCGCGTTCAGCACCGCCGTCGGCTCCATCTGCAGCTTGTACTTCATGTGCAGCGGGCTGGTGGAGATGAAGGTATGGATGCGCGAACGCTGGGCGGGCTTCACCGCTTCGGCCGCGCGGTCGATGTCGCGCGGGTTGGCGCGGGCGAGGCCCGCGATCACGGGCCCGCGGATGGTCTTGGCGATTTCCTGCACCGCCTCGAAATCGCCGTTCGACGCGATGGGGAAGCCGGCTTCGATGATGTCGACGCCCATCTCCGCCAGGACGGTGGCGATGCGCAGCTTTTCTTCCAGGTTCATGGACGCGCCGGGCGATTGCTCGCCGTCGCGCAAGGTGGTGTCGAAGATGACGACACGGTCGGGGGCGGAAGCGGTGTGGTCGTTAACCGCGGTCATGGCTCAGGCTCCTCGGACGGATCTCGTGCGATTGAATTTGTCTTGGCGTGGTGCCGGTGATGACCCGGACTTGTCCCCTGGCGCCGGCCCGCCGGTCCCCGGTCAGCCCCGAGGCGGCAGACGCTCAATGCGGCCAGGGGCCGCTAAGTCGCAGAAGAAGGCCGCCGATCAGCGGGAGCGGGGACGACGCACGTGCGCGCGCCAAGCCGTCGGCGGAAACGCCGTCGGTCCTGAAAGCGGTCACATCGTGCCGGGCAATCGCCACGAGTCGCAGTCCCTCTAAAGAAAGCTCCAGCCCTTTTATGGATAAGCGTATTCGGGATTGGTTTGCAAATGGTTTCCGGGATGGTGGGCACTGCTTGAAGCCGCCTGGAGGACAATCCAGCCCCGGCGGGCTGCGTTCACGACGAGCCTGCAGCCGCGGACCGGGTGGTCAAGAGGCCGTCTGAGTAGTCGGCGTTGCATTCAAGGTTGCTGGCAAGCCAGTCCCGCAATGCCGGCTCCGGCAGAGGGCGCGCGAAGAGATAGCCCTGCGCGATATCACATCCGAACGTCTTCAGCAGGTCGCTGGCCGTCTGGGTTTCCACGCCTTCAGCAATGACCCTCATACCCATGCCGTGCGCCAGCGCTATGGAGGCGCGAACAATGGACGCGTCGTTGGGATCGCTGTCCAGATGACGGATGAAGGTCTGATCGATCTTCAGCGCATCGGCAGGCAGCTGCTTGAGACGCTCCAGCGAGGAATAGCCGGTCCCGAAATCGTCGATGGCGATCATCAGGCCTATCTCGGCCAGTTGCGCCAGGGCGACAGGGTTGTCGATCGGATCGAACATCGCTGCCGTTTCCGTGATCTCAAGTTCCAGGCTTCCCGGGGCCACCTGATGCCTTTCAAGCGTGCGCTGCACGAACTCCGGAAAGCCCGGGGTTGATAGATCTCGGGCGGAGATGTTTACCGCGATCGGAAGCTCCAGCCCACTGCGCTTCCAATCGGCACTCTGACGAACCGCCGTCTCGATAACCCAGCGCGTCAGCATTCGGATCATCGCGGTCTTTTCCACAACCGGAATGAACCGTACCGGCGCGATCGCTCCCAACACGGCGTGGTCCCATCGGATCAGCGCCTCCACACCGACGCAGCGGCCGGTACCAATGTCGATCTGCGGCTGGAAGACAAGGTAGAGGCCGCCGCCGTCGGTGAGCGCATTGCGGAACTCACCGAGGATCATGAGAGCGTCCGGCTGGCGGTCTTGCTTCACTTGTTCGTAAGTGGCGACGTCCATCCCCCGCTGCATGGCGTGTTCCAGCGCGGCAAGCGTCTGGCGGGCCAGCGACCAAGCATCCGTTGTATCCGGGCTGAGGCGTGCAACGCCGCAATGACTATCCACGGCAATGGGGACGCCGCGGACCTCGATCGCTTCACCGCCAGCGGCCATGAGATTCCGCGCGACGCCCGCCGCATCTTCCGCCGCGGCGCCGTGAAGGAATGTCGCAAAGCGGCCACTGCGCATGTGGTGGAGTGAGGAGCCGGCAGGCACCGCCATGGCGAGATTGCGGGCAAGCTTCTCGACCAGTTCGTCGGCTTCGCGCGACCCCAGCGTCAGCAGAACTTCCTCATAGGTAGGATGCTCGATGAACAGGCAACTCATCGGCAAATCCGGCTGCCTGCACTGCACCTCATCGTGCAGCGCGCTGTAAAAGACGGACCCGTTAGGCAGGCCGGAAACCGGGTCGAAGCACGCCATCTGATTGAGACGGCGGTAGTTTGCGCTCAGGACGCTGACCGTCGCGCCGGCGATCGCACCCGCCGTCATAAAAAAGCCTATCCTGATCAACCAGTTGCTGGTCGATTGGGCGAGGCCGAGTTCGGTATCGAGGGGCATGGCGGGCCCCAGCGCAAGGCCGACAAGAAGGCCTGACGCTAAGCCGGCCGGATAGCCGAACAACGCCGCAGCGACCAGCACCGGCACATAGCCGACATGGACATAGACGTACCCGGTTCCGCCCGTCGCGTATGTAATCCAATAGGAAACGCCGATCAGGGCGGCGATCAGAACCACCTTGAGGCTATTGGCAAGAGAGAGATGGGAGCCCGCCGGGCCGGCGCCACGCAGCCACCGGATGACAGGCGGCGTCAGCGCGGAGAGGATTGTGTGCCGGCTCACCAGCTCCGATGTTGGTTTCGTTTTCGGCTGCATACTACTGATATCACGTTCACTAATGTGGTCTTGCGTTCGTTAATGGCCAGACTCTTCATAGCATCGACCAATTCTGGTTACCATCTGATTAATATATTGGATTTGAAACACTTCCCCAATAAACTGAAGCGCTGATATGGGCTTCCCGCAAGTTACGGTGGATCGAAGGCGCAGTGCCGCTAAGCAGCACGGATCCGGTCTTTGAGCACGGCCACCTGCGCTGCCAGCCGTTCGGACTGGCGCGACAGCTCGTCCGAAGCCGTGGCCAGATTGCTGATCTCGGTCGGTAGTTGGGGGTCGCGGCCCGCCGCCGCTCGCGCATGCGCGATCGTCCGGCGCACCGGGCTCGGCCCACGGTCGGCCGCCATCGTTACCTTTCGCGATGGCAGCAGATAGGACACGAACAGGGCGATGATGGTCACGAGCACGCCCATCAGGCCGATCTCCCTCGCCTGGGTCCGGATGATCCAATCGATGTCGTCGACGAAGACGCTGGTAACCACTGCCCAGCCCCATGGCTCGAACGGTGCGGCATAGGCGATCTTCTGGGCTTGTCCGACATCGGCGCGGGCCCATCGATAGGGAACGAACCCACCCCCGGTTCCGGCGGCCTCCACCATTGCGACAACGATCCTGACACCGTTGGAGTCGCGGACGTCGCTCATGTCATGCCCGGCAAGCTCCGTGTTGGCGGCATGCATCACCATGATCACGTCTTCGTCGACGACGAGCATGTAGTTGCCGTCGCCGTAGCGGACGGATCGCAGAGACCGCAGGGCAGACTGCTGCGCTTCCACTTCCGAGATTTCGCCGGACTGGAACCGACGATGCCAGTCGCCGACAACGGATAAGGAGGCCTCGACCAGCGAACGAAGGGCACCTTCCCTGTCCGCCAGCAGCTGTTGACGCTGCTCGGAAAGCTGATGGTTGGCGACGGCCGCAAGACCGAGCGCCCCGACCAGAGGAACGATCGCCGGCCGCAGCCAGCCAAACAGAGTGCCGGCCATACCTTGTCCCTCTTGACGCCGTTGCATGCCTTGGCCGACGGGTATCAACGAAAGGTAGCAATACCGTTAAGATTGCATGACGCCGCGGAAGCTCGTCTTTTTATTAGGTGACGAAGGCATCTAGCTGGGCTTCAGGTGCCATTTCAACGGCTCGCCCGTTTCGCTCCCGAAAGCAGAGCACGAATGGGATTACAGGGAAGCCAGCCGACCGATTACTGTCAGTCCGGCAGGATCAGCGGCAGCACGTCCGCTAGGTTATCCGTGTCTAGCGACACCTGCGCCGCAGCCCGTGCCTGTTCCGTGGCATTCAGCGCGATCGCCAGACCGACCGCGTGGAACAGCGGGATGTCGGAGCGGCTGTCGCCGACAGCGGCACAGTGCCGGAGGTCGAAGCCTTGGGCTTCGGCGTAGGCGCGCACAAACCGAACCTTGTCCTCCGCCTCGAAGTGCTGCGCCACCTCACCGGTCAGGTGCCCATCCGCCTCGCCCATCACGGCCCCGGCATAGCCGTCCAGCCCATGGGCACGGACGAGCGCCCGTGCCGCAAAACTCCAGGCCACGGTGACGACCAGCACGTGCAGCCCACGCGCCTTCAGCGCCGCGATCGTGTCGCGAAAACCGCCGATCAGCGGGATGCGCAGAACGGCCTTTTCGATCTCCGCGATCTCCCAATCCCGATAGGCGCCGGCATCCCTCTCAGCCACCTCGGCGTTAGAGATCTCGAACCTGGCATACCGCTCTTCGAGTTCCCGGATCAGCTCGAGATGGCCGAGCAGCCGCCCTAATTCCAGGCACGTGGTCGTGCCGGGGAACAGTGTGCCGTCGAGGTCGAATGAGACGAGCTTGGGGTTGGGGGATGGCGCAAGCGGACGCACGCCTGCCGTCCTCAAACTACGCCGCCCGAGCGTCGCCGCGGACGTCCACCCAGCCGCCGCCCCGACAGCGCCGTGACGATGCCGTGCAGAGTGCGCACCTCTGCTTCGCTCGGCTCCGTCCTGTGGAACAGGCTGCGGAGGTTGCGGATCATGCCGGGGCGTTTGTCGCGGACGCGGAAGAAGCCGGCGGCGTCCAGTTCCTGTTCCAGATGTTCGAAGAAACGCAGCATCGCGGCGCTGTCGGCACGGTGCGTGGCGCCGTAGGCGATCTCCCGCGGCGGCGTCGTGGTGTCGCTGGCGGCGGTCCATTCATAGGCGACCAAGAGCACGGCCTGGGCGAGGTTCAACGACGAGAAGGCCGGGTTCAGCGGGATGGTGATCACGGTGTCGGCGAGAGCCACGTCGTCGTTGGTCATGCCGGAGCGTTCCGGGCCGAACAGGACGCCGCAGGGCTGGCCGGCGGCCATGGCCCCACGCATCTCCGCCGCCGCGGCGCGGGCCGTTGCCACCGGCTTGATCAGGTCTCGTGGGCGAGCCGTGGTGGCGTAGACGCGGGAAAGGTCGGCGATGGCGGACGCCGTGCTGTCGAAGACACGCGCGCCCTCCAGCACTGCATCGGCACCGGCGGCGTTGGGCACGGCGGCCGGGTTTGGCCAGCCGTCGCGGGGACTGACCAGGCGTAGGTCGGTCAGGCCGCAGTTCAGCATGGCGCGGGCGGTGGAGCCGATGTTCTCGCCCAGCTGCGGCTCGATCAGAATGATGGCGGGGCCGCCGGTCCGCTGGGCTTGCGTGCGATCGGTGCCTGCCATCAGGCGACGGGCACTCCGGCGCGGAACAGCTTGTAGGTGAAGCTGTCGCCCAGCGCATCGAACGAGGCGTCGATGATGTTGGTCGACACGCCGATGGTGGCCCAGCGCACCATGTCGCCGTTGCCGTCGCGGCGGATGTCCGCACTTTCGATCAGCACCCGCGGCATGGCGGCCGAGGCGTCGGACGCGTGCAGGATGCGCACGCGATAGTCGACCAGCTGCATGTCGCCCAGCACCGGGTAGGCGGGCAGCAGTGACTTTCGCAGGGCATTGTCGATGGCATTCACCGGGCCGTTGCCGTCGGCCACCGTGTGCACGACCTCACCGCCCACGCGCACCTTCACCGTGGCTTCGCTCTCGGTCACCAGCTCGCCGCGGGCGTTGAAGCGGCGTTCGTCGGTCACGGAAAAGCGCAGCAGCTCGAAATAGGTCTCCACCTGGCCCAGCATGCGGCGGGCCAACAGCTCGAAGCTCGCCTCCGCGCCGTCATAGGCATAGCCTTCGAACTCCCGCTGCTTGACCAGGGTCACCAGCTTGTCCACCTGCGGGCCGTCGCCGGCGATGATGCCGATGTCGGACAGGCGCGAGAGCACGTTGGAGCGGCCGGACTGGTCCGACACCACGATCTGCCGGCGGTTGCCGATACGCTCCGGCGCCACATGCTCGTAGGCCCGCGGGTCGCGCGCGACAGCGGAGACATGCAGGCCGCCCTTGTGGGCAAAGGCGCTCTCGCCGACGTAAGGGGCACTGCGATCCGGCACGCGGTTCAGGCGCTCGTCGAACCAGCGGCTGAGATGCGTGAGACCGCGCAGGCCCTCTTCGCCGATGCCAGTCTCGAAACCCATCTTCAGCATCAAAGTCGGCGCCAGCGAGACCAGATTGGCGTTGCCGCAGCGCTCGCCCAGTCCGTTCAGCGTTCCCTGCACCATGCGCGCGCCGGACCGTACAGCGGCGAGCGTGTTGGCGACGGCATTGCCCGTGTCGTCATGGGTGTGGATGCCCAGGCGGTCCGGCGGAATCGTCTCAGCCACCTCGGCCACGATCCGCTCCACCTCATCCGGCAGGGTGCCGCCATTGGTGTCGCACAAGACGATCCAGCGGGCACCGGCATCGCGGGCCGCATGCAGGCAGGAGAGCGCGTATGACGGATCGGCCTTGTAGCCGTCGAAGAAATGCTCCGCATCGAACAGCGGCTCGCGGTCGCGCGCCCCGCATTCGGCGACGCTGTCAGCGATCAGTTTCAGGTTCTCGTCGTTCGTCGTGCCCAGAGCCACCTTGACGTGGAAGTCCCAGGTCTTGCCCACCAGACAGATGGCGCCCGACTTGGCCTCAAACAGGGCGGCCAGTCCGGGGTCGTTGCCGGCGCTGCGGCCGGGTCGCCGGGTCATGCCGAAGGCCGTGAACTGGGCGCGGCTCAGCGCCGGCGGGTCGGCGAAGAAGGCATCGTCGGTGGGGTTGGCGCCGGGCCAACCGCCTTCGATGTAGTCGAAGCCGATGCGGTCCAGCTCACGCGCAATGGCGATCTTGTCACTGACGGAGAAGCTCACGCCCTGGGTCTGCGCCCCGTCGCGCAATGTCGTGTCGAACAGATAAAGGCGTTCGGCCATGGCTCTCACTCCGCCCGGCGCCAAGTGGTGCCGCCGGTTCCGTCTTCCAGCACGATGCCTTCGCTGGCCAGGGTATCGCGGATGCGGTCGGCTTCCGCGAAGTCGCGGCGTTTGCGGGCCGCCTGCCGCTCGGCGATGCGGGCTTCGATGGCGGCCACGTCGGTCTCGGCCACACCGCCGCGGAACCAGTCTGCCGGGTCCTTGTCCAGCAGGCCGAGCAATTGGCCCGTTCCCAAGAGGCGGCCGACAGCCCCCTCGCCGGCCCCGCCCATCACCTCGTCCGCCAGGCGGTCGACGGCGCTGAGCGCCAGCGGCGTGTTCAGGTCGTCGTCCAGCGCGGCCAGCGCCTCGTCCGCCACAGCGTCCGCCTGCCGCTCGCCGTCCGCCTTTTCCAGCGCGCGATACCAGCGGTCAAGCCGCGCCTTAGCGGCGCGCAGGCCGTCGCGGGTGAAGTCCAGCGGCTGGCGGTAGTGGGTGGACATGAGCGCCAGGCGCACCGCCTCACCCGAGCCCGGGAACTCTTCGAGCAGCGCATGCACGGTGATGAAGTTGCCGAGGCTCTTCGACATCTTCTCGCCGTCCACCTGGACATAGCCGTTATGCACCCACATGCGCGCCATCAGCCGCGTGCCGTGGGCGCAGCGGCTCTGCGCAATCTCGTTCTCATGGTGCGGGAAGATCAGGTCCAGCCCGCCGCCATGGATATCGAAGGTCTCGCCCAGCAACGCGCCGGCCATGGCGGAGCATTCGATATGCCAGCCGGGGCGCCCCTGGCCCCAAGGGCTGTCCCACGCCGGTTCGTCAGGCTTGGCGGGCTTCCACAGCACGAAATCGGCCGGGTCGCGCTTGTAAGGCGCGACGTCCACGCGGGCGCCGGCGATCTGCTCGTCGCGGTTTCGGCCCGACAGCTGGCCGTAGTCGGGCATCGAGGGCACGTTGAACAGCACATGGCCGTCCGTTTCGTACGCGTTGCCCTTTTCGATCAGCCCTTCCATCAGCCGGATCATCTCGGCGATGTAGCCGGTCGCCCGCGGTTCGTCATTCGGCGGCAGCGCGCCGAGGGCCGCCATGTCGGCGTGATAGGCGGCCGTGGTGCGCTGGGTGATCTCGCCTATGGGCTCACCGGTTTGGCGGTGGGCCTCGATGATCTTGTCGTCCACATCGGTGATGTTGCGGACATAGCGCACGTGATCGCGCCCGTAGTGATGGCACAACAGGCGATAGAGCACGTCGAACACCACGACGGGCCGAGCGTTGCCGATATGGGCCAGGTCATAGACGGTGGGGCCGCACACGTACATGCGCACGCGGGCGGGGTCTTCAGGCTCGAACGCCTCTTTGCGGCGCGACAGCGTGTTGTGTAGGTGCAGGGCCATGGCACGAATGCACGAGCGGTCTCGTCCGTCGGGAAGGCGCGAGCGGTAGCACGCTTCGGCGCACGGGTCTACGCCCCGCCGACGGGCTCATGCATTGCGGCGCGGCTCACGCATCATAGGTGCGCTTCATGCGCGGCGACACCTCGACATGATGCGGCCGCTCCAGCACATGGCCGTAGACTTCGGCGACGGCCGGCAGCGCCTCGGGGGCGGCCTCATCTTCCGGCTCGGCCTCAGGCTCAGGCTCCGGCAGGGCATCCTCTCCGTCGGGCTCGCCGAGGCCGAACTCCACATCCTCCCGCTCGTCCGCCAGATAGGGCTCCGCGACCGGCGCCGGTTCGTCGGCCACGGCGCCGTCACCGTTAGGTCTCGGCCGATCGGATGCCGGGGCGGCAGCCGATTCCGCAGCTTCTGCGCCCTCCTCATCATCCTCATCCTCTGCGGCGAAGTCGGGATCGTCGAAGCCGAGATCCAGCAGGATATCGGCGAAATCGGCGGCGTCCTGCTCGTCCCCGTCCAGCACCAGCGCCCAGCCACGGGCGTTCAGCACGACGCCGGCCAGCATGCCTTCGGCCACAAGCTGCTTGTCGTGCTGGAACTGGAAGGCGTCGAAGTCTGCGTATTCCTCCTTCAACCGCACCTGCCACATCATCGGGTCGCGGCCGGCCCGGTCGACCACCTGGAAAAGCTTGGCGCGCCAGATCAGGCGGTCGATCTTCTCCGCGTCCTCCGGCGTCACGTCCTCCAGCTTCTCCGCCACGTCAGCCAGCAGGTCGCGCCGTGTGAACGGCTCATGCTCGCCGGTCAGATAGGCGCGGTGCAGGTGGCGCAGCAGCTGGTACTGGCGATCCCGTCCCAGAAAGCCGATCGCAGGCTCCGACAGACGCGCCTCTGCGGCCTCCACCGTCACCGGCGGTGTCGGCAGAATGGCCCTCAGATCGATCCTACGCGGCAACAGCACGGCTGCGTTGGGCCCGACGGTTCGCGGATCGCGGGTCAAGAGCGGATGGGATTCGATCAGCTGCGCAAAGGTGCGCAGGCCGAACGCGCCCGGGTCCAGGCTCGAGACGCCGGCCCTGAGGGCAGCGATCAGCGCACGAATGCCCAGCGCAACGCCGGGACCGTTTTCCAGCAACAGTCGTGCGATCGCGGGGTTGAGCTCGGCCAGATTGCGTGTCGCCTGAGGCCGCTGCGGCCGGTCGGCCCTTTCAGAGCGCTCGGGGCGCACGCGCCGGTCCCGGCGGTCGCCGCCCGGTTCCGGACGCCCGCGGCGGGGCTGCGGCCCCTCCTCCGCAATCTCCCGCGGCGGTGCGACGGGGCGGTCCGGCCGCTCTTCGTCCACCGCGACCTTGGGCAGGTCGTCGTAGTGCAGGAAGTGGTCGCAGTTGTTGCGGAAGATCTGGTTGGTCTTCTCCCGCCAGCCGATGGCGATAACGATACGGTTATGGCGCCGCATTCCACGGGCCAGCGCGCTGAAATCGCTGTCGGCGGTCACCAGGAAGACGACCCTGATCGACGGGTTCAGCAGCACCGTTTCCATGGCGTCGACGGCCAACTGCATGTCGAGGCCGTTCTTGGAGCGATTGATGTAGGTGGTCTGCACCTGGTCGAAGCCGCTACGCAGGAAAGGCGCGCGCAGGCTTCTCAGCTTGAACCAGTCGGCATAGGCGCGGCGTACCACGGGACGCGACATCTCGTTGATCTTGGCCATCACGCGGTCGACATCGAAATCGATGATACCGCGCTCCCGGTCCACGGCCATGTTCTCCGCGTCGACAAATACGGCGGAGGCGGGAGGAGTCTCATCTAGCGAAAGGCGATGGGAGGCATCTGTCATGGCGGCTTTCAGTGAAAGGTGGCAAGAGCGCCCAGCGCTCTGGGGAACGACATGGTTACCTCTATAGCAGCGGAAGTGGAGCGCTGCAGCAGAAGTTGCGGCTACTTAACCGTTGCGGCCCCAGCCGCGGCAGTCAGCCGCGCCGCTGCCCGCGCGTGGCCGATCAGCGGCAGCAAGAGCCGCAGTTCCGGCCCGTCCTCACGGCCCGTCAGCGCCAGCCTGAGCGGCCGGAACAGCGCCCGTCCCTTGCGCCCCGAAGCCGACTTCAGCGTCGTCGTCCACTGCCCCCAAGTTTCATGATCCCAAGGCTCCGGCGGCATGGTGTCGGCGGCGATGCCCGCCAGCTCCGGATCGTCGGCGAAGACCGGTACAGCCCCGTGGACGACCTGCCACCAAGTGCCCACGTCCGACATACGGGAGAGGTTGGGGCGAACTGCCTGCCAGAAGGCCTCGTCGGCACCGGCCAGACCGAGGGCGGCCAGTCGACCGGCCGCGTCGGCGAACGCCGTTTCGTGCAGGATGCGCGCATTCAGGCGGCTCAGCTCTTCCTGATCGAACTTGGGGGCCGCACGGGCGAACCGGCCGAAGGAGAAGCTATCCACCAGCGGTGCCAGGCTGGCGAAGGGCTCGATCGGGTCTGCAGTGCCCAGCCTTGCCAGCAGGCTGGCGACCGCCATGGGCTCCAGCCCCTCATCATCGCGCAGATGCGCCAGCGACAGGCTGCCGAGCCGCTTGGACAAACCCTTGCCCTCAGCATCGACGATCAGCGGCAGATGGGCGAAGGCCGGCGGCTCCGCCTCCAGTGCCTGAAACATCTGCACATGGGCGGCCGTGTTGGCCACATGGTCTTCGCCCCGCACCACATGGGTGATGCCGAAGTCGATATCGTCCAAGACGGAACAGAGATGGTAGAGCGGCCGGCCGTCTTCCCGGATCAGCACCGGGTCCGACAGATCCGCGCCCAGGAAGTGCACAGGCCCCCGCACCAGATCTGTCCACTCGATCGGCTCATGCACCAAGCGGAAGCGCCAGTGCGGCCGCCGGCCCTCCGCCTCAAGCCGGCGCCGATCTTGGGCCGTGAGGTTCAGGGCGGCACGATCGTAAAGCGGCGGCAGCCGCCGCTGCAGCTGCTGCTTGCGCTTCAACGCCAGCTCTTCCGGCGTCTCGTAGCAGGGATAGAGGAAACCCGCCTCTTTCAGCCCGGCTATGGCGGCGACATAGCGGTCCGACCGGTCGGACTGCCGAGCACGCCGATCCCAACCAAGGCCCAGCCACGCGAGGTCGCGCTCGATCGCTTCGGCGAATTCGGCCGTCGACCGCTCCGTATCGGTGTCGTCCAGACGCAGGAGAGCAGTGCCGCCTGAATGGCGTGCCCAGAGCCAGGTGATCAGGGCCGTGCGCGCGTTGCCGACATGGAGGAGCCCCGTCGGGCTGGGGGCGAACCGGACTGCCGTAGCTGTCATGTAAAGCGTTGTCCCAGTCCGTCCGGCACAGGCATCAAGTAACACGCTGCCAGAGTCACAGCAGGCCCACGAAGCTGTTTGTGATGGGATAGCGGCGGTCGCGGCCGAAGCTGCGCCGCGTCAGCTTCACACCCGGCGGCGCCTGGCGGCGTTTGTATTCCGCACGGTCCAGCAGCCGCCAGACCTTCGAGACCGTCTCTTGGTCGTGGCCGCGCGCTACGATCTCGGGCAGGCCCAGTTCCTGCTCGATCAGGCAGCCCAAGATATCGTCCAGCGCGTCATAGGGCGGCAAGCTGTCCTGGTCGGTCTGGTCGGGCTTCAGCTCCGCCGTCGGCGCCTTGGTCAGGATCCGCTCCGGGATCACCCGGCCAGCTGGACCCTTTGCACCCGCTGGCACGACCTGGTTGCGCCAGCGCGAGAGCGCGTAGACGGTGGTCTTGTAGACGTCTTTCAGCACCGAATAGCCACCGCACATGTCGCCATAGAGCGTGGCATAGCCGACCGACATCTCGGACTTGTTGCCGGTCGACAGCACCATGGCGCCGAACTTGTTGCTGAGCGCCATCAGCGTCAGGCCGCGGGCGCGCGACTGGATGTTCTCTTCCGTGATGTCCGCGGCACGGCCGTTGAACAACGGATGCAGCATCCGCCCGAAGGCGTCCATCGCCGGCTCGATGGAGACGGTGTCGTAGCGCACGCCTAGCAGTTGCGCGCAGGCGGCGGCATCTTCCAGGCTGTCGGCCGACGTGTACGGCGACGGCATCATCACGCATTGCACGCGCTCGGGCCCCAGCGCATCGACCGCGACGGCGGCGCTGAGCGCACTGTCGATGCCCCCGGACAAGCCCAGCAGCACACCCTTGAAGCCGTTCTTGTTCACATAGTCGGCCAGGCCCAGCATCATGGCGCGATAGATCGCCTCGACGCCGTCGACCGGCGGCACGATCTCTGCAGCATCCAGATCCCAACCTTCGTCGCCGCGTTCCCACTGCGTGACCGTCATATGCTCCGCGAAAGACGGCAGCTGTGCGGCCAGCGACCGGTCGCGCCGCAGAACGAATGACGCGCCATCGAACACCAGTTCATCCTGGCCGCCCACCTGGTTCAGGTAGATCAGCGGCAGGCCGCTTTCGACGATGCGCTCTATGGCGATGCCCAGGCGCTCATCGCCCTTGTCCGTTTCATAAGGACTGCCATTGATGACCAGCAGCAGTTCCGCGCCGCTTTCTTCCAGACATTCGGCGACATCCGGCGTCCACATGTCTTCGCAGACCAAGACGCCGACGCGCACGCCGCGGATGTTCACGGGCCCCGGCATCGGCCCGGCGGCGAACACCCGCTTTTCGTCGAAGACGCCATAGTTCGGAAGGTCATACTTTCGGCTGACTGCCGCCACCGCCCCGCCGTCGAGCAAGAGGGCGGCATTAAAGACGCGCCCCTCCATTGCCCAGGGGGATCCGATCAGCATGGCCGGGCCGCCATCGGCGGTCGCTTCCGCCATCGCCTCGACCTCGGCTGCCAGGCGATCCTGGAAGAACGGCTTCAGCACCAGATCTTCCGGCGGATAGCCGGATAGGCTGAGCTCCGGAAACGCGATGACGTCGGCCCCGGCTGCAGCGGCCTCACGGCGGCAGGCCAGCATCTTCGCGGCATTTCCCTGGATGTCGCCTACGGTCGGGTTGATCTGCCCGAGGGCGATCGCTATGCGATCGGTCATGGCCATGGGTCCGGATGGTGGGGCTGCGGCCCTCGAAATCTCAAGGGAAGCTAACCCAACCCCCATCCCTGTCAATGGGCGCCTCTTCGGCGCCGCCAAGGTGGTATTTGAACGTGAGCTTGGCTCGTGGCAGGATCGGTGCCACAACCGGTTCAGCCGATAGCTTGAGAGTTGCTGGAGGACAGTATGGCGGATATCCAGACGGCGGACGCGGCCTCCTCCCCGTCACCGAAGATCCGGAACATCGATCCGGACCAGCCCTGGTCCTGGTTGTCAGCCGGATGGAACGACCTGCGGCGGGCACCTGTGCCCAGCCTGGCTTTCGGCATCACCTATTCAGTTGCCGGCATGATCCTGACCGCGCTGGTCGTGATCTATGACGTGTTCTATCTGACCGCGCCGCTGCTCGCCGGTTTCATGCTGCTGGGGCCGATCCTGGCTGTCGGCCTCTACCAGATCAGCCGCCGGCTGGAGCAAGGCCAGCAGGTTGGCCTGGGCGACGTGTTGACCGCCTGGCGGGACAATCCGGCCCAGATCGCCTATATGGGCCTGACGCTGATGCTGTTCCTTCTGGCCTGGATGCGCATCGCCCAGCTGATCTTCGCACTGTTCAACAGCTACGCGCCGCCGCCGGTTGAGCCCATCGACTTCATCAACTTCCTTCTCAGCACCGAGCGCATCCCGTTCCTTCTGACGGGATCGGTGATCGGCGGCGTTCTGGCGGTGATCGTGTTCGCCATTAGCGCCATCTCCATTCCGCTGCTGCTGGATCGCAAAGAGATGCATGTGATCCACGCCATGGTGATCTCGGTCAAAGCCGTGCGCGCCAACCTGTGGCCGATGCTGCTTTGGGCTTGGCTGGTGGCGATGTTCATCGGCGTGGGTCTCGCCACGGCCTATGTCGGGCTGATCGTCACGCTGCCGCTGATCGGCCACGCCACATGGCATGCCTACAAGGACATTGTCGACTGGGACGGGGCGGACTGAGGCCGCGGCCTGAGGGCGGGAGCCGAGAGTTGATCCGATACGCGAAAGAAAGAGAGTTACGATGACCGGCCGGTGGGTTTTCGGGGTTGCCATGGGTCTGTTGAGCCTGATCGGGCTGTTCCTGGCATCAAAATCGGTGGACGACGGCATGTATCTCGTCGGCCTGTTGTTCTTTGTCTTCGGCGTGCTGTTCATCTTCACGCTCATTGGCAAGTCGGTGGGCGTGGCGCACCGCCATACGGATCACGCGGGCGACGCCGGTAGCGGCTAGCCGCCGGCTTCGGGGGTCGCAGCATGGCGCGCGGGCGATCCCGGTCCACCGTGCCAGATTGATCATTGAAAACGGACCGACTCGCCGTAGGTTGGGTGACTGAACCAATTATGGCGCGGATATGTGCCGCAGCGGTTGGCGGAACATGAAACGGTCGACACTCTTCGGGCTGCTTGCGGCCACAACCTTCCTTCCGATGCTGGTCGCCGCATGCGGCAGCGATCCCGCCCCGCCACAGCCGACATACCGTCCCGCCGCCATTCCACAGGCATCGCTGGCGCCTTCCGCCGCGCCGCCGACGGTCGCTCCCGCCACCATCCGGGGTGTCATCGGCGAAGACCAACGCCGCGTCGTCGACAGCGTCGACTGGCCCTGGTCGGCCATCGGCCGTGTCAATCGGGGAACGGACGGATCCTTTTGCACCGGTGCGCTGGTCGGCCGCCGCCTTGTGATCACCGCCGCCCATTGCCTCTACGATCGGCGCCTGGATGGGTGGATGAGCCCGGCCGACCTGCACTTCGTTGCCGGCTATGACCGCGGCAGCTTCCTGGCCCATTCGGTGGCGGTGGACGCCATCCTTCCCCCGGGGTCGGGCAGCTATGATGGCCTTGGGTCGACACGCGTCGGGCAGAACTGGGCCATTCTGGTGCTTGAACAGGATCTCGGCATCAGGCCGCTGACGGTTTCGCCCGTCGGGGCCAACGGTCTGGCGTCGGGGGAACTTGTGCGCGCAGGCTACAGCCGTGACCGCGAACACGCACTGTCGGCCCATTTCGGCTGCAGCCTCACGGCCATCGACCTGGAGAGCAATCGCCTTGAGCATGATTGCGATGCCACGAGCGGCGATGCCGGATCGCCCATCCTGTGGATGCCGGCAGGCCGCAACCCCGTTCTGGTCGGCATAAATGTCGCCGTCCGGGGGATTGGCGCCGATATGGTGGGCGTGGGCGTCAACGCGGCCGCGTTCGACCGGGCGGCGCGGAGCGCGATCGCGCAACGCTAGCCGCCTCGAATGCACTGATTGTGCTTGGTGATGGAAGGTAACGTACCCGTACCGATGCCTACCGCCGCGTAGCGCGGCAGCCCGTCACCCGACGGTCAACGGAATGTCCGGGTCGTGGTACACCGTAACGCCGGTATCGAAGCTGCTGTAATGCATGCCGGTCACGTCGATCCCGGCGGCGGTCACGTGAGGCTCCGCCATACCACTGGCGATCACCGGCCGATCGGCGGCAATCATCACGGGCGCATCGGCATCGTTGAACAGAACAACCTCGCCCTGCGCATCCGGCACAAGATCCGACAGCGACAGCACGACGGCCTCTTCAGCCTCGCCGATATGCGGTCCGTCAACCGCGTTCAGGTCGGGGGGAATCACAAGCCCCTCCGTCCCACCGAGCGGATCGTCTATGTCACTGAACAAGCCTTTAACGGGCATGATAGGCCTCCTGCTTATTAACTACCCCGCGTGAGGCACAACGTCAATCTTGCTTGGTTAATCCCGCATTGCCCGTCTCGGCCCTGCCCCGTCTCATCGTGCGGCGACGGCCCGGCCCGCCGCTGCCGGCAAGCCAAGTGCAAGCCACAAGATACAGTAGAAGCCGACGGGCCGCCGCGCCGGCACGGGGAAAAGCCGCGCCTCTGCAGTGGTCACGCGCCCGGGCGCGACGTGGACCACACGGCCCTTCAGCGTAAACGTCTCGCCGGCGGCAAACCGCTGCCACGCTTCCGTTACCGGCACGGCCGACTGGAACCGGAAATGGCGCAGGAACGGCCGGCCGACGAACCGGATGCCGAAACCGCCGAACCGGGCCGTAAAAGCCTGATTCTCGCGCCGTACCATCCCATTCGGGGCGATCAGCAGACAGGGGATCGGACTGGAGTCCATCAGCCCGCCCAGGTCTATGCGCCCCCCGCCGAGCCTGGCTTCCGCCGCCTCTCGCTGCGCCTCCGTCAGGCAGAACTTGCGCAGATGCGAAGCCAGATTGTCCTGGCCGCCCGGTTCAGCCGCCACCAGGGCAACCAAGCGGTTGAGGCGGATGCCCCTTGCGGCCGCGATATCCTCCAGCGCCTCCCAGAACACAGGCTCGAGCTTCAGCGAGAAGCGCCGCTTGTCGGCCTGAATGATGCGCGGCCTCAACCGCTCTTCGGTCGCCGTCGCCCGCGTCACCACCGCTGTCATCGACACCGTGCCCCGGCTGGCATCATCCGAGACGAAATCATACCCGGATATGAGCCTACGGCAATCGCGGATTCACCTTCCACTGATGCAAGCTTGGCAAGGCACGGAGGCAAAGCAAAAAGGGCGGGACCGACGGTCCCGCCCTGAAAACGTGCTGCCGTTCGGTCAGCGATCGCGCCTAGCGCGACTTGCCGGTGGCAACATCGAACCCGACGATGATGGGATCGCCCAGCGTCCCATCCTCGTTCTGCGGTGCATAAGAGTACTCGATGTCGGTGAAGTTGAGCGAGAAGGACTCGCTCGGCCGGTCGCCGCCGCTGGAGGTGCTGTAGCCGCTGACCAGCGCATCCTTCAAGGTGAGCTTCAGGTAGATCTCAGCACCACCCTCACCAGTCTGGGTGAAGTAAATCTTCGCTTCCGACCCTTTGGTCTTGGTCAAAGACTCCGTCATCAGGTTGGTGCTCGACGCATCCATCGTCTTGGTGCACGTCACCTCGCTGACGCTGGCGTTGCTGGCCTCGCGCTTCTGCGCGGAGCCGACCGGCGTGTAGACCGAGCGGCCCGACCCGAACTGAATGCTGTTGATGTCGATCCACTTGACGTGACCGTCTTGCGTCGCGTCGCCATCGATCTTACCAAATTTCAGATAAACAGCCATGACCCTGTTCCTTCTGTCCGATGATCCTCAAGCGTGTCCAAGTCTTGCCCAAGCTTTAGCGAGACTTGCCCGATGCAAGGTCGAATCCGATCGCGACAGGGTCTCCGGCCTCGCCCGTTTCGCCCATCTTGGTGTACTTGACCTCGATGTCGGTGTAGTTCAGCGCGAGGCTCTCAGACGGACGGTCGCCACCCGACGACACGGAATAGCTGGTGATCAACGTGTCCTTCAGCTTGAGCTGCAGGTAGACCTCTTCCGATCCCTCGGCCGTACGGGTGAAGTCGATTGTGCAATCTTCGCCCTTGGTGCCGGTGGTCGAGAACTTGAACAGGTGCGGCGAAGACCGGTCCATGGTCTTCGAGCAGCTGATTTCACTAACGCTCGGATTGCTGGCTTCACGCTTCTGCGCGGAGCCGGTCGGGGTGGAGATGGAACGGCCGAAACCGGTCTGGACCTGGTGCAGGTCGATCCACTTTTCGTGGCCGCCGCCGGTCGCGTCGCCGTCGACCTTTCCGTACTTCATATAGATGGCCATAGATGTCGTCCCCTCTTTCGGT
>JANQQD010000256.1 GCA_028285185.1 Anaerolineae bacterium | reverse complement strand
GTGTTTCTCGCGGCCTCGATGATCCTCTGCGTGCTGCATTTGCGTGACGGCGCGCGCTTCGGTGCCCGCCATTGGCCGGGCCTTCGCTGGCGGGACTGGGTGGACCAGCGGCGCATCGGCTATGCCGCCGGCGTGAGCCACGGAATCGAGGTGGGCGCGTTCACCGCCGTCGCCATGTTCGCCGGCTGGTTGGGGAAGGGGCCCGTGGCAGCCTATTCCATCGTGCTGAACCTGATCTCGATCATGTTCATGGTGGCGATCGGGTTCGGCATGGCGACGGCGGTGCGCGTCGGCATTGCCCATGGCCGGCGCGACTGGCCGGATCTGGCTCTTGCCGGATGGACCGGCCTTGGTGTCAACACCGTCGCGATGGTGGCCGGCGGGGTCGTGTTCGTGGTCATGCCCGGAACGATCATCTCACTCTACACAAAGGATCCAGCGGTGGCAGGCATCGCCATCTCGGTACTGGGCATCGCCGGCGTGCTGCTGGCCTTCGACGGCGGACAGGGGCTGATGGCGACGGCCCTCAGGGGCCGGTCGGACAACGTGATGCCGACGGCGCTGCATTTCGTGTCGTACATCCTGGTCATGATCCCGCTGTGCTGGTTTCTGGCGCTGCCGATGGACCGCGGGGTGCGCGGGCTGATGGAAGGCATGCTGGCCGCCAGCGTCGTTTCGCTTGCCTTGCTGGCCGGGCGGTTCGCCGTGCTGGCGCGGCGTGATGCACGTAAAACGACGGAGTCCGAACCGTTGTTCGCACCTGCGGAACGTGATAGTTTCGGGACAGATCTGCGACAGGGTTAGGATCGTCGTCGCATGAACCCGTCGCTGAGGATTTCCCGCTTGCACGTCAGAACTGACCGGTGACCGATACGCCGCCGCTGCCGCCGGATTTCGATATCCGTCCGGTGACCATCGAGGAGGAGATGAGACGCTCCTACCTCGATTACGCCATGAGTGTGATCGTGGCGCGCGCCCTGCCGGATGTGCGCGATGGGCTGAAGCCCGTGCATCGCCGCATCCTGTTCGCCATGAAGCAGAACGGCTTCGACAGCACAAAGCCGTTCCGCAAGTCGGCGCGCATCGTCGGCGACGTCATGGGCCAGTATCACCCTCATGGCGACAGCGCGATCTACGACGCCATGGTGCGCATGGCGCAGACCTTTTCCATGCGCCTGCCGCTGATCGATGGGCAGGGCAATTTCGGGTCCATGGACGGCGATCCGCCGGCGGCCATGCGGTACACCGAGGCCAGGCTGGCCAAAGCCGCCGAGGCGCTGTTGGACGATATCGACCGTGACACGGTCGACTTCCAGCCCAACTATGACGAAAGCCTGCGCGAGCCGATGGTGCTGCCCGCGCGCTTTCCCAACCTGCTGGTCAACGGGGCCGGCGGCATCGCCGTCGGCATGGCCACCAACATCCCGACCCATAATCTGGGCGAGGTGATCGACGCCTGCTGTGCCGTGATCGACGATCCGGATATCGGGCTCGATGGCCTAATGGAGCATGTTCCGGGCCCGGATTTCCCGACCGGCGGCATCATCCAGGGCCGCGCCGGCATCATCAGCGCCTATCGCGAAGGCCGCGGCAGCGTGATCATGCGCGCCCGCACGCATGTTGAGACGATCCGCAAGGATCGCGACGCGATCATCGTCACCGAGATCCCGTATCAGGTGAACAAGTCGAAGCTGATCGAGCGCATTGCGGAGATCGTGCACGACAAGACCATCGAGGGGATCGCCGATCTCAGGGACGAGAGCGACCGCGACGGCGTGCGCGTGGTGGTGGAGCTGAAGCGCGACGCCAATGCCGAGGTGGTGCTGAACCAGCTGTTCCACTTCACGCCGCTGCAGAGCTCGTTCGGTGTCAACATGCTGGCGCTGATCGGCGGTCAGCCGCGGCTGTTGACGCTGCGCGAGATGATCGACGCCTTCCTGCATTTCCGGGAAGAGGTGATCACCCGCCGCACAATCTTCGAGCTGTCGAAGGCGCGCGAGCGGGCGCATATCCTGGTCGGGCTCGCCGTTGCCGTCGCCAATATCGACGCGGTGATCGCGCTGATCCGCGCTGCCCCGGACCCGGCGGCGGCCCGGGCCGGCCTGATGGCGCGGGCCTGGCCGGCGGCGGAGATCGGGCCTCTGGTGGCGCTGATCGACGATCCGGACCAGACCGTGTCGGCCGAGGGCACCTATCGGCTCTCTGAAGCACAGGCCCGCGCGATCCTGGATTTGCGCCTGCATCGCCTGACCGGGCTGGAGCGCGAGAAGATCGCGGGCGAGCTGCGCGAGATCGTCGACCGGATCAAGGACTATCTCGGCATCCTGAGCGATCGGGAACGCCTGCTGGGCATCCTGCGCGACGAACTGCTGGAGATGAAAGAGCAGTTCGGCTCACCGCGCCGCAGCGACATCGAAGACGCCGCGGCCGATGCCGACATTGAAGACCTGATCCAGCGCGAAGACATGGTGGTGACGGTCAGCAACGCCGGCTACATCAAGCGCGTGCCGCTGTCGACCTATCGTGCCCAGCGCCATGGCGGCAAGGGCCGTTCCGGCATGACGATGAAGGACCAGGACTTTGTCCAGGACCTGTTCATCGCCAGCACGCATACGCCGATGCTGTTCTTCTCCAGCCGCGGCCTCGTCTACAAGCTGAAGGTCTACCGTCTGCCCGAGGGCACGCCCCAGTCGCGCGGCCGGGCGCTGGTGAACCTGCTGCCGCTGACCGCCGGCGAGAACATCAGCGCCGTGATGCCGCTGCCGGAGGACGAGGACACCTGGGATTCCCATTTCATCATGCTGGCGACCGCGCGCGGCAATGTGCGGCGCAACCGGCTGTCCGACTTCACGAGCATCAACCGCAACGGCAAGATCGCCATGAAGCTGGACGAAGGTGACCGGCTGATCGGCGTGCGTGTTTGCAGCGAGGCGAATGACATACTGTTGGCCACGCGGCTCGGCATGTGTATCCGCTTCCCTGTGCCGGAGGTCCGCATCTTCAGCGGGCGTACGTCGCCCGGTGTGCGCGGCATACGCCTGATGGATGGGGATGAGGTGATCTCCATTTCCTCGCTCAATCACTCGACGCACACGGCCGAAGAACGCAGGGCCTATCTGAAGCTGGCGAACGAGCGTCGGCAGGCCGAAGGCGAAGAGACGGACGGCGAGGACGAGGTGGACAGCCCAGACATCTCACTGTCTGAGGAACTGTTCCAGGAGATGGAGGCCGAAGAAGAGTTCGTGCTGGCCATCAGCGAGGCCGGCTTCGGCAAGCGCAGCTCCACCTACGGCTATCGCATCACGGGCCGCGGCGGCAAAGGCATCTGGACCATGGACATGGGCGGCCGAAATACCGCCATCGCCGCGTGCTTTCCGGTTGCGCATAACCAGCAGATCATTTTGGTTACGGATGCAGGGCAGTTGATGCGTTGCCCCGTCAGCGGGGTTCGCATCGCCGCGCGCAAGACGCAAGGTGTGACGGTGTTCCGCATCGCCGAGGACGAAAGGGTGGTCTCGGTGGCCGCGGTGCCGGACGACAGTGAAGACGATGACCAAGCCACGGCGGACTGAATCGCCGATCGTCGCCCTGGCGACGAAGGGGGGAAGAACGGCCATGCCGAGGGAGCGTATCGGCCTGTATCCGGGCACCTTCGATCCGATCACCAACGGTCATTTCGACATCATCCAGCGGGCGGCTCCGCTGGTGGACAAGTTGATCATCGGCGTCGCCTACAACGCCGGCAAGGGACCCCTGTTCAGCGCGGCGGAACGGGTGGAGCTTGTGCGCAACGAGGTGACCACGCTGGTCCAGCGCGGTTTCGATATCGAGGTGCGCGCCTTCGATATTCTGCTGATGCATTTCGCGCAGGCGATCAATGCGACCATGATCATCCGCGGCCTGCGCGCCGTCTCCGATTTCGAGTACGAATTCCAGATGGCGGGCATGAACGCCAAGCTGAACGACGACATCGAAACGGTGTTCCTGATGGCGTCCGACAGCAACCAGTTCATCTCCAGCCGCTTCGTGAAAGAGGTCGGCCGCCTGGGCGGCGACGTCGCCCATTTCGTCAGCCCCCGCGTGGCCCTGCGCCTGAAGGCGCGGTTCGCGGTGGAGGAGAACTCGGTGGTGGCGGAGTAGGGGGCGGCCCCGAGTTGCGGCCCTGCTACGGCTGGAACAGTTGACCAACAGCGCCAATATTGACCATCGGCGGCGCTCCGGCCTATGGTCCGCGCCGATTCCACTCCAGAACGCTTGGTGCAAGACCGCTTAGCTCAGTCGGTAGAGCAACTGACTTTTAATCAGTAGGTCCTCGG
>JANQQD010000229.1 GCA_028285185.1 Anaerolineae bacterium | reverse complement strand
GCCCTGTTGCTGCTGGCCACGCCCTGGGACTTTCATGCCGAGGCAGCAGGCCAGGCCCGGCGGCTGGGGGCGCTCGCCACATTTCTTGCGCCGATGCTCAGCACCTGGGGCGAGTTGCCGGTGGACGTACTGCAGACCTGCTTTGCCGCTCTCGATCCGTTGCTGGCGGCAAAGAAGTTCACCGCCTTTGCCCGCGGCTCAGGCACTGGCGAGAAAGCCGAGGCGTTCGTGGCGCTGGAAGACTGGCTGAACGACGGCGTGCCGCTGGCCGGCCCCGTGGCGACGGAGTGCCTGGCCGGCTGGTACGGTGAAAATACGCCCGCGCGCGGGATCTGGCGTGTCGCCCATCGGCCGGTGCGGCCGGCAGCGATCGGCCGGCCGAGCCTGCACCTGATCCCGGCCCGCGACCGCATCGTGCCGCCGACGAGCTCCAAAGCCCTTGCCGCAGCGATGCCCGGCGCACAGGTGCTGGAGCCGAGCCTGGGTCATATCGGCATGATGGTTGGCGGTGGCGCCCCGACAGAGGTGTGGCAACCCGTCGCGGACTGGCTACGAACAACCCAGAGCTGAGCACGCTGCAGCGCAACTTCGCCTGCGACGGTTTGTGACAGATCAATGCGGCCGTCCCTGCTGCACTGCAAGATATCGTTACCCGCCTTACATGGGCAACGATCCGGGGCGGAAAGTAGCGAGACCGCTCCCTTTTTGCCCGTCTGAAGGATGGGTTACGAACCTTGCGTCGAAGGATGAGCTTCGACGCAGAACAAGGGAGCGGTGGGCAGCATCCGGCCAGTGAGCGGCCGGCATGGGCATAATGCCCCTAAATCCCCATAACCCGCATGGACTTATGCGTCCGCCAAGGAAAGGGAATGACGCTCATGGACATCAACAGCGTCGGGATCGTCGGCTCCGGCACCATGGGCCTAGGCATGGCCCAGACAATGGCCCAGCACGGCGTGAATGTGACTTTGGTCAAGGCGACGCCGGGATCGACCGACAAGGCGCAGGCTACGCTGAAGAAGAGTTTGGAACGGGCCGTCTCAAAGGGCGCGCTGCGGGAGGAAGAGCTGGACGGCGTGCTTGGGCGCGTGGCCTTCACCGACCAACTCGACCCCCTCGCAGACTGCTCGCTGATCGTCGAGTCCATCATCGAGGATCTCGAGACCAAGCAGGATCTGTTCCGCCAGCTGTGCAAGATCGTGCCGGCCGAAACCATTCTCGCCACCAACACGTCGACCTTGTCGGTCACCGCGTTGATGAGCGTGTGCGAGGCTCGGGCGCGGGTTGCCGGTCTGCACTTCTTCAACCCGGTGCCGTTGATGAGCCTGGCCGAGGTCATCCACGCCTTCGAGACGTCCGATGCAGTCGTGACCGCGCTGGTCAACTTCTGCCGGCGCATCGGCAAGGAACCGGTGGTGGTGCAGGACACGACCGGCTTCATCGTGAACCGGCTGCTGACACCCTACATCCTCAACGCCATCCGTCTCTTGGAGCAGGGGACGGGAACGATCGGCGATATCGACAAGGCCATGCGGCTCGGTGCCTCGCACCCCATGGGGCCGTTTGCGCTGGCCGACTACATCGGCCTGGATGTGGTCAACGCCATGGCCCAGAACATCTATGAGGACGTGCGCCAGCAATACACGGCCACGCCGCATACGCTGACCCGCCTGGTGCTGCTCGGTTATCTGGGTCGCAAGACCGGCAAGGGCTTCTACGACTACACCCAACAGCCGGCGATCCCGAACCCGGACCTGGCCCGCCCGGTCGCCTGACCGCAGGCTGCCCCAGGGCTGTCGGATGGAGGCTGGCGCCGCCGCGCCAGCCTCTTTGCCGATGCCGCAAGATCGATGCGATCTCGATGCACATTTGTTTCAAATTGCCGTGAGGCTTGCCAATCGGTGATCTAATCCTCAAATATATGCGTAGAGTATTGGTGTGAGACGGAAGCTCCAGATCTTAATATTGGTTAACGGAAACGGGTTCCGGGATGATATCGGCCATTAACCCTGTTTCGATGACGATCCTGCCGCCTGATCGGCGACCGGCCCAGCCCTTGGCGCTGCCGGCGCCTGACACGACGGCAGTTCAGACAGTAGTTGACCCCGATACGCGGCCGATCACGCCCGTCCACGCGGCGGTGGAAGCGTATCGCGACACCCAGACCCGCCCGAACCGGTTCCTGATCGACGAGCCTACAGTTCAGACCGAACGCTTCGGCGGCCCGCCGCAGAGCCTGCCCAAGGACGGCCTGCTGGCTTTGCATGATTTCGCCCAGAGCCCGAGCCTTTCGATCGAACCCTACGGCCAGGCCGCACATGTCTACGCCCAGGTCCAGGGACTGGCTAACGGGGCCAACCGGACAGTCGATATCAGCGTGTGACCTGACGGCCCATCGTCGGGCCGAAAACTGTCCATAACCCAGCGCACACCTCAGCCGCCGCCGTCTTCCCCCGCCCTGCCGATGCGGATCGCAAGGACCGCGTCGCGTGCTGCCGCCGCTTCGCTCGCAAGCACCTCAAGCCCTGCGATCTCCGGGAACGGCGCGACATCGTCGACGGCGATCATCCGTTCCGCCGGCCCGAACGAATTCGACAGCCGGACCTGGACGATGACCTGCTTCAGCTGAGAATCGTCCGGATAGCCCGGGCCCAGCGCAACGAAGGCTTCCGTTTCCGTGGCATCCTGGCGCTGCCAGACCCGGCGGGCCGCCAGTACGTCCTCATAGCCCCAATAGCTCGGCCACTCATCTCCCTCATAGGTTAAGAGGATCGGGATGCGCGACTGCTCGGGCTGCGGGGCCAGCATCTCAACCTGCACACGCACCTCCGGCGCGGGGAACGCCTGCGCCTGTATCTCCACCAGCAACTGAACCAGCGGTCGCATGCGGCGCACCTTGCGCTCCAGCGACAGGGCGGCGATTTCCGCGAGATCCAGGGCCAACTGGGCTTCCAGATCCACCACCGACGCCTCGTATTCTCTCTGGCGCCTCTCGAAATCCTGCACGGTCTCGAACGGATCCCGCTCGTCCGGAACGACGGTCAATTCCAGAATGCGCCGATAGTCCTCCTCCAGCTCGCGACGATCCTCAGCAAGGCGTGCGTCTTCCTCCGCTTCGATGGCGGTGAAGGCCGAGCGCAGAATCACGGTGCTCGCCGCGGCCTCTTCCAGGGTTTCCGGCGGGCGCCAATGGATCGGATCGAAGGCCGGTTCACGTTCTTCGACGGCTTCGGTGATCGTCGGGCCCGTGTCGCGTCCCGCGGCTTCCAACGCTTGCCGGATTTCGGCGATCCGCTGGAAGCTGCTCTGGATTGGTGCGGAAATGGCAAGACGGAAGCCGAAGGTATCGATGCGGGTCGGCGCATTGCGGGTGGGATCGATGTAAAAGTACTCGATCCGCATCGATGTCCTGAGACGCTCCGCCGGCGTCTGGATCGACCCGCCCATTGTGGTGAACCCGCCGACCAAGCCGCCCACGCGCAACGGGTCGAACACCAATTCTTCCGCGTTGCCGAGAATGTCATGCAGGCCCAGCGGGTTGGGCAGCAACAGGCCGACCGGCCGCATCCGGCCATTGGCGGAATCGGCCCCCTGATACCAGACATACTGGCTGATCGGCCCGTCCATCGGGAACAGCCGCTGGCCGAACGCATCCTGGGGCACAGCGCTGCCTCCGCGCGCCGCGAACTCCCACTCCGTCGACGTGGGCAGGCGCAGGAAGCCGTAGGCCTGGCCCACACGCGGCAGACTGTCGACCGCATTCTCCAACAGCCAGAGTGTGTACGCATGGCCGAACGCCACAGCCTCTTGCCAGGACACGTCCGAGGCCGGTCGGCTGCCCAGCCGCGTCGGGTCCCGGCAGACCGACGACTGCACGGCGTTGTACTGATCGATCGTCACCTCGTACTTGCCGAGATAGAACAGAGGCATGTCATCGTCCGCGCTGCGGAACGGGCCGGCGACATGGGCAAGATGCTGGGATTCGCCGATCGACGCGCCATAGTCGGCCAAACCCAGTGACACCTCGACGCCGAAGACGTCATTCGCCTGCACCGGCGTGGCGATGGGGCGAAAGGCCATGCCGCCGCCGCAGGGCAACGGCAGTACCAGATCATCGGGCAGGGGGTTTGGATTGAAGCTTTCGGCAGGCCAGTCCTGCGCGTCCACCCCTGCCGGCCCGGCGAGCAGCAAGAGCGATGCAAGTACGATGCGGAAGGCCATGCTGCCGACCCATGGCGGTCTCGGATGATGCGCAGCGTATTCTTGGGGAAGATGGCGTCGGGCGCCACAGGCCATTCGCCCGATCGCATGCAGGCGCGCCCCGTTGCGGCCTTGATCGGCCCGCGCGCGGACATGCCGCTGCCCGATTGCGGACAGATCCTGCCAGTATTTTGGCAAACTGGACCCAACGCCACCGGCACGGCTTGAGACTCGACGCCGCGCCCGGGGCCGCGGGCCGCGGTTGTGGAGGTTGAATGGGGTCTGCGATGCGTTGGTTTCCGGTGGTCTCGTGGCTGCTGGCCTGCTGCGTCTTCGCCGCACCGGCGGTCGGGCAGGACCGCGTTGCGCTGTTGATCGGCAATCAGGACTACCCAAACGCGACGGATCTGGAATCGCCGATCGCGGACATTCGGGTGGTCGCCGCACGCTTGTCGGAGATCGGGTTCTCCGTCACCACGCTGGAGAACGCAACGCTGTCTTCGATGTCACAGTCGCTGACCGACTTTGGCGAGCGGGCTCAATCGGCTGAGGTGGCGATCGTCTATTACGCAGGGCACGGGCGGCAGTTCCGGCGCAACAACTATCTGGTACCCGTCGACGCGGAGATCAGCCGGCCCGGAGACATCCATGCCTTTTCGCTGCCCGTCGATGACGTGATCCGCCAGCTCGCGGCAAGCGGGACGGTGCGTGGGCTGGTCATCCTGGATGCCTGGCACGATGATCCGGAAGTCAGCGACCGCCTGGCGGCCGAAGCCCGCAGTCAGGGCCGGCAACCGGCACTGACCGAGAGCTATTCCCCGATCGATCGGGTGCCGGCGAATGTTGTCCTCTGGATGCCGGTCGCACGTGGAGAGCTTGCGGACGGTGAGCGCGTCGAACCGCCCGGAGCGTTCGCCTCGGCACTCTTGGCCGCGCTGGAAACGCCGGGTACTGCCAGCGCAGCCGTGTTCCAGGACCTCGCTGCCCGCGTGCGCAGCGCCACGTCGGGGGGCCAGGCACCGCAGTCGATCGGCGCCTTCGCCGACGACGTTGTTCTCGTACCCTGGCCCGCGGCGGCCGCGGACAATCTGCCGCCGGTGGTACCGGGAACCGAGGCGGTCGTGTTCCATCCGGTCCCGCTCGGCTTGCCGCAGCCGACCGATCCCGGTGGCGACCCGCTGACCGT
>JANQQD010000227.1 GCA_028285185.1 Anaerolineae bacterium | reverse complement strand
GCGGTCAGGCGCGTACGGCGGGCGCTCTCCGCGTCCGATCGCATCAACTCACCTACAAAGGACGGGTTCCCCCTTATCACCGCCAGTATCCTTCAGATTGATTAACCCAATGTTTACGCGAAGAGGTCACTCCCCCTGTTGTAGCAACGCCCCACGTCGCCGTGCATCGTTGAACGCCCACATGAAGATCAGGCCGGAGATCGTCATGAACAGGCCGTTCAGACCCACCGCCGCAAAGAAATGGCGGACCAGAAACGTCTCTTCGAATAATACGGCTCGCATACCTTCGAAGACGTGCGCCGGCGGCAGGGATAGCGCAAGCCACTGAACGGGGGCCGGCAGCACTTCTAGTGGATAGTAGATGCAGCTTATCGGCGCGAGAAGAAACACAATCAGCCAGGCCATACTTTCGGCACCGAGGCCCAGACGCAGGATCAGCGAAACGACGATCAAGGCAATCCACCAACCGCAGACGATCAGATTGATGAAGAACGCCACCAACGGCAGCCCTATTCCGAACACGCTGTAGCCGAACAGCGGCAACGCCAGCAGGGCTGCCGGAATGATTCCGATCAGCGTGCGGATCAGGCTCATGGTCATCATCGCGACCACCCATTCGGACGGTCTGAGCGGGCTCACGAAGAGCTGCCCTAGATTGCGACTCCACGCTTCCTCCAGGAATGAGAGCGAAAGGCCGAGTTGGCCCCGAAAGAGAACGTCCCAGAGGAGAACAGCTGAGATCAGAACTCCAGCCGCCTGCGCCACCCATGCGCTCTGCGACAAGAAGTGCAGGGTGATGAATCCCCAGAGGATCATCTGCATCGTCGGCCAATAGGCCAGTTCGAGAATCCTCGGCCAGGACCCCCGCAACAGATACCAGTAGCGCAAGATCATTGCGCCGATGCGGCCGAACGAAAACTCCGACGGCGGCACCGCCGCCGCTCGCCGCATTCCGTCGGTCGTGGATTGTCCGTCCTTCACGCCCCGGCCGTCCCGTCAGACCGCCTGCGCCTGATCGGACCTGGCGATGTGCAGGAAAACCTCCTCCAGGTTGGTGCGACCGTACCGGGCGATGAGGTGCATCGGCGACCCGCGGTCCACGATCCGGCCCTGCTTCATCATCAAGACGTCGTCGCACAGGCGCTCGACCTCCGACATATTGTGGCTCGCCAGCACGATCGTGGCCCGCCGGCGCGCCCTGTAGCCTTCCAGGTATCCGCGCATCCAGTCGGCCGTATCTGGGTCAAGCGACGCCGTCGGTTCATCCAGGAGCAGCAGCTCCGGATCGTTGATCAGCGCCTTGGCCAATGCGACGCGCGTCTTCTGCCCGGCCGACAGCCTACCGGTCGGCCGCTTAAGAAGCGCTGTCAGGCCGAGTTCGTCGGCCAACGTCGCGATACGCCCCTTGGGCTCACGCACCCCATAAAGCTTAGCATAAATCGAGAGATTTTCCCGAACTGTCAGTCGTTGCGGCAGGTCGACATACGGGCTGGAGAAATTCATGCGCCACAACGCGCGATGCCGTGCCGCCAGCATGTCGCAGCCCAGCACCTCTATGGCGCCGCCGGTCGGCAGAAGCAGGCCCAGGATCATCGACAGCGTGGTCGTCTTTCCCGCCCCGTTGGCGCCAAGCAGGGCGACCGTGCTGCCAGCGTCGACGGCAAATGAAACGCCGTCGACGGCCACCACGTTGCCGAAACGTTTCGTCAGACCGGCCACGCGGATCGCCGGACCATCCAGGCCACTCTCGATCACGTTCATGGGCCAAGACTATGGCGATCCGCTGTGCCGACGACCAGCACCGACAGCCGCAGGGCAGCCATGACCGGCGGACCGGGCCGGCCTTAGTGTTTTCGCCGGCCTTGACGTTTCCATTCAGGTGCGCATCTGGCTCATTGAGCCTGAGCCTGGGATGGCGCGGTGCTCGGGGGACGACATGACATCGGTCGATGCCGACGCAACGGGGCTGCGCACGACGGGGCGCATCCGTCTGCGTACTCTGATAACCATCCGTTGGATCGCGATCTTCGGCCAGGTCATCGCTCTGGTCGTCGTTTCCTACGGCATGGACTACCAGGTGCCCATGCTGCCGGCGGCGGTCGTTGTCGGCGTATCCGTCTTGCTGAACATCGCGGCCATCGTCCAGAGCCGGACCATGGCACGCCTCGGCGATCGCGATGCGGCGCTCTATCTGGGATACGACCTGATCCAGCTGACGGTCCTGCTGTTCCTTACCGGTGGATTGGAGAATCCGTTCGCCGTGCTGCTGCTGGCGCCGTTGACCGTCGCGGCCAGTACGCTGGATCGGCGTCCGACCCTGATACTGACGATCTTGACGCTGTGCTGCGTGTTCCTGTCGGCGGTCTGGCACTATCCGCTGCCTATCAATCCCGAGGGGCCGGTAAAGCTGCCGCCGATCTACAATCTTGGCGTGTGGTTCGCACTGACGCTCGCCTGTCTGGTGGTCTCGGGCTATGTCTGGCAGGTTGCGGAAGAGGCGCGGCGAATGGGCGAGGCCCTCGCAGCCACCCAGATGACGCTGGCGCGCGAGCAACGGCTCTCGGCATTGGGCGGGCTGGCTGCTGCAGCGGCGCACGAGCTGGGCACCCCCCTCGGCACGATCTCGCTGGTCGCCGGCGAACTGGCCCGGGATCTGCCGGAAGACAGCCCCATTGCCGGTGACATTGCTCTTTTGGTTCAGGAGTCGCGCCGGTGTCGCGACATCCTCGCCGAACTGGCCCGCCGCCCTGAGGCGAGCGGCGGCGATCCTTATGAATTGTTGACGCTCCGATCACTGCTCGATGCGGCGGCGGACCGGTATCGCGGCGAAACCATCCAGCTCAGCATCGCGGCAACACCGGATGACGGCAGCCCGCAGCCGATCATCCACCGCACACCGGAACTGCTGCACGGTCTGGGCAACCTCCTCCAGAACGCATTGCGGTTTGCCAGGGAAAACGTGGATGTGCACGCTACCTGGAGCCGCGACGACGTATCGGTTACGATCATCGACGACGGCCCAGGATTTCCGCCCACGCTGCTGCCGCAACTCGGCGAGCCCTATCTCCTCGACGAGCATCAAGAGGAGAACGGGCACCAGCATCTCGGCCTCGGTGTGTTCATCGCTAAGACGCTGTTGGAGCGGGGTGGAGCGGTGTTGGCGTTCAATAACCCAAGAAATGGAGGTGCCCAGGTTGTCGTTCGGTGGAGTCGGCATAATTTGGAGGTCAGAGGGAGTCCGCCATGAACATGATGCATGCCGAGGAGACCCGGGCATTGCCGGCGCGCAACGCGCAGCGAAGCCTGTTGATTGTGGACGATGACGGCGCCTTTCGCACACGCCTGGCCCGCGCGATGGAGCGCCGAGGCTTCGAGGTGGTGACGGCGGGATCCGTAGCGGAGGCTTCGGAGCTTGCGAAATCGGTCGCCCCAGCCTATGCGGTGCTGGACCTGCGCCTGACCGACGGCAACGGCCTTGATGTGGTGCCCGTCGTATCCGAGGCGAGGCCCGGATCGCGTGTCGTCATGCTGACCGGTTACGGGAATATTGCCACTGCTGTGGCGGCGGTGAAGGCCGGCGCGGTCGATTATCTGCCGAAGCCCGCCGATGCCGACCAAGTGGAAGCGGCCCTGCTGACGGACGTCGACCGGGTTCTGCCGCCGCCGCCGGAAAATCCCATGTCGGCCGATCGGGTGCGGTGGGAGCATATCCAGCGGGTTTACGAACAGTGCGACCGCAACGTGTCGGAAACGGCGCGACGGCTGCGCATGCATCGCCGGACCCTGCAGCGCATCCTGAACAAGCACGCGCCGCGCGGATGATAGGGGCTGTCAGCCGGTCTCCCTTTTAGGGCGACTGGCTTCAGTTCACGTCTTGTTGATCGCGCGGCGAGGCACATCAGAACGCATCCACCAACACTTCGCGTAGCCTCTTACCAGGCGGCCAGGATACGGGGCTGCCGAGCGAACTGCGTTCGGGGGGCTGCCATGGGCGTCGATGTGAGCGTCGCGATCGCGATCGACCGGCCGCCGGCTACCGTCATGGCCTTCGCTTCGGACCCAATGAACGATCCGGCCTGGATCGGCGGCATCCGATCCGTTGAGATCCTGTCACCGGGCCCCGTGGGCGCGGGTACGATCGTAAAGCGCGTGGCGTCCTTTCTCGGCCGAAAGATTGACTACACCACCGAGATCACGGATCTGGAACCCGGCGTTCGGCTGACCATGACGTCGCTTGCGGGGCCGTTTCCGCTGGCGGTGACCTATGGGTTCGAACCGGCCACCGCTGGCACGCGGATGACGATCCGTAACACTGGAGATCCGAAAGGCCTCTTTCGGCTGACAGAGCCGCTTCTGAAGGCGGCCATCCGGCGCAATGTCAGGCGGGATCTGGCTGCGCTGAAGTCCTTGCTGGAAACCGCCGATCCGCCTGCGCCCTTACGGCACGCGTCTTGAACCGCCCTGAGCCCCACTCAGCTCCGCCCACCTAAACCACCCATTGCAATGCCGTTGCCCCGGCAAAGCTGGAGGGCGCCACCCGCATGCGCTATCAGAAGGCAACAAGGCTGGGGAGGCTGCGGACATGACCGACGACGTCCATTTCGACGCCCTTGAGACCCGCGATCCCGAGGCGCGCGAAGCCGCGCTGATGATCGCCCTGTCCGCTCAGGTCGCCCATGCCAAGGCCCATGCCCCGGCCTATGCCCGCCTGCTGGCCGATGTCGATCCGAGCGCGGTGACCAGCCGCGAGACCTTGGCGGCCCTGCCCGTCACCCGGAAATCCGTACTGCGGCAACTGCAGCAAGAGGATCCGCCCTTCGGTGGCTTCGCCGGCGTGGCGCCGGGCCGGCTTGCCCGCATTTTCGTGTCGCCGGGTCCGATCTATGACGCCGACAGCGGCAAGGCGGCATTCTGGCACAGTGCGCGGGCGCTCTATGCCACCGGCTTCCGGGCCGGCGATATCGTGCAGAACTGCTTCGCCTACCATTTCACGCCCGCCGGCATGATGTTCGAAGCAGGTGCGCGGGAGATCGGCTGTGCGGTCATTCCCGCCGGCACCGGCAATACCGACCTGCAAGCCCAGGTGATGGCCGAGGCAAAGCCACGCGGCTATGTCGGCACACCCGATTTTCTGAAGGTAATCCTGGAGAAGGGCGACGAGACGGGGGCGGACCTGCGCACGCTTAAGCTGGCGCATGTCTCCGGTGGCGCCCTGTTCCCGGCCCTGAGCACCTTCTATGCCACGCGGGGCATTGAAGTGTACCAGAGCTATGGCACGGCCGATCTCGGCGTCATCGCCTATGAGACGCCGGCCCGCGAGGGCCTGGTGGTCGACGAAGCCGTGCTGGTGGAGATCGTGCGCCCCGGCACGGGCGATCCCGTGCCGGCCGGCGAGGTGGGTGAGGTGCTGGTCACTACGTTCTCAAACGAGTACCCGCTGCTGCGCTTCGCCACCGGTGACATGTCGGCTGTGCTGCCCGGCCAGAGCCCATGCGGGCGCACCAACATGCGCATCAAAGGCTGGATGGGCCGGGCGGACCAGACAACCAAGGTCAAGGGCATGTTCGTGCACCCCGAACAGGTGGCCGAGGTGCTGAAACGCCATCCCGAGGTCGGTCGGGGCCGACTTTCGGTCGACAACCCCGACGGCGCCGACGCGATGGTGTTGAAGGTAGAAGCCGGGGGCGATCTCACCGGACTGGCCGAGGCAGTCGCCGCCACACTGCAGAGCGTCACTAAGCTGCGAGGAACCGTCGAGGTGGTCGCGCCCGGCAGCCTGCCCAACGACGGCAAGGTGATCGAAGATCTGCGCGCTCTCTAACCGGTTCAGCAGACGGTGCGATCATCCGGTTGATCGCATGACTAGGCCATGCTGCCCAAACGAGTGCGCCCTTAGAACACCGCCTCCGCACCGGTCCCTCGCATGACCCATTCGCGCTGCTGCAATTCGCCCTTCCAGAAGAACCGCAACTTCTTGTTGTCCACCATGTCCCCCACGCCGAACAGGCCTTCAGCCTTGTCCTCGTCAGGCTCGATGTCCAGGATGTCGTCCCACATGGTCAGTACGGTGGGGCTCTTGTCGGCCTGGGTGCCGAAGACGCGCGCGTAGACGTCTACCTTAAGCTTGTGATCCTCGCCCAGGCTGCGATGAAACTGCGAGGCAAAGCTGTCCATGGAATTGGCGACATAGACACCGAGCGGCATCGCCTGGCGCGGATTCTCTTCGGAAACCTTGTCTCTTCCCACTCGGCATCCGGTCAGGCTGACAAGCGGGAACTGCGCGCCTTCAACGCCCACCAGCTTGGCCACCGTCGCTGCATCCCAGCACCCGATCTTCTGGTTCGACCAATCGCCATGGCCCACAATGTAGAGCCGTCCATCCTCCAGCCAGAGGATCATCTCTTTCAGCGCTTTTGCTTCCTCCGTCGAGGCGGTCTTGCGCGTGTCGAATTCGATGGATTTGCACGCGACATCCTTGGTCTTCGCCCTCTTTTCAAGGTGTTCTTTCGAAGCGTCGAGGATCCTGCGCCGATCGGGTTTGCAGATCAGCATGACGATCAGCTGGCGCTTCCAGACCGTCTTCTCGCGTGGCATGGGTCAGCCTCCACGAATGACCCCCGGCCGCGGGGGGTCGGCTGATGCGGCTGATGCCGCGCCAGGGGAGGAGCATAGCACGAAACCAAACGATCAGATTCGGCCTCGGTTATGAGTAGCGAGTTTCGCGTGCAAACGCAGGATCGCACACGCCCCTCTCTCGGAGCGATTGGCCATTGCCGGGCTCGCACATGCCCTATCGGCACCCTACGTAGTGCAGGGCCAATCGTTCCCATGATCGGAGGACAGCATGCGTAGGTTCGGTTTGACGGGTCTGGCCGTGTCGCTCGCCATCTTCGGGGCTGGCTCAAGCGCAGCGTTGGCGCAAAGTGCCGATACGGGCGATGTCGACCCGATGATGCAGGCGTGGATCGAGGCCATGACTCCCGGTCCGCAGCACGAGGCGATGGCCGAGCTTGTCGGGTCCTGGTCGGTGACGACCACCCATTGGATGCAGCCGGGGGGAGAGCCGCAGGTCAGCCAGGGCACCGCCGAGCGCAGCATGATCTTCGACGGCCGCATCCTGGAAGAGCAGTTCCATGGCGAGATGGACGGCATGCCCTTCCAGGGGCGCGCTACGACCGGCTATGACAACATCACCGGCCGCTATTGGGGCACCTGGATCGACAGCATGAGCACCGGCGTCACCCTGCTCTACGGTGGCATCGACGAGGCGTCCGGCCTGTGGGTCATGGAAGGCGAAACGCCGAACCCCATGACCGGCGGCATGATGCCCATGCGGATCGAAAGCCGGATGGACGGCGACGACCGGCATGTCGATGAATTCTATATGCCGGGCCCGGACGGCGAGATGTTCCGAACGATGGAGATGGTGTACGAGCGCCAGTAGCTGCCGGCGGCGCACGTCGCCGAGACCCTCAGCGCGGTTTCGGCGGCGGCGTCGGGCTGGAGAAGGCGCCGCGCAGGCGATCCAGGATCGGATCGACGACGTTCTCTTGTGCATAGACGAACATCACCACCAGCCCGTGCTCCGGAATGCAGCGAACGATGATGTTGTCGTCGCCCCGCCAGCCGAATGCGCTCGTGCGGCCGCGGCTGGGGCTGTAGCCTTCCAGCGATATCGCGCTTTCGCCCGTGCGCAGACACGTCTCCAGGTCTGCGTCGAATTCTACCCAGCCGCTGGTCGCGTACGCGGCGTCGGCACGATCGACCGAAGCGGTCACCAAACACGCCAAGATCAGCGCAAATCGCCAAAGTCTCATGATGCGCCCCGAATTATGGAATTGCCCCGGAAGTCGCGAGGCGTGACCCCAAACGTTCAGACTGTTGATATTATCGAATGGTCATGATGGTGGGGAGCAAAACGAGCCACCAGAAGCATGGCCGCCGGCACATTGGACAACCGTCTGGCCAGATCGAACGGGCGACGGAACGCCGCCTGCCGCGAAAGCCTCGCCATGCATTGGAGCACCACGCCAAGATAGGTCTATGACACCCAGGCTATCCCGTCCGGCGCTGGTCCCGATCCCTACCATGACCATAGAATGGACCCGTTGCATCGCCGCGGGGAGAGTGTCATGGCCATCGACAGACGTCTCAATAGATGCCTCAATGCAGTCTCGAGACGGTCAGTGGGCGTCTGGATCGCCCTTGCAGCCATATCGCCATTTGCGCCGACGCAGAGTACCACGGCCGACGACTCCGGGCTTGTGGCGCAGCTGTTCCCGCAAGAAGCGCCGGTATCCGATTATCACGAACGCCTGGCCGCTCTGGTGGGGGAATGGCACATCAACGTCGCCATCACGCGCGAGCCCGGCGGCCATCCGGAAATCTTCGACGGAACGGCGGTCAGAACGCTGATCCTTGGCGGCCGTGTGCTGGAAGAACGGACGACCATGTCGAACGGTGACGGCCTCTCGGTCGAGGCGATCGCACAGTACGGCTATGACGAGGTGGGCCTGGAAGTCTGGATGACATGGGTCGACACCACGGCCAACGGCCTGGCCGTGTTCCGCGGCCACTTCGATCTGGAAGAAGACGCCACGTTCCTGTTCGGAACTGTCCCCCACCCGCGAGCAATCGGAAGGCTGGAGCGGGAGGTCGTAACCTATCTGTTGGACGAGAACCGCCAGATCTTCGAGTTCACAGGTCCGGTCGACCCGAGTGATCAGACGATCAGGACCCGAGAGATCGTTTACACCAGGAACTGAACGGCCTTGGCCTGCGGCTGGACGCGTCGCCCTCAGGCAGGCGTGCGGGCGGCAGTCCGGCGAAGCACCTGGCCGGCGATGCCGTAGAGACCCCGATGGCCTCCGCTCGGCCGTCCGGCGAGACAATCGCAGAACGGCATCGCCTCTCATTCCATCTCGCCGTCATCCCCCATATCGATGAAGTCAGCGATGCTGCGCCGCTCCACGGCCGCGGCGTCGACGAAGAAGATCTCGTCGCCGCGGGAGACGATCCATTTGCCGTGTCGCGGGAACTCGCCGATTTCCAGCGGGCGCTTCTCGCCGCCCATCAGATAGACCAGGTCTTCGTCATAGGGGTTGGAGAGATTGTGGGGCAGCGACGGTGTCGCGAACCCCATGTAGTCGCCCGGCCCGATCTCGAAGACCTCGTCCCCGATCTCCGCCCGGCCGCGGCCGGAGAGGATGTAGAGAAACTCCTCCTCCGTCATGTGGCTGTGGAACATGAAAGACTCATGGCCTGGCGGCAGTCGGGCGACCCAGAGATGGACTCGCTCCATTCCAACGGCCCGGCTGAGCGCCTTGAGGTAGACCTTGGCCTTCGGATTGAGCGGATGGCGGACGCAGACTTCTTGCGCCACCGCTTCGCCGTCCGCCCGCAGCAGGGGATGGGGTTTGATATCGCTCATGGGATGCTCCTGCGAAGGGGGCGTCGCGTTGGCGTCGACCCGTCCTGCCTCACGCTGAGATATGGGCAGGCAGGTCGCGGATGCTCTCCAGCACGGTAAGCCCGGCATTCGGCTCGGCCGGAGGCGGCGCTATCTCGTGCTCCCAGGTGATGTGATAGGGGATGTGCACTGCCCGGCCGCCGATGCCGAGAACCGGCAGGATGTCGGAACGCATGGAGTTGCCGACCATCATGAAGTCGCCGGGGGCCACGCCGGCCCGCTGCAGGATCTGGGCATAGGTCGCCTCGTCCTTCTCCGACACGATCTCGATGCGCTCGAATTTCTCGGCAAGACCCGAGCGGGCGATCTTGCTCTCTTGATCGAACAGGTCGCCCTTGGTGATCAGGAACAGCGGATATCGCGCCCGCAAGCCGTCGATCACCTCGTCCACCCCGTCCAGCAGCTCTACGGGATGGTCCAGCATCATCTTGCCGAAATCGATAATCCTCTGGATGTCGCCCGCGGCAATGCGCTCGCGCGTCACCTCAATGGCGGTCTCGATCATCGACAGCATGAAGCCCTTCACGCCGTAGCCGAACAGGTGAAGATTGGCGCGCTCTCTCGCCACCAGATGCTCGTCGACCCCCGCCTCCGGCACATAGCGGACCATCAAGTCGTGGAACCGCTCTTGCGTCATGGAGAAGATGGTTTCGTTGTGCCAGAGCGTATCGTCTCCGTCGAAACCAATGGCTGCGATCATCGACCGACCTCCCATTACCCGGCCCCGCGGGACAGCACCGCCGCAGATAGTGACGGCGGGAGGCGCCTGCTATAAAGGGGATCGGACGCTCTCACCAGCGACAAAAGAGAAGCGGCGCGCGGGCTTGCCCGAGGGCCGCCGCCGGCCCGTTGATCGGAGAACCGCCCATGACAACCGAGGTGCTGTGGACGCCGACCGTCGATCGCGTCGCCGACGCCAACCTGACCCGGTTCCGCGAATGGGTTGCGGCAACCCGTGGCGTCGACCTGCCGGACTACAGGGGCCTGCACGCCTGGTCTGTCGAAGACATGGAAGGCTTCTGGACGGCCCTGTGGGACTACGGCGGCGTGATCGCCGAAACCAGGGGCAGCCGCGTCCTGATCGACCGGGACAAGATGCCGGGCGCCCAGTTCTTCCCCGATGCGCGGCTGAACTTCGCCCAGAACCTTCTGCGCCGCCGCGACGACGGCATCGCGATCATTTTCTGGGGCGAAGACAAGGTGCGCCGGACGCTGACCTTCGCCGAGTTGCACGATCAGGTGAGCCGGACCGAGAAGGCCATGCGCGCCATGGGCGTGGCGGCCGGCGATAGGGTCGGCGGCTATCTGCCCAACATGCCGGAAGCCGTGATCGCCATGCTGGCAACGACCTCAATCGGCGCCATCTGGTCGTCGGCCTCCCCGGATTTCGGCGTGCAGGGCGTGCTTGACCGCTTCGGACAGATCGAACCGAAGCTGCTGGTCACCGTCGACGGCTATTTCTACGGCGGCAAGACCTTCGACATCCGCGACAAGCTGACGGAGATCCTCGGCAGCCTGCCCAGCGTGGAGCGAACGGTGGTCGTACCCTATACGACCGCATCGCCGGACGTATCGTCGCTGCCCAACGCGATGACATGGGACGGCTTCCTGGAAGGTCATGGAACCGGCGAGATCCGGTTCGCACAGCTGCCGTTCAACCATCCGATCTACATCATGTATTCCAGCGGCACGACGGGCGTGCCGAAATGCATCGTCCACAGCGCCGGCGGCGCCCTGCTGCAGCATCTGAAGGAACATCGGCTGCACTGCGACATCAGACCGGACGACCGCGTCTTCTATTTCACGACGCTGGGCTGGATGATGTGGAACTGGCTGGTCAGCGCGCTCGCCTCCGAAGCAACGCTGCTGCTCTATGACGGCAACCCTTTCCATCCCGACGGCAATGTGCTGTTCGATTTCGCCGACGCTGCGGACATGACGCTGTTCGGCACCTCGGCGAAGTACATTGATGCCTTGCACAAGCAGGGATACCGGCCGGCCGATACGCACAAGCTGACGGCCTTGCGCGCCATGACGTCAACGGGCTCGCCGCTGGTGCCGGAGAGCTTCGACTACGTCTATGACGGCATCAAGCGCGACCTCCAGCTCGCCTCGATCTCCGGCGGGACGGACCTGTTGTCCTGCTTCGCGCTCGGCAACCCGGTGCTGCCGGTACGCCGTGGGGAACTGCAGTGCCTGGCGCTCGGCATGAAGGTGGAGGTGTTCGACGACGAGGCGCGGCCCGTGCGCGGTGAAAAGGGGGAGCTGGTGTGCACGGCCCCGTTCCCGCCCATGCCCATCGGCTTCTGGAACGACCCCGACGGGCAGAAGTACCATGACGCCTATTTTAGCCGCTTCCCCAACATCTGGTGCCATGGCGACTATGTGGAGCTGACCGAAACCGACGGGATGGTCATCTATGGCCGGTCCGACGCCACGCTGAACCCCGGGGGCGTGCGCATCGGCACGGCGGAGATCTATCGCCAGGTAGAGAAGCTGCCGGAGGTGGTGGAGAGCATGGTGATCGGCCAGGATTGGGAAGGCGATGTCCGCGTCGTTCTGTTCGTCGTGCTGAAGCCCGGCCTCTCACTCGACGACGATCTGATCAGGCGGATCAAAGTCCAGATCCGCCAGGGCGCGTCACCGCGCCACGTACCTGCGGCGGTGCTTCAGGTGACAGACATTCCCCGCACCAAGAGCGGCAAGATCACCGAGCTGGCCGTGCGCGATGTCGTCCACGGGCGTCCGGTGAAGAACAAGGAAGCGCTGGCCAATCCGGAAGCCCTGGCGCAGTTTGCCGGTCGTCCCGAACTGCAGGCGTGACGGCCCGTCCTGAAGACCTTGAGGAGCCCCATGTCCCATGCCCTGCGCCCGGACGAGCTGAAAGGCTCGCTCAGGCCCGCCATCGCGTCGCTGCCCGACAGCGGCATCGTTGAGATTGTGCAATACGGCCTGGCCAAGCCGGGCGTCATCCCACTCTGGGCCGGCGAGGGGGATATGACGACGCCCGAGCCGATCGGCGATGCGGCGGTCGCAGCCCTGCGCGACGGCCAGACCTTCTATACCTATCAGCGCGGCATCCCGCCGCTGCGTCAGGCCATGTCCAGCTATCTCTCGGGCGTCCATGACCGCGAGATCCCACCAGCGCGGATCTTCGTCACGGCATCGGGCATGCAGGCGATCGCGCTGACCATGCAGGCGCTGATCGATCCGGGCGACGAAGTCGTGCTGATCACGCCGGTCTGGCCCAACATCCTGGCATCGCTGCAGATCATGGGCGGCGTCATCCGCGCGGTGCCGATGGAACTGACGGACACAGGGTGGACGCTGGATTTCGACCGGCTGACAGAGGCCTGCGGGCCGCGCACGCGCGCCGTCTTCATCAACACGCCCAGCAACCCGACCGGCTGGATCATGTCGGCCGAGCAGATGGAGGAGCTCGCGCGTCTCGCGCGCCATCACGGTTTCTGGATCGTCGCCGACGAGGTTTACAACCGCATCACCTACGACACCGACCACGCCCCGTCGTTCCTGGAGGTGATGGATCCGGACGAACGGCTGATCGTCGTCAACAGCTTTTCCAAGAACTGGGCCATGACTGGCTGGAGGGTCGGCTGGGTGGTGGCCCCGGCGGCTCTGGGCCAGATCTATGAGAACCTGATCCAGTACAATACGTCGGGCGTGGCGACCTTTCTGCAATACGGCGCCATCGCGGCACTGGAAGACGGGCTGGGGACGATCGAGACCATCCGCCAGCAGTGCCGCGTCGGCCGAGACATCGTCTGCCAGCGCCTGGGCGCCTTGCCGCGCGTGCGGCTGGCTCGCCCGGCCGGGGCCTTCTATGCCTTCTTCTCTGTCGACGGCGAGACCGACAGCCGCGCGCTGGCGTTTCGCCTGGTCGACGAGACCAATGTCGGGCTCGCGCCAGGATCGGCTTTCGGCCCCGGCGGCGAAGGCTATATGCGGCTCTGCTTTGCCTGCTCGCCCGCCCGTCTGACGGAGGCCATGGACAGGCTCGAGCCGGCGCTGTCGTGACCCTGGACCGCCTCAGGGCTCTGATCCGCAACCTCCAGGCGACCGCCGCCCTTGGCCGCGACACGGTCGCCGTCGGGCCGTTCCGCGCATATTTCTCTCGCGACAGCCGCGAATACCTGCTGAGCGTGGCCCTTCCGGTCGCCGACTGCGACGACTGGCCGGGCGCGGTCGCCGCGCTGATGCAGACCTTCAACAGCCGCGAGCGCACGCTGCGCCTGGAATACTTCGCTGAGTGCTTTCCGACCCTGACCCCGGTGCTGGAAGTGACCGGAATCAAGCGAGAATCGACCGCACAGGTCATGGTGCTGGATGCCGGCGCATTGCAGGTACGGCCGATGCAAAGCCGCGCGCGGGTGGAGTTCGTCAAGCCAAACGACGAGTCCGGCGTCTCGGGCTTCTTGAGCGTGCTGACGCGTTGCTTCGATCTCGGCAGCGGCGACGGGGTGACCGGCTGGCGCACGATCCTGCGCACGGGCCTGTCCGACGGAACCATTCAGGCCGCCCTGGCGCGCGTGGAGGGTGAGATCGTCGGCGGCGCCAACCTGCTGATCGGCGGTGGGGCTGCCGAGCTGGCAGGGGTCGGCACCTTGCCGGCCTACCGTCGCCGCGGCATCGCGGCAGGCCTCTGCTATCGGTTGCTTGCCGACCATTTCGCGCAGGGCCACCGCGTCGCCTGGCTGTCGAGCACGCCGGAACTCCGGCCGCTCTACGACCGACTGGGCTTCAAGAGGATCGGCACCCAGCTTAACTATGGCCTAAAGCGCATCTGACGGAACGGCGCGCGATCAGGGAATAGGGATGACGCCAGCCAGCATCAGGACGCACGCCACCGCGATTCCGCCGCCGGCGAACTGCAGCACACGCGTCGCCCCGACGCTGTCTATCAAATTGGCGAGACCGATCGACGCCGCCATCACGATCGTGAGCCCAATGCCAAGACCCACCCACGTGAACGCTGCGAGTTCGCCCAGCCCCAGCACCTGTCGCCCGATATAGAGGGCGGGAATGGCAACCACCCCCATGGCCAGCCAGGTCGGCGGCTCTACCCTCAGGGCGATGCCCAGCCCGATGACAGTGATCGCGCCGAGCGGCACCCAGCCGCGATAGGGCATGGGCATTTCGAGGTGCGCCGCGAGGACACCCAGCAGCATCCCCCCGATTATGGCCAGCGGCACACGCCACATGCCCTGACCGCCCATCTGGAACGCCAGCAGACCGCCCGTCACAAGAAGCAGCACGAGTGGCAATGTGGCAAACGCGGTTTCGAACCCGTAACCGAAATCGCCGGCCAGCATATCGGACTCCGCCATCTGGGTTTCCGGTGCGGCGCTCTCGCAGCGCCGGTTGTCTCAGAACCGTCTGATGATGGCCGAAAGCCACGATTAGGCGCCAGACCGGCGGCCGACCGTTCAGAGACGACGCAAATCGATGCCATGGCCGGTGAAAGCAGACAAGAGGTTCGTCGGCTGCCGGTGCCGGCTGGCCCCGCCGCGTGCAGCTACTGCCCTTCCCGCCGCCAGGCGGCGAGCAGGCCGCTGATCACGAGAATCAGTACAAGCCCGGGCGGCAGCAGCGATCCCTCGGCAACGCCCGTGACCAGATAGTCGCCATTCGCCCGCATGCCGATCCAGTCGCCACCTGCAGAAAGGCGATCCGGCCGCACGCGGCGAATGTCCGGCACCCCGTCATCCTCAAGCCAGACAACGCCGCCGCCGGTCGCTTCGGCAACCGGGCCGAGAACTTCATCGGTCGTCCGAAGATCGGAAAGCTCGGGCGGGTTCGGCGATCCGACAACGGCGAGGGCCGAGAGGTCGCCATCGCCGAGCCGGAAAATGCCCGGCTCTGCCGCCTCATAGCGGCCCACCGCGCGGCCCGGCGACGCCTCTTCCAGCATAATCTCCACCGTTTCGCCCGAGGGGGTCGTCACCGTGACCGTACCACCGGCGGGGTCCAGGCTGCGGCGTACCACCTCGATCGTGGTGCCCGAGACGTCGGCGCGCAGGTCGTCTTCTTCCAGCGCCGGTTCCTGCATCAGCCAGTGGGCCAGCCGCCGCAACAGCTCCGCCTGGGGGCCGCCGCCTTCGAACCCGCGCGCCCACAGCCAGATATGGTCGCTCATCAACTGGGCCACGCGGCCGTCCGCAACCCTGTCCAGCATCAACAACGGCCGGCCGCCCACACCGGTCATGACGGTCGCACCGCCGGTCGGCGCCACCTCGATCTGGCGGAACCAGCGCCCCCAGCCGCCCGCAGACCCGCCGGATGTCGGCAGCCCCGCCGTCACGGGATGGCGCAGGCCGAGATCGGTCACCAGGGGGCTGTAGCCCTCCTCCAGGACCTCGCCTGTCGGTTCGCCCGGCAGCACGTCGCCCAGTGGCGTGCGGTAGAGGCTGAACGGCGAGGCGAACTGTGGTCCGCTCGCTTCCAGGAAGGCGCCGCCGTTGCGGACATAGTTGGCGATATTGGCGAGGTAGAGCCCCGGCAGAACGCCGCGGCGCCGGTACCGGTCGAAGATGATCAGGTCGAATTCGTTCAGCCGGAGCTCGAAAAGCTCCCGGATTGGAAAGGAGATCAGCGACAGCTCGTTGATCGGCGTGCCGTCCTGCTTTTCCGGCGGGCGCAGAATGGTGAAATGCACCAGATCCACGCTGGGGTCGCTCTTCAGAATGTTGCGCCAGGTGCGTTCGCCCGGATGCGGCTCGCCGGAGACCAGAAGCACGCGCAGCCTGTCGCGCACGCCGTTGACGACGATCGCAATCCGGTTGTTGGCCAACGACAGCTCACGGTCGGACGGCTCGACCTCGATCTCGAAGACATTGGTGCCGCCATGGTCGATCATCAGATGCAGATCGTAGTCGACGCCGAGTGGGATCGGCTGCCGGCCTGCCTCTTCCCCGTCCGCGTGCACGGTTACGGAGGCGAACCCGCCGCCGCCCAGCGCCGGTAGATCGTCCGCCCGCAGCGTGACCGTGACGGGCTGTCCGACCAGGCCGAAGGCCGGCGCCTGCACCAGAGAAAGCCTTCGGTCGGCTTCGTCCCGTGGGCCCGTCAACAGGGTATGGATGGGCGCGCCGCCTTCGAGCTGCTCCAGCCTCGGGACGTCGTGCACCTGGCCATCGGTCAGCAGCACAACGCCGGCCAGACGCCGCCTCGGCACATCTGCGATTGCCTGGTTCAGGGCCTCGAACAGCTGAGTGCTTTCGATGGAGGGACCATCGGCCGCCGCGTCCGCCGTCGTCACGACGCGGACATCCAGGTCGTCGAATTGGCCGAGCCGCTCGCGCAGATCCAGCAAGGCCGCATCCGTGCGCTCCGTGCGGTCCGACGTCGCCTGGCTGGGAGAGCGGTCGACGACGACGACGGCGACATCGTCGATGGGCTGGCGCTGTTCGCGCACGACCGAGGGGTTCAGCAAGACCAGCGCCAGCGCCAGCGCCACGAAGCTGCGCCAGACCAGCCCCCGGGCCCGCGCAACAGCGGTTGCGACCAGCACCAGGGCTGCCACGGTAAACAGCGGCGCCAGCACCGCCCAGGGCAGCAGGGGGCCGAAGGCGATGTCCGTCGTCGCCATCATTGGCCCAGCCGCTCCAGGATGGCGGGCACATGGACCTGATCGGCTTTGTAGTTGCCGGTCAGCGCGTACATGACCAGGTTGACGCCGAAGCGGTAGGCCATCTCCCGCTGACGGTCACCACCGGGCACGACGGCAAATAGAGGCTGGCCCAGGCCGTCGGCGGCCCAGGCGGCCGCCCAGTCGTTGCCGCCGATGATGATCGACGATACGCCGTCGTTGATATGCTCTTCGGTCGTCTGCACCCAGACCTCACCGCCGGCATAGCGGCCGGGAAAGTCCTGCATCAGATAGAAGGCCTTGGTCAGGACGTGCTCCGGCGGCACGGGCGTCAGCTCCGGGATGTCGAGGCCTGCCGTCAGTTCCTGCATGCGCGCCACGCGGCTGCCGAATTCCCCGCCCACGCCCTGGTCGCGCGTGTCGAACACGATCGTGCCGCCAAAGCGCAGATAGTCGTTCAGCCGCTCTACAGCCTGTGTGCTGAGCGCCGGCTGCGTATCCGTGACCGGCCAGTAGAGCAGCGGGAAAAAGGCCAGTTCGTCGGTCGCCACATTCACACCCAACGCCCCGGCAGCTTCCACAGCCGTGCGGGTCCGCAGCACCAGGCTCAGAGTCTCCAATCCGGCCCGGCTGATCTCGTCGACCGTGGGGTCGCCGGTGATGACGTAGGCAAGATAGGTTTCATTCGCCGCCGTCAGCGCGAATGTCTCGTCCGCACGCGCGTCGCCGGGGAGTGCCGACAGCCCCAGCGCGACCGCCGCTGCGATTCCGGCGGCTGTTCGCGGCCTTAGCGGCAAAGCGACGGCCCGCCGTAGCATCAGCGAGATTGCCAGGTCGGCGATCATGAGTGCCAAGGCGGCCGCCATCAGCCAAGGCATCAGGTCCAGTTCACGGGCCCGCTCATAGCCCGAGACGGACACCCCGGCGGGAAGCGGGCCCAAGGGTTCTACGGCTTCGATCACATCGCCCAGATTGAGCGCCCGACGGGCATCTTCGGTGCCGTACAGACCCGGCGGGGATCTTGGACCGATCTCAGGATCGCCCAACTGATCCGGCGACAGCGGACTAGCCATGGCAGGCGGGGTGCCCAGGCGCGCAAAGCCGTCCAGCGTGACTATGGGGTCCAACGTCCCTGGTCCAGCAACCGTGCCCATGGCCTGTGACGCACTGCTCAACTCCACAAGACGTCGCAGCATTTCGACGAACAGTCCGGACAAGGGCAGGTTCGACCATTCGGGCCCAGCGGTGACATGCACCAGCACAACCCAGCCGCCTTGGCCCTCCTGTCCGCGGCGGTCCGCCGTGACCAGGGGCGTGCCGTCGACCAGGCGAGCCCAGGTGCGATCCGACAGATCCAGGCTCGGCTCCGCCAACACCTGCCGGCCGACCAGTACATCGTCCGGAACGGTGAGGTCGGCAAACGGGGTGCCAGGCTCGAACGGAGCCAACGGCATCGGCTCGGTCCAGCTCAACGCGCCGGACAGGGTCCGGTCGCCGAGCCGCAGACGCACAGGGAAGAGGTCGTCCGGGCTGACCGCCATCAGCGGTCCGGCAAACCGGATCAACACCCCGCCGTCAGACACGAAGCTCTCGACCGCCGCGGCTTCGTCCGCATTGAGCTGACCGATATCCGGCAGCACAAGCACGGCGACCCCGCTCTCGAGAAGTCCCAGCACATCACCGTGGCGAAGCTCGCTGAAGGGCTCGAGCGCCCGCTGGATATAGTGCGTATCGGCCAAAAGCGGCTGCATTTCGGCTTCGGCACCGACCGAGACAAGCCCGACCGGGCGACGACGCCACCGGTCGTCCAAAAGGACAGTGGCGCCGGCACTGGCATGCCCCTCAACATCGATGCGGGCGACGTCGTTCCGCAACTCAACGGGCAGCGAGAAGGTCGCTTCGCTTTCTGTCTCCATCTCGCCGAACACCACCGTTTCTCGGCCGAGCGGTCGGCCGTCCGCGGCGGCAGCACGCACCGTGATGCTCCGCGGCGCGCCCGCTTCCGGTCTGCTGATACCGACCCTGAGCGAGAGGCCATCGAGCGACGGTGGCGTCATCAACAGCGGCATCGCCTCTTGGGGGACAAGCGCATCCGCACTGCCTAGCTGCTGCAGACGGGCTGCGAGTGCGCGTTCTTCACCATCGCCGACACCATCTGTCAGCCAGACAGCATGGGCCGCATGATCGAGCGTCAGGTCCTCAAGCGCCACCAGCGCCGCCGCGCGGTCTGTGGGCCATGGCTGGGGCGACAGCGCCTCCAGCAGAGCGCGGGCTTCCGTCGGCCTGAGTGGCACCGAGCGTGCCGGTGCCTCGCCCGCTTCGGTCGGCGCCGTTGCCAGCACGATGACGCGCCGGCCCTGCCGTTCAGCGCGGTCGATCACGTCGTCCATATGGGCGCGCCTGGCTGTCCAGTCCGACGCTGCGGCCCATCCGTTGTCGACCACCAGGATGATCGGGCCGGTGCCCGGGTAATCGGCACTGGGATTGATCAGCGGCCGGGCCAGCCCAAGGATCACCAGTGCCGCAATCAGCAGGCGCAGGGCCAACAGCCACCAAGGCGTTCGGGCGGGCGTTTCCTCCCTTGCGGCCAGCCCGAACAACAGCCGGATCGCCGGAAAGGCAAGGCGACGCGGGGCCGGCGGCGTCACCCGCAAAAGCCAGTAGATGATGGGCAGAATGCCGAGCGCCGCAAGGATCAGCGGTTGCGCGAAGACCAGGGGTCCCAGGCTCAGCATCACCGTGCTCCCGCGCGCCGCGAAGAGTGCGGGGATGTCCCCAGCGCATTGAACAGCGACAGCAAGGCCGTCTGGGGCGGCCGGTCGGTGGCATGGATCGCATAGGTCCATCCCGCCGCCCTGGCCAGAGCCGCCAGCCCCTTCTGATGCTGAGCGAGCCGCTCCAGATACGCAGTACGAACGCCTTCCACGCGCGGCACCAGCGTTTCCCCCTCGGCCTCCAAACCGAAAAAGCGGACACGGCCGCTGAACGGCAGCTGCACCTCCGTCGGATCGAGGACCTGAAAGAGATGCCCGCGGACGCCACGTTGAGCGAAGAAACGTACGACGCGGTCCATTTCTTCCAGACGGCTCAGGAAATCCCCGAACAGCACCAATTCCGCCGAGCGCGGCAGATCCAGCATAGGCGGCAGGCCGACCGGGTTCGTGCCGGTCCCGAGCGCCATGGCGATCCGGCTCAGGCTGACACGACCGGCCGCCGGGGGATCGCCGCCGCCGACCAGTGCCACCCGCTCACCGGCGCGGGTCAAGAGAGAGGCCAGCGCCAGCAGCAGGATCTCCGCCCGGTCCCGCTTTGAGGCCCCGGGTACAGAGCCGTACTCCATCGACGGCGAGCCGTCACGCCAGAGCCAGACCGTCTGGGCGGCATCCCATTCATGCTCGCGGATAAAGACCGATTGGCCCTTCGCCGTTTGGCGCCAGTCGATCCGATGCGCGGAATCTCCAGCCTGGTATGGCCGGAACTGCCAGAAACTGTCGCCGGGACCGACACGCCGGCGCCCGTGCACGCCTTGCGCCACAGTGGCTGCGACACGCTCGGCCGCAACCATCAGCGGCGGCATGGTTGCCGCAAGCGCTTCGGCGCGACGGCGCTTGGGCATGCCGTGGCGGTCGGTCGCGGCGGAAGACATGGGTCCGGCCGGCCTACCGGTGCGGGGCGATCAGAAGTTCGATCACGTCGTCGATCGTGATCGGCACCTCCGCAGCCCGGGCCGCGAAATTCAACGCCATGCGGTGGCGCAGCACGGCCGGCGCAAGCGCAATCACGTCGTCGACGGAAGGGGCATAGCGGCCGTCGAGAAGCGCCCGCGCGCGCGAGGCGAGCATCAATGCCTGGCTGGCCCTGGGCCCCGGCCCCCAAGCCACATAGTCCCGCACCTTCTCAAGATCGGTGCTGTCTGGGCGGCCCCGACGGACCAGGGACAGGATGGCTTCGACCACGCTTTCCCCGACCGGCAGACGCCGGACAAGCTGCTGGGCAAGTTCCAGGTCGCCGGCTTCGAGGACCGGTGAGACCTGCACCTGTTCAGCGCCGGTGGTCGCAATCAGCATGCCCTTCTCGGCCTCAAGGTCCGGATAGCCGACATCCACCTGCATCAGGAACCGGTCGAGCTGCGCCTCCGGCAACGGATAGGTGCCTTCCTGTTCCAGCGGGTTCTGGGTTGCCAGCACGTGGAATGGCTGCGGCAAGCCATGATAGTGGCCGGCGACCGAGACGCGGTGTTCCTGCATGGCCTGCAGGAGCGCCGACTGGGTGCGCGGGCTGGCACGGTTGACTTCGTCGGCCATCAACAGCTGACAGAAGACGGGGCCGGGGATGAAGCGGAAGGCGCGCTTGCCGTCGGCGCCCTCTTCCATCACCTCCGAGCCGAGAATGTCCGCCGGCATCAGGTCGGGTGTGCATTGGATCCGGCGCGCTTCCAATCCCAGCACGGTGCCGAGCGTTTCCACCAGGCGCGTCTTGGCCAGACCGGGCACGCCGATCAACAGCACATGGCCGCCTGCCAGCAGGCTGACCAGTGTCTGTTCGATCACCGCGCCTTGTCCGAATATGACGCGCCCGATCTCACTTCGCACGCGCGAAAGCTGTGCGCCCGTCCGCTCTACTGCTTCGGCGAGATGCGGTCCGCTCAGCCGTTCCGTCTCGATCGTGCCGTTCACCTATCGGCGCTCCACTGGTCTTTGCTTGAAGGTCGAGTTACATAAGAGACTATGGCGAAATTCGGAAGTCGGGAGCGGG